>NZ_JARVXN010000033.1:0-315904 GCF_048957715.1 Mitsuaria sp. CC2 | reverse complement strand
GAGCTCAACTGGTCCACCATCGTGTTGATGGTGCCCTTGAGGGTGAGGAACTCGCCCTTGACGTCGACCTCGATCTTCTTGGACAGGTCGCCCTGCGCGACGGCGGTGGTCACGTCGGCGATGTTGCGGACCTGGTCGGTCAGGTTGCCGGCCATGGAGTTGACCGAGTCGGTCAGGTCCTTCCAGGTGCCGGCGACGCCCTTGACCTCGGCCTGGCCGCCGAGCTTGCCTTCGGTGCCGACCTCGCGGGCGACGCGGGTCACCTCGGCGGAGAAGTCGCCGAGCTGCTCCACCATCCGGTTGATGGTCTTGGCGGTGTGGAGGAACTCGCCCTGCAGCGGGCGGCCTTCGGACTCCAGCGCCATGGACTTGGTGAGGTCGCCCTCGGCGACCGCGCCGATGACGCGGGCGGCTTCGCTGGTGGGGTGGACCAGGTCGTCGATCAGCGCGTTGATGCATTCGATCTGCTGGCCCCAGAAGCCGCGCAGTTCGGGGAGGGTGGCGCGCTGCTTGAGGCGGCCTTCGCGGCCGACGACCTGCCGCAGCCGGGAGAGTTCCGCGGCCATCGAGGCGTTCTGCTCGACGACCTCGTTGAACGCGTCGGCGAGCTTGCCGGCCACGCCGGTCCAGTGGAAGGGCAGACGCACGTCCGGGTCCCCGCGGCGCAGCGCGTGCAGCGCCAGCAGCATCGCATTCAGGTGTTCGGCCGGGACCACGGCCACCGCTTCTTCCAAGACGCTCACTTGAGGACTCCCGACGGCCGTCTGATCGCGGCTCAACCGAGGGACTTTAGCCGTACGACAACGCTGACGGGGCCTGGGTTTAGGAGGGGCGGGGCCGGGCACGTGGCTTGCCTTCAGCGGGTGTGGACGGACGGCGGAAGTCGCCCGCGCTGGGTTGCGCGTGGACCGCCGTTGCGTCGTGTTGCATACAGGGAGAAGACTTCGATGTCCGACACATCGGCTCACATGCCGCCCCAGGCGCCGCAGCAGTCGCCGCACGCGCTCAGGGTCCTGGTGATCGACGACGATCCGGAAGGCGCGCGCAGTCTCAGCGAGCTGTTCCGCTGCTACGGCTGCGCGACCTCGGTCGCCTACAGCGGCCGGGTCGGCCTGCGGCTGCTGAAGCTGTTCAAGCCCGAGCTGGTCTTCGTCGACTTCGACATGCCGGACATGAACGGGCTGGAGGTGGTGTCCGAGGCCAAGCTGATCGACGCCGAGGCCGGCCGCCGCACCATGTATGTGTGCCTGACCGGCGGCGGTCCGGAAATCACCGACGAGTCGGCGGGGGCCGCCGGCTTCAACCGCCTGCTCTACAAGCCGCTGAATGTGACTGATCTCCTGGCGGTATTGCTGGCGGCAAGACCGGGCAATTTCTCGGCGTCGGGCGCCGCTCCGGCGATCCGGCCCGCGCGTGTGACGTACAGGGATCGCACACCCAAGCATTGAGGAGGCGGCGAGTGTGGCGGCGACGCCATGACTTGAGCGGAGCGGACTTCCCCTCTGGAGGGAGTTGATGCGATGGCAATCAATTGATTGCCGAAAGCAAATCTGAGCCGTCTGCTGCGCGATCTGAAGGAGCGCGACCTCGTGCGCGCCACGCGCAGCGCGGTCGATGCGCGCCAATCGCTGCTGCAGCTGAGTCCCGCCGGGCGCAAGGCCTTCAAGCCGCTTCGACGCGCGCCGCGAGGCCTGCTGGATCGCCGAACGCGACGGCCTGAACATCGGCAGCGTGGCGCTGGTGCAGGCGCGCGACGAGGCGACGGACGCGATCGTCGGCGGCGTCGCGCAACTGAGGCTGCTGCTCGTGGAGCCGGCCGCGCGCGGCCTCAGACTGGGCGACCGGCTCGTCGCCGAATGCCATCGCTTCGCGCGCGAAGCGGGCTACCAGCGCGTCCGGCTGTGGACCAACAGCCAGCTCGACGCCGCCAAGCACATCTACCGCAGGGCAGGCTACCGGCTCGTCGGGACAGAGCCCTTCCAGGGATTCGGGTTGGCGCTTGTCGGCGAAACTTGGGAACTCGATCTCCAGACGACCGCCTGAGGGCTCCCCCATCGGCGACCGCGCTGGCGTCCTCCCGTTTCCTTTCCCTGATCCATGAATCTCGACCTGTATCTGGACTCGACCGGCCTGCGCGGCGACCTCGCCGATGCCGCCGCCTTTCCTTCGTTCGCCGAGGCTGTGCGCAAGCACCAGGCAGCGCTGCAGGCGTTGCTGACGCCCGAGGCGTTGGATACCACGCCGGTTGCCTGGAGCTTCCGCGTGCCCGAACTCGGCGAAGGCGGCGCCTGCTCCCTGTTCGGGCAACTGGCCGAGCTGCCTTATGAGCTGGCCGCCATCCTGGGCGGGCAGGGCGCGGACAACCAGCGCCTGCTGGCCGAGGCCACGATCGTCACGCGCTACTACCGCGAGCACAGCCGCAGCCACTGGTTCGGCGTCTACCAGGCGCGGCGCAAGTCCGCCGACGAGTCGGTGCTGGTGAAGCTGGCCTACTTCGGCGCCGAGAGCCGGGCCGAGTTCCCGTTGACCGAGGCCTTCGCCGCGGGCAGCAACAACAGCGCCGTCGGCCTGAGCGGTCGCGCGCGGCTGATCAACGACGTGGCCGCCTTCGTGGCCGAGGGCGGCGGCTACTACACCTGCGATCCGAAGGTGAAGGCCGAGGCCTGCCTGCCGCTGCTGGATGCCGACCGGCGGGTGGTCGGCATCCTGGACTCCGAAGCCTTCGACAAGGACTTCTTCGGCGGCGACGAGCTCGCGCTGGTGATCGCCGTGGCGATCACGCTCTCCGATGGGGTGGTCGCACGCTCGGCCGATGCGGTGGGCGTGGGCCGCTGAGGTCGGCTCGCGGCCGCGCACCTCATCCCTTTTGATGAAGCGCCCGGCGGAGCCTCAGGCTTACGCTGAGGGCTCCACTCCTGGAGCCCGCCGTGAGCCTTGAACAAAGCTTCCGCGACAGGACCTTCGTCGTCGACGATCCCGATGCGCGCATCCGCAGCGACGACGACCTGATGGCCTTCGTCGCCATCCCGGGCGGCGGCTTCAAGAAGATCGCCAAAGGGACGTCGGTGCGCGTTCTCGACGTCAGGCTTGAGGAAGCCGGCAGCAAGAAGCGCATCGTCTTCGGCAGGGCCGCCGCGGCGGACGGCGGGGACGTGCTGGGCTGGACCTCGACGCGCAACCTCGCCGGGAGCTTCATGAACGAGACGATCGGTCTCGTGCCGCCCGAGCCCGGCGCGACGCGCTTCGGCCCGAACGCCGCCTGGGACAACGGGGCGTTCCTGGAGCAGCTGGACCTCGTCGCGATCGTGGACTCGAACCTGGAGATCGAGCGCCTGGCGATGAAGACCATCGCGCCGTTCGCGGCGCTGGTGGCGGCCGCGAAGGACGACGGCGTGCGGATCACGCTCAACAGCGGTTTCCGCTCCTACCCGGAACAGAAGCTGCTGCACGACGGCTTCGTGCGCGGCCTGCCGGGTTTCAACACCGCGGCTAAGCCCGGTTTCTCCAAGCACCAGAACGGCATCGCGTTCGACCTCTCCGTCGCCGGCGGCGACGGCAACCCGACCTACGAGTGGCTCAAGCGGCACGCGACCTCGTTCGGCTTCGTGCGCACGGTCAGCAAGGAGCCCTGGCACTGGGAGTTCGACGAGGCCAAGGCGCAGGCCGCGCGAGCGGGCGGCGCCTTCAGGACGCCGAACGTGCGGGACTGAGCGCTCCTCCCAGTCGCGGGATCGCCGCCGCGTCGCGGCGGGCCGACGCAGCCTACACTCCCGCGTTGCAACCGGCCCGGGCAGGGGCGCCCGTGCCGACGGTTGACCGCTGGAGCGCCATGCACGATTCATCCGCCATCTCCGCGATGGCTCCTATCCGCGGCGACATGGCCGCCCGCGTGCGCGCCTTCGACTGGGGCGCGACCCCGCTCGGTCCGATCGAGCGCTGGCCCGCCTCGCTGCGGGCCGTGGTCGCGACGATGCTGGAGTGCCAGCTGCCGATGTACCTCGCCTGGGGCGAGGACCTCATCCAGATCTTCAACGACGCCTACCGGCCCATCCTGGGCGCCAAGGCGGATGCCGCGCTCGGCGGTCGCGCGCCGGAGACCTGGGCCGAGATCTGGGCCACCATCGGCCCGATGTGGCGCCAGGTCCTGGACGGCGAGCCGCTCGGTTTCGACGACTTCAAGCTGACCATCGACCGTTTCGGCTACCCGGAGGATGTCTACTTCAACTTCTCCTACAGCGCCGTGCGCGACGACCAGGGGCGCGCGGCGGGCGTGCTGGTGACCTTCGCCGAAACCACCGAGAAGGTATTGCTGTCGCGCCGGCTGGGCTTCCTGGACGGGCTGGCGCAGGCCACGCGCGGGCTGACCGATCCGGCCGACGTGATGCGGGTGACCGCGGAGCGGCTGGGACGTCACCTCGGCGTCAACCGCTGCGCCTACGCCACGGTGCGCGCCGACGAGGACACCTTCGACGTCATCGGCGACTTCAACGACGGCGTGGCCAGCATCGTCGGCACCTACCGCTTCGGCGACTTCGGCCAGGAGGTGCTGCGCCTGATGCGCGCCGAGCAGGCGTTCGTGAACCACGATGTCGACCTCGATCCGGTCACCGCCGGCTCCGACCTCGGCGCCTATGCGCGCACCGGCATCCAGTCGGTGATCTGCGTGCCGCTGCACAAGGACGGGCGCTTCGTGGCCGCGATGGCGGTGCATCAGCGCGAGCCGCGCCACTGGACGGTCGAGGAGATCGCGCTGGTGAAGGTCGTCGTCGCGCGCTGCTGGGAGGCGCTGGAGCGCACCCGCGCGGAAGCCGCGCTGCGCGAGGAGGCGCGCACGCTGGAGACGCTCAACCGGACCGGTGCGGCGCTGGTCGCGGAGCTCGACATCGGCGCGCTGGTCCAGCGCGTCACCGATGCGGCGACCGAGCTCACCGGTGCGCGCTTCGGCGCGTTCTTCTACAACGGCCTCGACGAGCAGGGCGAGGCCTATCTGCTGTATTCGCTCTCCGGCGCGGACCGCAAGCACTTCGACAAGCTCGGCCATCCGCGGCCGACCGCGCTGTTCGGGCCGACCTTCCGCGGCGAGCCGACGATCCGGCTGGACGACGTGATGGCCGATCCGCGCTACGGGCAGTGGGGGCCGCATCACGGCAAGCCGCCGGGCCACCTGCCGGTGCGCAGCTACCTGGCGGTGCCGGTGATCAGCCGCTCGGGCGAGGTGCTGGGCGGGCTGTTCTTCGGCCATGAGGACGTCGGCGTCTTCACCGAACGCAGCGAGCGGCTGGCCGAGGGCATCGCCAGCCAGGCCGCGATCGCGATCGACAACGCGCGGCTCTACGCGGCCTCGCGCGAGGCGATGGTCGAGCGCACGCGGCTGCTGGAGAGCGAGCGCACCGCGCGGCTGGCCGCCGAGCAGGCGGGGCTGGTCAAGGACGAGTTCCTGGCGACCTTGTCGCACGAGCTGCGCACGCCGCTGAGCGCGATCACCGGCTGGGTCCACATCCTGCGGCGCAAGTTCGGGGACGAGCCGCCCGACCTGAAGAAGGGCATCGACGTCATCGAGCGCAGCGCCAAGGCGCAGGCGCAGCTGATCGAGGACCTGCTCGACATGAGCCGCATCACGACCGGCAAGCTGAGCCTGGAGATCGCGCCCGTTTCCGCGACCGGCTTCACGCTGGCGGCGGTGGAACTGCTGACGCCGGCGGCGGAACGCGCCGGCGTGCGCCTGGGCCTCGAGGTGTCGGCCGATCCCGGCGCGACCGTGATGGGGGATGCCGCGAGGCTCCAGCAGGTGGCGGCGAACCTCATCGCCAATGCCGTCAAGTTCACGCCGCGCGGCGGCGAGGTGCGCGTGCTGCTGCGCGGCGGGCCGACGGCGACGGATCTGGTCGTCGAGGACACCGGCATCGGCATCGCGCCGGCCTTCCTGCCTTTCGTGTTCGAACGCTTCCGGCAGGCCGACGGCTCGATGACGCGGCGTCACGGCGGGCTGGGACTGGGGCTGTCGATCGTGCGCAACCTCGTCGAGCTCCATGGCGGCACCCTGCGCGCCGAGAGCGACGGGGAAGGGCGCGGCTCGCGATTCACGGTGACGCTGCCGGTGATGGGCGCGCGGGCGGTCGATGCTGCGGCGAGGGATGCCGGAACGACCGCGGGTCGGGATCCCGGACCGGCCGATCGCGTGTCGCTCAAGGGCGCTCGCATCCTGGTCGTCGACGACGACGAGTCCGTGCGCGAGATGGTGGTGCGGGCTCTCAGCCTGCAAGGCGCTCAGGTGGTCGCGGCGGCGAGCGGCGCCGAGGCGCTCGGTCTGCTGCCGGGCTCGGAGGTCAACCTGCTGATCTCCGACCTGGGCATGCCGGCGATGACGGGGTTCGAGTTGCTCGCGCACGTGCGCGCGCTGCCCGCCGGGCAGGGCGGGGAGGTGCCTGCGATCGCGCTCACCGCCTTCGCCCGGGAAACCGATCGGCGCCACGCGCTCGAAGCCGGCTTCCGCGCCCACTTCCGCAAGCCGGTGGAATTCCCCGCCCTGGTGCGCGCGATCCAGGAGATGGGGTTGTCCTGACGACGTCAGGCCGCCTGCGCCCCCGGCCGTCCGGCCTCCACCGCGAATTTCGCCGCCGTGAACAGCGGGCTCTTCGCGTCCCACGGCGTCTGCACGCTGCGCAGCTCGGCCTCCAGCCGCTCGGCGCGCAGTTCGAAGCGCATGTAGCCGCGCTGGTCGCTGCGCCCGTAGCGGATGTGCGGATTGAAGGGCAGGGCGTGGTCCAGCCGTGCCTGCTCCATCCCGTTGCTGGAGATCGACGTGCCGCAGAACTCGCTGGCCAACACCGGGGCCTTGTCGTCGTCCCAGTCGAGCTTCAGGTCGGCGACATAGTTCGCATGCACGTCGCCGCCGAGCACGACCGCGTTCGGCACGCGCCGCGCCTCCAGGTCGCGGAGCAGCCGCTCGCGGGCGAAGGGATAACCGTCCCAGCCATCGGTCCAGTAGCGCCCCGGTCCCTTCGCCGGATCCTGCGAGTTGAACCGCGCCATCAGCGTCTGCTGCGCGAGCAGGTTCCAGGGGCGCGTTGCGTCCCAGCTGTCGCGCACCCACTGCTCCTGCGGCGCGCCCAGCAGCGTGCGCTGCGGATTGCGCAGGGACGCACAGTCCTTGAGATCCACCGTGTTGGAGCCGCCGCGGCCCGGTTTCGGGCAGACCTGCGGATCCCGCCACGAGCGGTCGTCGATCGTGACGAGCCGCGCCAGGCCGCCCCAGTCGTAGCGCTGGTTCAGCGTCATGTCGGCACCGCGCGGGCGCTGCTGTTTCGGGAAGGGCTGATGCTCCCAGTACGCCTGCGCGGCGGCGATGCGGCGCTGGTGGAAGCCCGGGGCCAGGTCTTGCGAGACGTCGCCCGCCCAGTCGTTCTGCGTCTCGTGGTCGTCCCAGGTGAGGATCCATGGCGCGGCGGCATGCATGGCCTGCAGCTGCGGATCGGCCTTGTACTGCGCGTAGCGCTGGCGATAGTCGTCCAGGGTCCGGCACTCGCCGCCGCGATGCCGTCGCGGTGCCTTGCTGGAGGCGGCGCTGGCGGACTCGTAGATGTAGTCGCCGAGGAAGAGCACCAGGTCGAGGTCCTGCTTCGCCATGTCGCCCCAGGCGGCGTACTCGCCGTGGTCGTAACGCTGGCAGGAGGCGATGGCGAAACGCAGCGACGAGGTCGCCGCGCCCGGCCCGCCCGCGGCCGGCGCGGTGCGCGTGCGGCCCGCGGGGCTCTGCTGGCCCATCGCCCGGAAGCGATACCAGTACCAGCGGTCGGGACGCAGACCGTCAGGTTCGGCGTGCACGCTGTGGGCGGTGCCGGGCTCGGCCCGCTCGGTGCCGCGCGCGACGACGGTCTTGAAGGCCTCGTCCTCCGCCAGTTCCCACTGCACCGATACCGCTTTCGGGAGCGCCTCGCCCATCAGCCGCGTCCACAGCACGACGCGCTCGGCGCGCGGGCTGCCGGAGGCGACGCCCAGCGCGAACAGCGGCGCGCCGGAGGCGCCGGCGGCGTCGGCATGGCGGAGCAGGGCCGGGGCGCAGCCGGAGGCGAGGGCGGCCTGGAGCAGGCCGCGGCGCGAGGGAGTCCAGAGGCAAGTCATGACCCCGGAATCTAGCCGCGAAATCTGACGTCCGTGCTGTCGTTGTCGCCACCTGTCGCGCTCATGAATCAGGTGTAAGAGTTGGTCAGGTGGAGGCAAAGAACCTGGAAGGATCGTTGATCATTCGCCGCCTTTTCAGATTCGCATGTCGCCCTCATGATGGTTCCCTACCCCAAAGCGGTCATCTCCGTTGCCGCGTTCCTCGCTGCAGCGTCGTTTGCCGCCTACAAGGCCGGGAGCGGTCAACCCCCTGGGCGTAGCCCGGTCACGGCGCCGGTCGCGAAGGGCGGCGGCGGCAACGACATCATCGGACCCGTGCGACCGTCGGCATCGGCCATGGCCGCCGCGGCCAGGAAACCGAAATTCGCGCTGACCGGTGGCGTGCCCACGCCGCCGCCGGTGGTCGCGCCGCCCGCCGTGCCCGCCACGGTGACGGCCCGCACCGCAGCGGCGGTGCCGATGCGATCCGGTCCCGTCGCGACCTCGTCCACTTCGGTCGCCGCCGCGCCCGCGCCGGTCGGCGTGATGGCGCTCTATCTGCCGGGGCCGGCGGCCACGCCGTCGCCGTCGCCCGCACCGAGTCCCGTGCCGACGCCGGCGCCGCCCCCCGCACCGACGACCGCCCCGGCGGTCACGCCCGAGCCCGCGACCACTGTCACGCCGGCGCTGCTGGGGGTGGAGCTCGCGCAGACGCATGTGATCCCGCCCGGCGGCCGCACGCTGCAGTCGCCCAACGAGGCCAAGCTCAACAAGAACCGCAAGCTGCAGCTGGTCGCCGACCGCGCGGCGCTGCTGATGCTGCAGCCCGACGTGGCGGACGGCGCCGTCGTCACGCTGAAGGTCCGCGCGAAGCTGGCCGACGGCCGCACGCTCGGCCCGCTGACGATGAACGCGCCGGCCCGGCTGCCGACGTCGGACGGCGGCGGCGTCGCCTATTCGTCGGTCAAGTACAGCGCGCTGCTGCCCAGGGAATGGGTGCAGATCGGCACGACGCTGGAGGTCGGCCAGACCGACTTCTCGTCGCCCCGCACGATCGCGCTGACCGTCACGCCGGCCACGACGCTGAAGCATCACACGGTGCCGATCTACCTGTTCGGCGCGCGCGCCGCGCAGTCGGTCGTGCCGGACTTCAACCTCGGCGCGACGTCGACGGCGGGTTATCCGATCGACGCTGAATACCGCGAGAAGTTGCCCGTCGCCAAGCTCGACACGCGCGTCGTCGGCGCGGTCACGATCGACCAGCTCGCGGTGCCCGGGCGCAACGACGACAAGTTCTGCTATCCCGCGATGACGGTGTCCTCGTGGGCCGACTTCCGCGCCATCGACGGCGACACGAACAGCCGGATGCTGCGCGTCCTGCGCGACATGCGCGGCTGGACGGCCAACCGCGACCGCGCATTCGCGGCGGGCTTCTACGGCTTCGTCCAGACGATCAGCGGCGGCAGGCAGGTCGCGGCCATCACCGGCGGCGGCCTGGGCGGCATCGGCGTGGCGGTGTCGGGCGTCGACACGCGGCCCGAGGCGATCTACTCGGCCGTCTTCCATCACGAGATGGGCCACGCCTACGGGCTGCCGCATGCGGACACGGCGGCGGAGGCGGGCGACGATCCGTATCCGCAAGGCACGAAGAGCGGCTCGGCCTGGGGTTTCGACAGCGTCAGGCAGCAGCTGCTCACGACGCGTGAATTCAGCGGCCAGTCCTGCGACAACCGCACCGTCGACGGCATCTGCTACCAGCGCACGCCGATGTCGGGCGGCGAGGAAGACAGGTATGCGCAGAGCTACCGGTGGAATGCGTTCTCGGATTACCAGGCGGCGATCCTGCAACAAGGCTTCCTGGAAAAACTCTTCCCGGACGCGACCTTTGACGGCGGCTACAAGCGCTGGAACCGTACGACCGGCGCCTTCGAGAAGGTCACCGGCGAGGACCGCGCACGGGCCGGCACCGACGTCCTGCAGCTCGACCAGCAGGTCCAGACGGTCATCGGCACGGTCTCCCACTTCAACCTCGCGCCGACGGCCAGCACGATGGTCGTGACGCCGGCGTGGACGGGCAACCTGCCGCAGCGCGTCGACCCGACGGTGCAGGCCGATGTGGACCGCATCCTGAGCGACAAGCCGGGCGGCTGGAACGGCTACTACTGCGTCAACAGCGGCTGCGACTACACCCTGGTGGCGACCTACGCCGACGGCTCGGTGCTGCGCCACCTGCTGCCGATCGGCTACCGCGACTGGAACAAGCCCAACGATGCGACCGGCTACAAGCGCGGCGCCAAGGACGCGACCAGCGCGGACAACTTCTCCACCTTCGCCGTGAACCTGCCCACCGGCCGCGGCGGCCTGGTGAAGCTGCAGCTGTTCAGCACGCCGCACGGCTCGCTATGGCAGACGCGCTTCACCGTGCTGAACGCCGCGGATCTCGGCGGCAGCCTGCCGCTGGTCAACGAGTGGACGCCGGCCGATGCGAACACCGGCGGCCGAGGCGCCTCGGGCACGACGCAGTTCGACGTCGCGTCCTGCAAGGTCGGCGCCGTGGTGAAGCGTCCCACGCGCTGAGCGGCCTCGCCGTCCTCCGCAACACCTGACCCCGCGATCTGGGGCGCAGGCCCGGACCAAGAGCCGCGATGGTCCTGAAGAAAGCCGCGCGGAACGTGTGCCGCGGCTGAATCAGGTGTAAGAGTTGGTCAGGCATGAATGCGCTTTCAAGCCTGATCCACGATCATCGCGGCCCGATCCGATTTGCTCCTCGCCCGTGATGAACTGTCCTCGCCCGCCGCATGTGCTCCCTTCCGTCGTTGCCTTGATCGCAGCCGCCGCCATGGCCGCCTGCGGCGGCGGCGACGGTGGCAAGGACACCACGCCCACGCCGACGCAAGGCACCACGCCCAGCGAGGGCGGCGGTGGGGCAGCTCCGGCACCGTCTCCTGCACCGGCACCGGCACCGGCACCGTCTCCTGCCCCCTCTCCAGCGCCTGTGCCCGGACCTGCACCCGCGCCGGCCCCTGCGCCCGGACCTGCACCGGCTCCCGCACCAACTCCTGCGCCTGCACCGGCACCGGCACCGGCACCGGCTCCCGCGGCGACGCCCGAGTTGCGCGGCGTCGAGCTCGCGCAGACGCATGTGATTCCGGCGGGCGGCCGCACGCTGCAGTCGCCCAATGAGGTCAAGAACAACACGAGCCGCAAGCTGCAGCTGGTGGCCGATCGCCCCGCGCTGCTGATGCTGGAGCCGGCCGCCGGCGTGACCACGCTGGTCGTGCGCGCGAAGCTGGCCGACGGCCGCACGCTGGGTCCGCTGACGATGAACGCGCCGGCCAAGCTGCCGGCGGCGGACGGCGGCGGCGCCGCGTACTCGACGGTCAAGTACAGCGCGCTGCTGCCCAAGGAATGGGTGCAGATCGGCACGACGCTGGAGGTCGGGAACGTCGACTTCTCATCGGCGCGCAAGGTCGCGCTGACGGTCACTCCCGCGACGACGCTGAAGCACCACACCGTGCCGATGTACCTCTTCGGCGCACGCGCGGCGCAGTCCGTCGTGGCGGACTTCAAGCTGGGCGCCGCGGCGACGGCCGGTTATGCGATCGATGTCGAGTACCGCGAGAAGCTCCCCGTCGCGAAGCTCGACACGCGTGTGACCGGCGCGGTCACCCTCGACCAGCTGGCGGTGCCCGGCCGCAACGACGACAAGTTCTGCTATCCGGCGATGACGGTGGCCTCGTGGGCCGACTACCGCGCCATCGACGGCGACACCAACGCGCGCATGCTGCGCATCCTCGGCGACATGCGCGGCTGGACGGGCAACCGCGACGGCTCCTTCGCGGCGGGCTTCTACGGCTTCGTCCAGACCCTCAGCGGCGGCAAGCAGGTCGCGGCCTCGACGGGCGGCGGACTCGGCGGCGGCGGCGTCGCCGTGTCCGGCGGCGACTACCGGCCCGACACGATCTACTCGGCGATCTTCAACCACGAGATGGGTCATGCCTACGGCCTGCCGCATGCGGACGCCGCGGCGGACGCGGGCGACGATCCGTATCCGATGGGCACGAAGAGCGGATCCAGCTGGGGCTTCGACAGCGTGAAGCAGCAGCTGCTCACGACTCGCGAGTTCAGCGGCCAGGACTGCGGCGCGCGCACCGTGGGCGGCGTCTGCTACCAGCGCACGCCGATGTCCGGTGGCGACGACGACCGCAACGCGCAGACCTACCGGTGGAACGCGTTCTCGGACTACCAGGCGGCCATCATGCAGCAGGGCTTCCTGGACAAGATGTTCCCGGATTCGAGCTTCGACGGCGGCTACAAGCGCTGGAACCGCACGACGGGCGCGTTCGAGAAGGTCTCCAACGACGACCGCGCCCGCGCCGGCACCGACGTGCTGCAGCTCGACCAGCAGGTGCAGACGGTGATCGGCACGGTGTCGCACTTCAACCTCGCACCGACGGCCAGCACGATGGTGGTGACGCCGGCCTGGACCGGCAACCTGCCGCAGCGCATGGATCCGACGGTGCAGGCCGATGTCGACCGCATCCTGAGCGACAAGCCGGGCGGCTGGAGCGGCTACTACTGCGTGTACAACGGCTGCGACTACACGCTGGTGGCGACCTATGCGGACGGCACCGTGCTGCGCCATCTGCTGCCGATCGGCTACCGCGACTTCAACAAGCCCAACGACGCGACCGGCTACAAGCGCGGCGCCAAGGACGCGACCAGCGGCGACAACTTCGCGACCTACGCGGTCAACCTGCCGACGGGCCGCGGCGGATTGACGAAGGTCCAGCTGTTCAGCACGCCGCACGGGTCGCAGTGGCAGACGCGCTTCACCGCGATGAGCGCGGCGGACTTCGGCGGCAGCCTGCCGCTGGTGAATGAATGGACGCCTGCGGACGGCGTCACCGGCGGCAAGGGCGCGCCGGGCACGACGCAGTTCGATACCGCGTCGTGCAAGGCGGGCGCGACGGTGAAGCGGCCCGCGCGCTGAGGCAGAGCGGCGAGGGCGCTCAGTCCGCCGACATGTTGGCGCTGCGCGCCACCTTGCCGAGCCGCTCGTACTCCTGCGCCGACAGCGTGGCGAGTTCCGCGGCGGTCGAGGACTTCGGCGAGAAGCCGGCGGCGACGAGCTTCTCCTTCACACCGGGATCGGCGAGCGCGGCCTTCAGCGCCTGTTCGAGCCGGCGCACCACGGGCGCGGGCAGGCCGGCGGGGCCGTACACGCCGAACCACGGTTCGATTGCATAACCCGGCAGACCGGCCTCGGCGAGCGTGGGCACGTCGGGCAGCGACGGGTTGCGCTGCGAGCCGGCCACCGCCAGCGCGCGCAGCTTGCCGGCCTGGATGTGCGGGAGGGAGGCGGGCAGGTTGTCGAAGGCCACGGGGATCTGGCCGCCGATGAGGTCCGTGATCAGGGGCGCGCTGCCCTTGTAGGGCACGTGCACCCATTCGGTGTGGCTGAGCTGGCCGAACAGCACGCCGGCCAGATGCATGGAGGTGCCTGCGCCGGCCGTGCCAAAGGGCATGCCAGGGTTCTTCGCGACATGCGCGCGCAGTTCCGCGACGGTTTTGACGGGCACGGACGGCGAGACCTCCAGCACGATCGTCGAGTTCCCCAGCAGTCCGATCGCGCTGAAGTCCTTGCGCGGGTCGAAGGACATCTTCTTGTAGATGTGGGGATTCAGCGCGTTGGTCGAGATGGCGCCCATGCCGACGGTGTAGCCGTCGGGCGCGGATTTGGCCACCGCGTCCATGCCGAGGTTGCCGCCGGCGCCGCCGCGGTTCTCGATGACGACGGCCTGTCCCAGCGTCTGCGCCATGTGCGCGCCGACGGTGCGCGCGACCAGGTCGGTGGTGCCGCCGGCCGCATAGGGCACGATGAAGCGGATCGGTTTGGAGGGGAAGTCCTGCGCCATCGCGGGCAGGACGCCGAACGCGACCAGCGCTGCCGTGGCGATGGCGACGGCGCGGCGGGACGAGCCCGAGGAGGTCGGGCGCTGGGAGCGGGAAGTGGCGCGGAGGGCAAGGCGGGGCATGGACATGGTGTCTCCTGATCTTGTGGATCGATGAGACGTCGATTCGCCGCGCGTCGCGAGCGTGAATACCCGGGCCGGGCGGCGTGGCGCACGCGCAGATCGCCCGTGGTCGGGCGAAGTGCGCGCGGCTCGCCCCCGGCTGGGTCTCCGCTCCTCAGTCCGGCTTGATCTTCGCGGCGGTGATCAGCTTCGTGTAGCGCTCACGTTCCGCGTGGAGGTGCTTGGCGAAGGCCGCGGCGTCGCCGGGCGTGCTGTCGCCGCCGGCCTGGGCCAGGCGCTCCTTCACCTCGGTCGAGTGCGCGGCCTTGACGGCGGCGGCGCTCAGCGCGGCGAGCACCGGCTTGGGCGTGCCGGCCGGCGCCATCAGGCCGTACCAGACGGAGGCCTCGAAGCCGGGGAAGCCGGACTCCGCGATCGTCGGCACGTCGGGGAACAGGGCGGAGCGCTTGGCGCTCAGCACGGCGAGCGGGCGCAGCTTGCCGCTCTTCGAGTGGGGCAGGATCTCCAGCGCGTTGAGCGCCACGACGGGCACCTGGCCGCCGATGACGTCGGTCAGCGCCTGGGCGCCGCCCTTGTAGGGCACGTGCATGAAGTTGATCTTGGCGGCGCTGGCGAACAGCTCCATGGCCAGATGCGGCGTGGAGCCGTTGCCGGGCGTCGCGTAGCCGACGGATTCCGGCTTGGCCTTGGCGGCCTCGATCAGCTGGGCGAGCGTCTTGTAGGGCGACTCCGGGTTGACCGCGATGATGACCGGCACGCGGCCGATCAGGGCGACCGGGGCCAGGTCTTTCTCGACGTCGTAGGGCGCGGGCTGATAGAGGGCCATGTTGGCCGCGACGGCGTTGGCGGCCATCAGCAGCGTGGCGCCGTCGGCCGGGGAGGTCACGACGGTGCGGGCGGCGATGTTGCTGCCGCCGCCGGGCTTGTTGTCGACGATGACAGGCTGCTTGAGTTCGGCCTGCAGCCGCACGGCGACGGCGCGGGCCACCACGTCCACGGCGCCGCCGGCGGAGTAGCCGACGACGATCTTGACGGGGCCCGACGGGAGGGATTGCGCGAACGCGAGCGGAGCGGCGAACGCCAGTGCGGCGCCGGCCCAGAGGAATGCTTGTCTCTTCATGGGGACCTTGTGGGGGAATCGGCGCCGGGGACGGCGCGCGGAGGGGCGGACCGGGAAGATCCGCCCGCGCGCATTCTGGTCGGGGACCTCGTCAGGACCAATGCTGGAATGGCGCTAGCTGTTATGCCGGGGCGGCATGGCTTGCATGGGGGCGTGAGCGCGTCACAGCAAGTCTTCCGCAGAGACCTGAGGAATCAACGACGCGTGCCTGGCGAGGAGCTCGCAACGATGCCGCAGACGCGCGGCCATGGCGTCGAGCAGCGCCGTGGTCACGCCTTGCTCTTCCAGCGCGGAACGCGAGTCGTTGAGCGCCTTGGGCAGTCGAGTGCTCAAGGCCCGGACGCGCGTGGCCAGTTGCCGCGGGGCGAGGCCGCATTCCATGGCCATGCTCGCCCACTGGAAGGCTCCGAGCTCCTCCAGATGGAACGCGTCACCGATGCCCATGGCGAAGCTCGTGCTCATGTGTTCGTCTGCGACGGCTTCGACGTCCACCAGGTCGTAGGCCGGGGCAAGGCTCAGTAATCCGGCGCGCCGTTCGATGAAGAACGACCAGTTCTTTCCATGCGCATCGGTGTTGCCGATGAGCACGTTGAAGATGAGCCGGTCCACGAGCTGCATGCGCATGGACAACGGGGAGGCACTCGCTGCCGAAAGACCGAACAGCTGGCGCAGCGAGGCGCCGTCGCGGAGATGCTTCACCGCCTCCTGATCGCCGTAGGCGCGCTCGTACTTGAGTTCCGGCGTCAGGCCCAGTCCTTGGCAGGCGTCGATGATGTGCAGCCGCTCCACGCGGCCGTCCGTCGAGCGCCTGCGATCGAAGCGTTCGACGAGGAGCACCGGTTCCGGCACATGCAGCAGTCGCGTGCGTGCAGTCGGAATGCCCACGGCCGCTGCCAGATGCATGCAGACATGCTCGATGGCCGGCAGGTCGCCGAAGCGCGGATTCTGCGGCGCGGGCTTGAGGATCACGGTCGAGGCGAAGCCGCCGCCATCGGCGAGGAAGAGCTCGCCGTGGTCTTCGAACACGGCGATCTTGTCCTGCAAGCCGGCGATGGCCGGTTGGAACTTGCCGTCCCAGATCGAGAAGGGCGTCGACGCCCGGTCACGGATACGCTCGCTCAGTTCACTGAGCGGCAGCGCACGCATTTCCGCGCCTGAGGCAGGTGGCGTGGTGGACTCTCCCGCGCGAGTGATGCTCAACGCGCCGGTGGTTTCCGCGCCTACGGCCGCCAGCAAACTGGCGAGGTTTGTCTTCGACAACCCGTTGGCCTGCGCTGCCACTTCCAGTGCCTGACCTTCCGGCAGCAGGTTCTGGAAGAAGGAGCCGCCCATGGCAGTGGGTGTCGTCGATGGCAGCGGGTGGAAGGGAGTTCCGTTCGGCTTCGACGTGTCCGATCGCATCGGCATCCGAGGGCTCAAAGGAAAGCTGTCCTCCGATCGGAACCAGTCCTCGTCGTAAACGAAGTCGAAGAGGTCGCGTGCCGGATCCCGGCTCAGCGTTCCGATCCGCCGGCCCGAAGTCCGGATCGCGAGATGGACTGGGTACATCGATGCTCCTGTGAGCGATGCACTCTATGCGGCGTGTAGGCGAGTGGCCATTCCCCGGATAGGTTGACCTGCTTGAGTAGTCGCGTCAGCGCCTGCGCTTCGCCTTCGGTGCGAACAACGCCTCTGCCTGCTCCAGGAACATCCGCGCCAACGGCGCGCGCGGGCTTTGCGCGCTCCAGACGAAGCCGCTCTTGCGGACCGGCGCCGTGCCGGGCAGCGGCACCTTCTGGATCGACAGCCCGCTGGACCACAGCGCCGACCAGTCCGGCAGCAGCGAGATGCCCAGCCCCTGGTCCACCATCGCCGCGATCGACATCAGGCCGTTGATCTCCAGCCGGCGTCGCGGGGTCAGGCCTTGCTGGCGCAGGTAGCGGTCCGCCAGTTGCCCGCCGAGCACCGACCGGTCGTACTGGATGAAGGGCTCCGTGCGCAGCAGGTCGTGCGCGTCGCGCCGGGCGAGCTCCTTGGGCGCCACGACGACCAGCGGCTCCGTCATCAGCTCTCGCCACTCGCAGGTCTTGGGGATCGTGAACTGCGGCTCGACGACGACCGCAGCGTCGAGGTCGCCGGCGGCGACCATCCGGACCAGTTCCGTCGACGCGTTCGAGACCACCGAGACCGAGAGGTCGGGGTGACTCGCATACAGGCGCCGCAGCACCGGCGGCAGCACTGTCGTCAGCGCCGAGACGAACGCGCCCAGCCGCAGTTCGCCCAGTTGGACCTTCTCGTTGGCGAGCGCGCGCAGGTCGCGCTCCTCGCGGAGCATGTTGCGCGCGCGGTCGAAGATGTTGAGCCCCGCCGCCGTCGGCTTCACCGAGCGCCCCGAGCGCCGGATCAGCGGCGTGCCGAGGTCGTCCTCCAGCGCCTTCAGCCGGGCGGCGACCGCCGGCGCGGTCATGTCCAGCCGACGCGCGGCCTCCGCGATGGAGCCGCATTCCACCGTCGTCACGAAGCTCTGTACGTAGCGCAGATCCATTCCCTCGTCCTTCGTCCTTCATTGCGCCGGGCCGGACCGGCGCTCCAGAACATAAAGAATTTTTTGCTCTGAAGCAATGGGAAGCAAATTGTTCTCAGGTCGCGTTTGACGAAACATGCGACCCACAACAGCGCCATCCTCAAGGCCAGGAGACAACATGCCCCGCTCATCCCATCCGAAACCCGGTGTCGACCGACGCCAGGTCCTTGCCGCCGCCGCAGGTGTCGCGGCGTCTTCGCTCGCGCTCGGCGGTCCCGCCGTCGCGGCGACCTGGCCGGACAAGGTCATCACGATGATCGTCCCGTTCTCGCCCGGGGGCGCCACCGACATCATCGGCCGCATCCTCGCGGCGGAGCTCTCCACCGGGCTGGGCAAGCAGGTCATCGTCGAGAACCGCGCCGGCGCGGGCGGCAACCTCGGCGCGCAGGCCGTCGCCAAGGCCGCGCCGGACGGCTACACGATCCTGATGGGCGCGATGACCTCGCACTCGACCATCGCGACGCTGGAGAAGGGCAAGGTCCGCTACGACCTGGTCAAGGACTTCCAGACCGCCGCCGTCGTCGGCAGCGTGCCGCTGGTCTTCGTGGCCAACACCTCGGTGCCCGCCAAGTCGCTCAAGGATCTCGTCGCCTACATCCAGGCCAATCCGGGCAAGGTCTCCTTCGGCTCGTCGGGCGCCGGCGCGCCGCAGCGCATGGCCTCGGAGATGCTCAAACTCCAGGGCAAGCTCGCCACCGAGAACATCCCCTACCGCGGCAGCGGTCCGGCCGTGACCGACCTGGTCGCGGGCCAGCTCCAGTTCATGGCCGAGACGGTGCCGGCGGTGCTGCAGTTCATCAGGGGCGGCAAGCTGACGCCGCTGGCCGTGGCCGCCTCCACGCGGGATCCCAACCTGCCCGAGGTGCCGACGACGGCCGAGGCGGGCTTCCCCAACCTGGAGGTGACCTCGACCTTCGGCGTGCTGGTGCCCGCGGGCACTCCGGCCGAGGTCGTGGCGCGCCTGAACGCCGAGATCTACAAGGCGCTGCGCAAGCCCGAGGTGCTGGCACAGTTGGCCCAGCAGGGCGTGGTGGCGCAGGCGCCGTTGACGCCGGCCGCCGCGCAGGAGCGCCTCAAGGGCGAAGTGACGAAATGGGCCAAGGTCATCGCCGCGGCCAACATCAAGGCAGACGAGTGAGGCAGCTGTGAGCGATCAACCCAAGGGCCTGAAGAAGGGCCTGACCCACTACGGCGATCAGGGCTTCTCGCTGTTCCTGCGCAAGGCCTTCATCAAGGGCGCGGGCTACACCGACGACGCGCTGGACCGGCCGGTCATCGGCATCACCAACACCGGCAGCAGCTACAACCCGTGCCACGGCAACATGCCGCAGCTGCTGGAGGCGGTGAAGCGCGGGATCATGCTCGCCGGCGGGCTGCCGATGGACTTCCCGACGATCTCGGTGCACGAGAGCTTCTCGGCCCCGACCAGCATGTACCTGCGCAACCTGATGTCGATGGACACCGAGGAGCTGGTGCGCGCGCAGCCGATGGATGCGGTGGTGCTGATCGGCGGCTGCGACAAGACGGTGCCGGCGCAGCTGATGGGCGCGGCGTCCGCGGGCATCCCGGCGATCCAGCTGATCACCGGATCGATGCTCACCGGCAGCCATCGCGGCGAGCGCGTCGGCGCCTGCACCGACTGCCGCCGCTACTGGGGCAAGTACCGCGCGGACGAGATCGACGACCAGGAGATCGCCGACGTCAACAACCAGCTCGTCGCGAGCGTGGGGACCTGCTCGGTGATGGGCACGGCCAGCACGATGGCCTGCGTGGCGGA
Organism: Mitsuaria sp. CC2; assembly: GCF_048957715.1. Lineage (NCBI taxonomy): Bacteria > Pseudomonadati > Pseudomonadota > Betaproteobacteria > Burkholderiales > Sphaerotilaceae > Roseateles > Mitsuaria sp. CC2. The sequence continues at coordinate 296,306 of NZ_JARVXN010000033.1, read as the reverse complement.
AGCGCTCGGCATGACGGTGCCGGGCGGCGCGTCGCCGCCGGCGGTCACGGCGGACCGCATCCGCATCGCCGAGCAGACCGGCGCGCAGGCGGTCGAACTCGCGCGCCAGGGCCTCACCATCGACAAGATCCTGACGCCGGCCGCGTTCGAGAACGCGCTGCGGGTGTTGCTCGCGATCGGCGGCTCCACCAACGGCATCGTGCACCTGACCGCGATCGCAGGCCGCATGGGAATCGACATCGATCTCGCGGGGCTCGATCGCCTGGGGCGTGAGACGCCGGTGCTGCTGGACCTGAAGCCATCGGGCCAGCATTACATGGAGGACTTCCACCACGCGGGCGGCATGGCGACGCTGCTGCGCGAGCTCAAGCCGCTGTTGCGCCTGGAAGCGATGACGGTGACCGGCCGAACGCTGGGCGAGGAGATCGAGCGCGCGGGCGAGGGATTCAATCAGGACGTGGTGCGTCCCTTCGACCGGCCGATCTACCCGCAGGGCGGTCTGGCCGTGCTGCGCGGCAACCTGGCCCCGGGCGGCGCGATCATCAAGCAGTCGGCGGCGGATCCGACGCTGATGGAGCACGAGGGCAGGGCGGTGGTCTTCGAGAACAGCGCCGACCTGGCCGCGCGCATCGACAGCGATGAGCTCGACGTCACCGCCGACGACATCCTGGTGCTGAAGAACATCGGACCGAAGGGCGCGCCGGGCATGCCCGAGGCGGGCTACATCCCGATCCCGCGCAAGCTGGCGCGGGCAGGGGTGAAGGACATCGTGCGCGTGTCCGACGGCCGCATGAGCGGCACGGCCTTCGGCACCATCGTGCTGCACGTGACGCCGGAGGCGGCGGTGGGTGGCCCGCTCGCCCACGTGCGCAACGGTGACCGCATCAGGCTGAGCGTGAAGGACAGGGAGATCGCGCTGCTGGTGTCCGACGAAGAACTGGCGAAGCGATCGGCGGAGCATCCGGTCGTCGAGCCGACGGCGGAACGTGGCTATCGCAAGCTGTTCCTGCAGACGGTCACGCAGGCCGATCAGGGCGTGGACTTCGATTTCCTGCGGGCGGTGAAGAACACAGGCAGAGCCCCCGAAGATCGCTGAGGGCCAGCAGCCGTGGCAGTCAGGCCGGCTGTGTCAGCTTGACGATCGCCGGCTGCACGATCGCACCGAAGGCTTTCGGGTCGTCCACGGCGCGGGCCACCAGCATGGCACCGTGCACCACCGCCATGAACGCGCGCGCCGAGTTCGCCGGGCTGCCGGGCAGATGGAACTGTCCGGCCGCGACGCCGCGCTTGAGCACGGACGCGAGCCACGCACCCAGGTCGTGGAAATGGCCTCGCACCTCGATCGCGACTTCCTCGGGAATCGTCGGCATCTCGGTGGCCAGCATCGCGCAGATGCAGAACGGATGCTCGCCGCTGCGGATGCAGCCGGACCAGTAGTCCGCGTAGGCGTTGAGCTCGGCCAGCGGGTTGTCGATCTTCTCCACCATCCCGGCCAGACCCTTGCGCGCGTCCTCGCGATAGAGCGCCACCACGCGCTGGACCAGCACCGCCTTGCTCGGGAAGTGGTGATGGATGCTGGCCTTGGTGATGCTGACGCGCTCCGCCAGGTCGGCGTAGCTGAAGCTGTTGTAGCCGCCCGAAACCAGCAGCTTTCGCGTGTGCGCGACGATCTCGGCGGCCTTGGGGGAGAGCTCGATGGTCATGGGGCCCGATGCGGATGAACGACCCCCCATTCTACCGGTTGTCTACTAGTTGGTAGGGAGGCCGCATGACATGGCTCCCGGGAGGCGGCTCACATCGACTCGTCCAGCATCTTCCGGTAGTCGCTCGCCGAGGCTTCGCGCGGATTGGTCTTGTGGGTGTGATCGTGCAGCGCACGCTCGACGATCTGCTCGTGGAGGTCGACCGACACGCCCATCTCGCCGAGCCCGGCGGGCAATCCCAGCCGCTGGTTCATCGCCTTGACCGCGCCCGCGAGCTCGTCGGCCGGCGTGCCTTCCTGCAGGTTCATCGCGCGGCCCATGCGCGCGATCTTGTCGTCGCGGCGCATCGAGTCGTGCATCCCGTTGAAACGGATCACCGCTGGCAGGAACACCGCGTTCAAGGTGCCGTGATGGAGCTTCGGCATCAACCCGCCGAGCGCATGGCTCAGCGAGTGCACGCAGCCCAGTCCCTTCTGGAAGGCCAGCGCGCCCATCGTGCTCGCGGCCATCATGTCCAGACGCGCCTCGATGTCGTCGGGATGCGTCGTGGCGCGTTCGATCTGACGCCAGCCGCGGCGCAGGCCTTCGAGCGCGATGCCGTCGGCCGGCGGGTTGAAGGCCGAGGACATGAAGGTCTCCATGCAATGTGCGATCGCGTCCATGCCGGTCGCCGCCGTCAACGCGGCGGGCAGCTTGCGCGTCAGTTCCGGATCGCAGATCGCGGACTTGGGCATCAGCTCCCAGTTGTGGAAGCCGAGCTTGCGGCCGTCGTCCACGATGATGATCGCGCCGCGCGCGACCTCTGACCCGGTGCCCGCGGTCGTCGGCACGGCGATCAGCGGCACGGCCTTGGTCGTGATGTTGCCGGCGCCGCCGAGGATGGTGGCGTACCTCGTCAGCGGGCCGTCGTGCGTCGCGGCGATCGCGACACCCTTGGCCAGGTCGATGCTCGATCCGCCGCCGACGGCGATCAGCCCGTCGCAGCCGTGGGCACGGAACAGCTCGACGGCTTCGCGCACGGCGGCCTCGGTGGGATTGGGCGGCGTGCCGTCGTAGACGGGCAGGGCGGCCGCCTCGATCGGCGAGGCCGCCCAGGCCTCCAGGACCAGGTCCAGCACGCCGGCCGCGCGCACACCCTTGTCGGTGACGATCAGGGGCTTGCCGATGCCGGCGCGCACGCATTCCGCGCCGATGAGCCGGCGCGCGCCGGCTTCCAGGTGGATGTGGGTGAGGTACTGGATCAAGGCCATGGGCGAGTGTCCTTTGACGGGTGATGACGGGCCGCGGCGGCGCGGGCCCGCGCGGTCTGGGAGAATCCCGCGATTGGGGCTTGGCAGACAGCCGAGCCTACGCCCTGGAGTTCCCGTTGAGTAGCACCTTGTTGACACCGCGGATGGCCGCGGTGCTCGAGCGCATCCACCGCGCCAACCGCCCGTCCTTCCACAGCCTCACGCCCCGGCAGGCCCGCATCGCCTACCTCATGGGCGCCGAGATCCTGGACCTGCCGCGGGCGCCGCTGCCGCGCATCGAGCATCTGGCAATCCCGGGGCCCGCCGGCGACATCGCCGCGCGCCTTTACGCGCCCCTCACGCGCGAGGACGCCGCGGCGCGGGACGCTCGCGGTCTGCCGGTGCTGCTGTACTTCCACGGCGGCGGCTTCGTCATCGGCAGCCTCGAGACCCACGACAGCCTCTGCCGGCAGCTCGCGCTGCGCACGGGCTGCGCGGTGATCGCGGTCGATTACCGGCTCGCGCCCGATCATCCGTTCCCCGGCGCCGTCGACGACTGCTGGGCCGCGCTCGAGTGGCTGGCGACCGCCGCCGCCGAGCTGGGTCTGGACCCCGCGCGCATCGCCGTCGGCGGCGACAGCGCCGGCGGCACGCTGGCCGCGGTGACGGCGCTGCACGCCCGCGACATCCGCGACCGCCTGGGCCTGTCGCTGGTGATGCAGCTGCTGATCACCCCGGGCGCGACCGCGCATGCGGACACCGATTCGCATCGCCGCTTCGCCAAGGGCCATCTGCTGGACGCGGACACGATCGCGTGGTTCTTCAACCAGTACATCTCGACGGCACAGCGCGAGGACTGGCGCTTCGCGCCGCTGCAGGCCGAGGACCACGACGGCGTGGCGCCCGCCACCTTCATCCTGGCCGAGGCCGATCCGCTGATCGACGAAGGCATCGCCTATGCCGACCTGCTGCGCGCCAGCGGCAACGAGGTGCGGCTGGAGCTGTACCGCGGCGTGACCCACGATTTCATCAAGATGGGTCGTAGCATTCCGGAAGCCGAGCAGGCGCTGGATGCCTGCGCGGACGCGCTGAGGACGGCCTTCGGCCTGCCGACGCCGGCACCTGCCGCAGCGCCGACGACTTCCCCGTCCTCCTCGACTTCCTCGACCCCGTCCACCCCGTCGACCTCGCCCCAGGCTTCCGCATGAGCACCACCGCCACCGCCGCCATGAGCCGCGACCGCTTCCGCTTCTTCGAACGCCTGCGCGTGCGCTGGGCGGAGATCGACGCGCAGCAGATCGTGTTCAACGGCCACTACCTGACCTACTTCGACACGGCGGTCGGCGGCTACTGGCGGGCGCTGGCGCTGCCCTACGCACCGACGATGCAGGCATTGGGGGGCGACCTCTTCGTCCGCAAGTCGACGATCGAGTACCTGGGCTCGGCCCATTACGACGAGCTGCTCGACATCGGCGTGCGCACCGAACGTGTCGGCACCAGCTCGCTGACGGTGAGCTGCGCGGTGTTCCGCGGCGACGAGTGCCTGGTGCACGGTGAACTGGTCTATGTCTTCGCCGATCCGGCGGTGCGCGTGCCCAAGCCGGTGCCGCAGGCGCTGCGCGATCTCCTGCTGGGCTTCGAACGCGGCGAGGCGATGACCGAGGCGCGCGTGGGCAGCTGGGCGACGGTGGGAGAGGATGCGCAACGCATCCGCCAGGCCGTGTTCGTCGAAGAGCAGAAGATCCCCGCCGAGATGGAATGGGACGCCGCCGACGAGAGCTGCACGCACGCGGTGGCCTACAACCGGCTCGGCCGGGCGCTGGCCACGGGCCGGCTGCTGGAGCACGTGCCGGGCGTGGCCAAGATCGGCCGGATGGCGGTGCTGTCGCCGATGCGCGGCAGCCGTGTCGGCCGCCAGGTGCTGGACGCGCTGATGCAGGCCGGTCGCGAGCAGGGCTACCGCGAGGTGCTGCTGCATGCGCAACTCAGCGCCGAAGGGTTCTACACGCGCGCGGGGTTCCAGCGCCGCGGGCCGGTGTTCGAGGAGGCGGGGATCGCGCACGTGGAGATGGTGCGGGGGCTCTGAGTGCCCGTCGGCGACAGTGCCCGCTCGGGAAAGCTCAATGGAAGAGGGCACCCGACATGTGCGTCGAACGCATCGCTCGGGCGCGTCCGGAAGGGCTCTCAGCTGACATCCTCTGGGGCGCCCATCGGCAGCGCGACCTCGAATGCCGAACCGCCGCCCTCACGGTTGCGCGCGCTGACGCGGCCACCGAGTACCGCAAGGATCTTCCTGCAGATGGCCAACCCGAGGCCCGTCCCCCCGGAACCATCCTTGGTCGCGCTCGACTGGATGAACGCATCAAAGATGCATTCAAGCTCGGAGGGCGGTATGCCGGGGCCGCGGTCCATCACGGTGATCAGCGCTTCGCCAGAAGCGGTCGATTCCGTCTGCACGCCGACGATGCCGCCCTCCGGCGAGAAGCGGATGGCGTTCGCCAGGATGTTGCGTATCACCTGCTGAAAGCGCAGGGGGTCAACGCGCGCGACCAGCGGCGCGGTCGCCTGGCTCACCGAGATCCGAAGCCTGCGCGATGCCAGCAGGGGATCGAATTCACGCACCACGCTCGCCACGTGAAGCCGTAGATCGCAGCGCTCGAGATCGAAGGTGCCCACGGCGCTTTCGAGTTTGGACACGTCCAGCAGATCGTTGACCAGAGAGAGCATGCGCCGTCCGGACGAATGGATATCGCTGAACATCGATGCCAGACGGGGAGCGGACTCCGCCCCGCGCGTCATGCCAAGCTCGGAGTAGCCGATGATCGATTGCAAGGGCGTCCGCAGTTCGTGACTGATATTGGCGATGAACTCGGACTTCACCCGTGAGGACTCCTCGGCCGCCTCCTTGGCTTCAAGCGTGGCTCGTTCAGCCCGCCTGAACTCGGACACGTCGGTCAGCGTGAAGAGAACGCCCGCGGTTTGACCGCGGTCGCCCGGCACCACCACCTTCGAAACGACCACGTCGCGGCAGTCCCCCTCGCGATCGCGCAACTGGGTTTCGTATCGCAACAGGCTCCTGCCGCGCACGGGCTCGAATGGCACCCAGTCCGAGCTCGACGGCTCGGCTTCGGCCTCCGGCATCGGCGTGGACACCGGCTGGCCGATCACCTCGGCACGCGATCGACCGGTGAATTGCTCCCACGCGCGGTTGACAGTGACGTAACAACCCTCGCGGTCAACCATGGAGGTGGGCTGCGGACTGAGTTCCAACAACAGCGCGACCAGGTCGAGCTGATGCTGAAGTCGCGACTCTGCCGCCCGTCGATCCGTGATGTCGACCGCGGAGCCCGCGAAACCGCGAACCTCATCGCCGGCGCGCAGCGGCACGACGGCCAATGCGAAGCGTCTTGCCCCTCCCTGCGTGGTTGCGAAGGTCGCCTCCGACGTTCGGACGCTGCCGTCCTCATCCGGCGCAAAGAGGAGGCCCACACTGGCGCGGTCGCCGTGGGCCGCGAGTTCGGCCACCGGTTTGCCGAGCAGTTGATCGGGTGAGCCGTCCGTCAACAGCGCCCACCGCGCGTTGACGAAGCTCAAACGTCCCTGCGCGTCGGTGCGGAAGATGAGTTCCTGCACGCTCCGCAGGACCACGGACATCTCTCGCTCGCTGGAGGCCAAGCGCTGGTGTGCGTCGTCGAGGACCCGCCGCGCCCGGGCCCGTGCCTCCAGGGCGCGCAACGTGGCTGTTGTGGCCGCGAACACCAGCAACTCCAGGATCAGCAAGGCGCCGGCGTCCCACCACAAGCTTCGCCGCCAGGTGGCCAGGGCGGCGTGCTCGGACTGTTCCACGGCAACGACCAGGGGCCGGGTGCGGGAAACACGATAGGCAAAGAGCTGGGCGCCGGGCTGCAAGCCCGGTCCTCTCCACTCCCCATGATCTTGCGCCGGCAGCGCGGTGCGGAACAGCCGATGGTCCTTCTGCCAGCTTCCCGGCGTGAGCGGAACGGTCGTCGTGGCAGCGAGCAGCTGCCCCCCGTAGCTGAACAGTGCAGCGGCCTGCCCAAGCTCTTCCAGCGTGCTCTGCTGGTAGTTGGCGATCGCGTCCGGATTGATCGCCGCGACCAGGTACAGGGGGGCTCCTTCGCCCCCAAGAGGCGGGATCCAAGGCAGGACCAGGGGCAGGAACGACAGGCCATCGCCTCGAAGCTGGGCATTGGCATCGGTCAGACCGCGGCCGGGCTGCGACCGCATGAGGGCGGTCGTGCCGGCAGGGGGAATCGGTCCCCAGCCATTGATCGCGACGCGTTGCCCCACATCCCGGGGGGCCGAACTCGCAAGTATTCGCCCCTGGGAATCCAGCACCGCCGCTGCACGGAGGGAGGGCTGGGCCGCAACAAGCTGGCGCAGCATCAGATCCAGCCGCTCGACCTCTCTGGCGGGCGACGGTCCCATGCCGTCGGCGATGGTCGTCAGGCCCAGCGCGGCCGCGTCGACGGTGCGAGTTGCCTGGTCTTCGAGCACGCGGGCGAGCAGCCGGGTCCGGTCTGCAGCGGCGTCGATCGCATCTGCCCGCGTGCGCCAGGCCATGAGCAGAACGCCCAGCAGGGCGGCCAGCGCCAGCAGCACGCCGGCCAGGCGGGTCGACCGAACCAGGCGTCGCGATTGCGCTATCGACAACGGCATGGGGGCGGCCCGCCTCAGCGCACCACGATGTCGGAGAGACCGTGGCGTCGAGCGGCAGCCTGCAAGCGGCCGTCCCGCCGAATGGCAGCGACGAAATCGTCCACCCGAGCAAGCCAGGGCGCATCTCCTGGGCGGACGGCGTAGGCGTAAGGCAGCACATGGAAGGGGGTCGGCGGGGCGACCAGGCGCATCCAGTCGGCGTTGTCCAGAAGCCTGCGGCTGTAGGGATAGTCGGTCATGAAGACGTCCACGCGGCCGGCCTCCAGTTCAGCTTCGCGGGTGGCTGGCGGCCGGATGACCTGAAGCGTTGCGCGGGACAGGCGTTCACGCATCACCGGCTCCATGAAGGTCCCCGCCTGGACAGCGACGACGACGCCTGTCCGGTCGATATCTTCCCAGCGCTTGATGACCCGGCTGGAGCGCGTCGTGATCGCGTAAATGTCGCTTTGCAGATAGGGCGCGCTGAATGCCAGGCGCTCGCGCCGCTGCTGCGTGACGCCGACTGCGAACATGGCGATGTCGCACCGGCCCGCGGTCACGTCGTCGATCACGGAGGGAAACGAAGATTCGACATGCGTGAGCGTCACGCCAAGGTCCTTGGCCAGTTCCGCTGACAGATCGATGTCGATCCCGACCAACTGACCGTTGCGGGGGTTGCGGAAGGTGACCCCGTAATAGTCGGGCCAAATGCAGACGCGAAGTTCGTTGTTGGCCCGGATACGCGCCAGGACCGACTCCTGAGGCGCCGCGGCCGCCTGCTTGACCGGGGCACAGAGCAGGACAACTGCTGCCAGGCCGCTTGCGAGCGCGGCGATCGAACAATGATGATGGGGGGGGTGAGTGCTCATGCCGTCCTCCTGTGCCGGGCTGGTCAAGCGGCCATCAGCAATTCATCGTGGCTCGGGGGCGCGGCATCGATGCGTGCGCGCAGCGCGAAGAGTTCGTCGGCCTTCGCGATGAACCTGTCGACGACGCGCGGGTCGAAGGCTTTGCCGCGTTGCGCTGACAGCATGTCCAGGGCTTGCGCCGGGGTGAAGGCGTCGCGGTAGCAGCGGTCCATGGTGAGCGCGTCGCAGAAGTCGGCCACCGCCACGATGCGGGCTGACAGCGGGATGGCATCCCCGGCGAGGCCGCGTGGGTAACCCGTGCCATCCCATCGCTCATGGTGACAGAGCGCGACCTCCGCAGCCAGCTGGAACAGAGGGATCCGCGACCGTCCCAGGATCTCGGCCCCGATCTCGGGATGACGGTTCATGACGGCACGCTCGTCCGGGGTCAAGGCACCGGGCTTCTTGAGGACGTGATCCGGTATGCCGATCTTTCCGACATCGTGCATCGGAGCGGCATTGCGAAGCAGTCGTGCAAAGGTCTTGCCCTCTCCCAGCATGAGCGCCAGCGCCTCTGACAGGAACCCGATCCGCACGATGTGCACGCCGGTGTCGTCATCCCGATACTCGGCAGCGCGCGACAAGCGCAACAGCGCGTCGTGATGCGCGCGCGTCACCTCGCGCAGGGCATCGTTGCGCTCGCGGTACATCGCCTTGAGATCGAGCACGATGCGCTCCATCTGCGCGATGGCGAGCTCGTCATAGGAGTTCTCTGGGCCGCCCTTGCCGGCAGCGCAGGCGGTCGACGGGATCATGCGCCCGCTCCGGCGCTCACCCGACCCAATTCCTGGATGAGTTGCAGCGGGCTGAACGGCTTGAGCAGGTAGGCGTTGGCGCCGGCTTTCAGGCCGTCGTCCCGATCCTGTGCCTGTCCTCTGGCCGTCAAAAAGACCACCGGAAGGTCGTGCGTGTCTGATCGCGCTCGCACTGCCCGGCACAGCGCGAGGCCATCCATGCCCGGCATCATGAGATCGACCAGCAGCGCATCCGGTCTCCACCCGTCGAGCATCTTCAGGGCGCTGCTGCCCTCTGCCGCTTCACGCACCTCGACGTCTTCGAATTCCAGGGTGAGACGGACCAGACGGCGGATATCGGCGTGGTCGTCGACGATCAGGACCTTCTTCATGATGACCTCCAGTTGCCGTCACTTTAAGGTGATCATTTTTATCAATCAATGATGCGATAGGCACGTGTTCATGAAATGATAAAAAGTTCGCATGCTGATCGATGGAAACGTCTGAACTGCACATCGACGCACCTCCCCGAATCGTAAGAAAGGCGTCAGGAACGCCGATGCCTAGGCGGTTCCCGGGCTGTCGTCGTTGATTCAGATCAACTTCGCGAACAAAGTCTCTCGGTCAAGTATTTATCATTTTCAGCGACCCATTTTTATTAAATTGATTTCAAAGTTGGTTCACAAAGCGGACACTCCGCCGCAGCAAAACTTGAGAGGAGATGGAGATGCATGCGGATTTGGTCGTCGGCGTGGTTGCGGCGGGAGAACCGGGACAGCGATCGAGCCGCTTCTTCTCGCACCATGGCCTCTGGGCTTTCGGCGTTCGCCTGTTCAGGCAACTGCGGTTCGCAGCGAAGGCAGCGCTGATCACTCTTGCATTCCTCGTTCCCGTCGTTTTGCTGAGCTTGGCGTATTACCGGACCAGCCAAGCCACCATCGAGTTCGCACGCGGCGAACTGGTGGGTACGGAGATCATTCAAACGATCGAGCCATGGCTGATCGAAGTGCAGAAGCAGCGCCGCCTGGTGCTGTCGGGGGCTGCCCGGGAGGTCCATCTGGAGGCCATCGATCGCGCGTCCGATGCCGCCAAACGCAAGATGGCGACGCTGCCCGAGGGCATTGATCTGCGCGCCGGGGTTTCCGAGGTGGAGGCGGCCCGGAACGCCTTGGCCCAGGGCGGGCTGGCGTCAGGCTCCTCCGATCTGGAAGATCGTCTCCAACGGCTGGTCCAAGCCGTCATCGATCTTCGGGGCCAGGTCCTGGACCAGTCAGGCCTGACCCTGGATCCCGATCAGGACACCTACTACCTCATGACGTTGTCCGGCGAGCTGGCCTCGAACGTGATCGAAGGCGTGTCGCGCACGCGCGCCGTCAGCGGGATGCTGGACGGATCAGCGTCCCCTGCCGAGATTCGCCGCCTGTATGGCCTGTGGTACATGGGAAAGGAGCGCATCACTGATTTGCGCCGTGCCGTGGCGCACGCGGGGGAGTTCAACGAGGAGGTTCGCAAAAGCCTCGATGCGGAGCGTGCTGCCCGTGCCGCGGAAGCCTTCTTCGCGTCGGCCGCCAACAGCTGGTTCCGCGGCGAATACCAAGCCGATGTGGGGTCGCTCGACGCCGCCGGCCAGGCTGCGGTGGATGAGCTGCGTGCGCTTTCGGCACGCAGCACGGCCTTGCTGCAGGATCTGCTCGAGCGGCGGATCGCCGGGACGCAACACGCACGTCAGACGGTGATCGCCATCAGCGGGGTTGGCCTGTTGGTCGCAGCCTATCTTTTCTATTCCTTCTATCTGGTGATGGAGGGGGGGCTTCGTGAAGTGGGTCGTCATCTTGCCGCGATGACCGATGGCGACCTCACGACTCGTCCCGCCCCCTGGGGCAAGGACGAAGCGGCTGAGTTGATGCTGATGCTGGCCACCATGCAAGACAGCCTTCGATCGATGGTCGTGAAGGTGCGAGCGTCTTCGATGGGAATGGTGTCCGCGAGCGGTGAGATCGCGGCGGCGTCGACAGACCTTTCCTCACGTACGGAGCAGGCGGCGGCCAACCTGGAGGAGTCTGCTTCTGCGATGGAGGAAATCGGGGCAACGGTGCGATCGACCTCGGCCAACACGGAAGAGGCGACGCGGCTGGCCTCGGAGAACGCCGGCTTGGCTTCCAGGGGCAATGCGGTGATGGCCGATCTCGCCTCGACGATGGCTGCGATCAACGCAGCAGCGCAGCGCATCGGGGACATCACTTCCGTCATCGACGGCATCGCCTTCCAGACCAACATCTTGTCGCTCAACGCGGCGGTGGAAGCTGCCCGCGCCGGGGAACAGGGTCGAGGATTTGCCGTCGTGGCCAGTGAAGTCCGCAACCTGGCGGCCCGCAGCGCCGAGGCGGCTCGCGAGATCAAGAAGCTCATCGGAACCAGTCTGGAGACCGTCCACCGGGGGAGTGCGGTGACAGAGGAGGCTCGAACGGCGATCGCGGGCATCGTTGAAGGGGCGGGGCACATCGATCGCCTGCTCATGCAAGTCGCCGCGGGGGCTCGCGAGCAAACCGAAGGCATCGGTCACGTCAGCACGGCCATTCAAGAACTTGACCAGGCGACGCAGCAGAATGCGGCGATGGTGGAGGAAACAGCGGCCGCCGCTGCCTCCATGCGAGATCAGGCACATCATCTGGCCGCCGAGGTTGATCACTTCAGGCTCCCTTGAATTCCACCCTGGCCCTGTCGGCCATCGGGCGCCTTGCATCGGGGGGCTGTGGCGAGGCGGTCGAATTCGAGCGCAAGGATCGGAGTTTCTGATCGCGGTGGCGTTTCTGGACTGCATGCACGCCATCAACTTGAAGCACTGACATGACCGCCGAAGCGACCTCGATCTCGACCTCCGCCATCGCGCTGGACTTCCGCTCATCCGACACGCCGCCCCGCGGCCCGATCTCCTTCGCGATCGACCGTTGCATCGAAGGACAGGTGATATCCCCGCCGGCGAGACACGCACGTACACCGAGATCGCCGGGAGCATCGGGGCTCCGGATGCCGTGCGCGCGGTGGCGGGCGCTTGCGCGGCCAACCTGCTGGCCGTCGTCGTTCCGTGCCATCGCGTGGTGCGCAGTGACGGGGAGATCTCCGGCTACCGCTGGGGCGTGGAGCGCAAGCGCGCGCTGCTGGCGCGGGAATCCGCGTGATGCCCGAGGCCAGCGGAGAGGGCAGGCGCCCAGGCGCTGCGGCGTGGGACTGGACCGCCGTCGCGCGGTCGCTCGACGAAGGCGGTAATGCTGTCCTGTCGAACTTCTGACCGCCGCCAGGCGGCGACAACCACTCCGACCATCCCGCGCCGCTGGGCGGCGGCGGGGCCCGCGTCGCCCGCGGCGTCATCGGCGGTTGATCGGACGACTGAATGCAAAGGGCCCGGAGGTTCGCACCTCCGGGCCCTTGTTTTTCGTGAGACGCAGGGGAATCAGATCCCCCGCCGATCTCGACACCGAGCGACCGTCGGGCCGCTCGCTGCATCACGCGACCGTCTTGGCCGTCTCCGCGTATTCCTCGATCTGGTCGAAGTTCATGTAGCGGTAGACGCTGGCCTTGTCCGCGTCGATGACGCCCATTTCCTTGAGGTACTCCTCCTTGGTCGGCAGGCGGCCCAGGCGGGACGCGATGGCGGCCAGCTCGGCCGAGCCCAGGAACACGTTGGTGTTCTTGCCCAGGCGGTTGGGGAAGTTGCGCGTGGAGGTGGAGATCACCGTCGCGCCCTCGCGGACCTGCGCCTGGTTGCCCATGCACAGCGAGCAGCCCGGCATCTCGGTGCGCGCACCGGCCGTGCCGAAGGCGGCGTAGTGGCCTTCCTTGATCAGCTCGCTCTGGTCCATCTTGGTCGGCGGCGCGACCCACAGCTTGACCGGGATGTCGCGCTGGCCGCCCAGCAGCTTGGCCGCCGCGCGGAAGTGACCGATGTTGGTCATGCATGAGCCGATGAAGGCCTCGTCGATCTTGGTGCCGGCGACGTCGGACAGCACCTTGGCGTCGTCCGGGTCGTTCGGGCAGCAGACGATCGGCTCGGTGATGTCGGCCAGGTCGATCTCGATCACGGCTGCGTATTCGGCGTCCTTGTCCGCTTCCAGCAGGTCGGGCTTGGCCAGCCAGGCTTCGACCTTCTCGATGCGGCGCTGCAGCGTCTTCGCGTCGGCGTAGCCGTCGGCGATCATGTTCTTCATCAGGACGACGTTGGAGCTCAGGTACTCCTTGATCGGCGCCGGATTCAGCTTGATCGTGCAGCCGGCGGCCGAGCGCTCGGCCGAGGCGTCGGACAGCTCGAACGCTTGCTCGACCTTCAGGTCGGGCAGGCCTTCGATCTCCAGGATGCGGCCCGAGAAGATGTTCTTCTTGCCGGCCTTGGCGACGGTCAGCAGACCGGCCTTGAGCGCGTACAGCGGGATCGCGTGCACCAGGTCGCGCAGCGTCACGCCCGGCTGCATCTCACCCTTGAAGCGCACCAGCACCGATTCCGGCATGTCCAGCGGCATCACGCCGGTGGCCGCGCCGAAGGCGACCAGGCCCGAACCCGCCGGGAACGAGATGCCGATCGGGAAACGCGTGTGCGAGTCGCCGCCGGTGCCGACGGTGTCGGGCAGCAGCAGGCGGTTCAGCCAGCTGTGGATCACGCCGTCGCCTGGACGCAGCGAGACACCGCCGCGGTTGGAGATGAAGGCGGGCAGTTCGCGGTGCGTCTTGACGTCCACCGGCTTCGGGTACGCGGCGGTGTGGCAGAAGGACTGCATCACCAGGTCGGCCGAGAAGCCCAGGCAGGCCAGGTCCTTCAGCTCGTCGCGGGTCATCGGGCCGGTCGTGTCCTGCGAACCGACGGTCGTCATCTTGGGTTCGCAGTAGGTGCCCGGACGCACGCCTTGACCTTCAGGCAGGCCGACCGCGCGGCCGACCATCTTCTGCGCCAGCGTGAAGCCGGCCTTGGTCTCGGCCGGCGCCTGCGGCAGACGGAACAGCGTGGAGGCGGGCAGGCCCAGGAACTCACGCGCCTTGGCGGTCAGCGAGCGGCCGATGATCAGGTTGATCCGGCCGCCGGCGCGCACTTCGTCGAACAGCACGTCGCTCTTGAGCTTGAACTCGGCGACGGTCTGGCCGTTCTTCACCAGCTTGCCGTCGTAGGGCAGCACGTCGATGACGTCGCCCATCTCCAGGCCGCCGACGTCCACTTCGATCGGCAGCGAGCCCGAATCTTCCTGCGTGTTGAAGAAGATCGGCGCGATCTTGCCGCCCAGCGTCACGCCGCCGAAGCGCTTGTTCGGGACGAAGGGGATGTCCTGGCCCGTGGCCCAGATCACCGAGTTGGTCGCGGACTTGCGCGACGAACCCGTGCCGACGACGTCGCCGACGTAGGCCACGATGTGGCCCTTCTTCTTCAGTTCTTCCAGGAACTGCATCGGGCCGCGCTTGCCGTCTTCCTCGGGCTTGAAGGCCGCGTCGGGGCGCGTGTTCTTCAGCATCGCCAGATAGTGCAGCGGGATGTCCGGGCGGCTCCAGGCGTCCGGCGCCGGCGACAGGTCGTCGGTGTTGGTTTCGCCGGGGACCTTGAAGACGGTGACGGTGATCTTCTTTTCGACTTCAGGACGCGAGGTGAACCACTCCGCGTCGGCCCAGCTCTGCATCACTTCCTGGGCCTTGGCGTTGCCCGCCTTGGCCTTGGTCGCGACGTCGTTGAAGTAGTCGAACATCAGCAGGGTCTTCTTCAGACCCGTGGCGGCCACGCCGGCGACTTCGGCGTCGTCCAGCAGCTCGATCAGCGGATGCACGTTGTAGCCGCCGACCATGGTGCCCAGCAGCTCGGTGGCCTTGGCCTTGGAGATCAGTCCGACCTTGAGGTCGCCGTGCGCGACGGCGGCCAGGAAGCTGGCCTTGACCTTGGCGGCGTCGTCCACGCCCGGCGGCACGCGGTGGGTCAGCAGGTCCAGCAGGAAGGCGTCTTCACCGGCAGGCGGGGTCTTGATCAGTTCGATCAGCTCGGCCACCTGCTTGGCGTCGAGCGGCAGCGGCGGAATGCCGAGCGCGGCGCGTTCGGCTTCGTGTTGGCGGTAGGCTTGCAGCATGCGAACTCCAGTCGTTGTCTCTGCTTGGGTCAAAAGTCGGTCTGAAAAACGGACCCAAAAGCGGGTCTGAAAATCAGGCCTGAAAACGGGGTCGGACGGTCATGGCGCGCTCGGCACGATGACCTTCAGGCCCTTGAAATAGTCTCGGAAGAATCCCTGGTCGCGGGTGATCAGGCCGTCGCACTGCAGCATCGCGTGCGCGCCCACCAGGAAGTCGGGCATGGCGCGCGTCGCGGCCACCGCAATCGCCGTGGCATCGGCCTTCGCCGCGCCGCCCTGGTCGGCCAGCCGTTGCTTGAACTTGCGTTGCATCTCGCCGGCGCGGATCGCAGCGCGCTGGTCGATGGCCAGGAAGCTCAGGCCCATCTCCTCCAGCGCGTCCATCACCTCGGAGCCGTGGCCCAGGCCGGCGGTCACCTCGGACAGCACCACGTCGCACAGCACCACCGGACCGCTGGACAGCGCCAGGCGCAGCGCGGCTTCGGCCGCGTCGGCGCCGGGCGCGTCGCCCAGCAGGTCGATGAGAACGGAGCTGTCGACGGCGATCATCGGATCAGGCGTCCTGCGGTTCGTCGGCGGGGTCGACAGGTTCGCCGGGGGCGCGGCCGCGCAGGTCGCGCATCACGTCGTCGGTGGCGGTGCCTTCGGGCAGCTTGAAGCGGCCGCGGGCGCGGGAGATGGCGTCGTCGACGTTCTTGCGCAGGATGATGCGGGCGCCGTCGAGCTCGACCTTGAGCGTCGTGCCCTTGGTCAGCCCCAGCGCGTCGCGGACGGCCTTGGGCAGGGTGATCTGACCTCGTTCGGCGACGGTGGCTTCCATGCGGGCTCCTGGCGGTGCTGGGAGATGAGACGACGGCTCGGGCGAATTCATGACCGCACGGTGCGGCGCCGCACCAACGGTATGAATCAGAAAGTATGCATGAATTGTACGTACTTCGGGCTCGTGAACGCCAGTGCCGACCTGGAAGCCCGACTGACGCGCTATGGATAACAAAAAGCCGCCTCGAGGGCGGCTTCGTCAGGTGCCGAGGCGATTTACTGCGCGCTCGGGGTGATGCCCAGGCCCCCGCCGGCCGGTGCCGAGGCGGAGCGGGCGGCTTCGATCGCGGCGCGCTGTTCCGGGTGGATGCATTCGTCGACCAGGCGCTGGCCGGCCTTCACGTCCAGCAGCATCGACTTGTTGGCGATCTGGACCATCAGCGTGCGGCCAGTGACGTCTTCCAGGCGCAGGGCGCCGGTGGTCGACAGCACGGGCTTCATCACGAAGGTGTCCTTCTTGAAGGCCACGTTGATGTAGCCCAGGTCCTTGGCGTTCGGCTCGATCGTGACCGTCTGCTTGAACTCGCACTCGTACAGGCCGAGATAGGCGCGCTTGGCGGCGGTCAGCTGTTCCTCGCTCGCTTCCGGCAGCGGGGGCGGCGGCGCCTTCACCGGCGCCTTCTTGGCCGTGGTCGTCTTCGCGGCGGGCTTGGCCGTCTTGGCCGGCGCAGGCTTGGTCGGCGCGGGCTTGGCGGTGCCGGTGCTGGCGGCGCCAGTCGCAGGTTGGGCGGCGGCGATGCCGGTGGTCAGCGTCAGCGCGGCGGCAGCGGCGCCGGAGAGGAGGAGGGCGGTCAGTCGCATGGGGAGGGCGTGGAAGTTGGACCTGAAGGACCCGGAGGACCTTGAATCACCAGCCGAAGCAACGGCCGGAAAAACGAAACGCCGGAACTCGGCGATGCGAGATTGTGACCGCGCCCGCGTCCCCTGAAGCGGGGATTTAATGTGTCAAACGGTTGATCGCGACTAGGGTCTTCACGGGGTCCGACCGGGGTGCCGACGGGGTCAGAGGGGCGATGGATGCGGTGCAAACCAGGCCTGCGCCACCTCTGACGGCAGGTTCTGGCCGGTCCCGTGGGCGCGCTGCAGCAGATGCCAGAACAGGCGGTAACTCGCGCGGTCGTGGAGCATGTCGCGGTGTTGGATCGGCGCCCACTGCGCGGCCTGCGCGGCCTGCAGGATGTCGATCGCCTCGTCGATCTCCGCGACGCTGGGCGCGAAGGCATCGATGATCGGCTGGATCTGGTTCGGGTGGATGCTCCACATCCGCGTGTAGCCGAACTCACGCGCGGCGCGCTCGGCGGCATGCTGGATCGCGCGTTCGCTCTTGAACTCGGTCACGACGCAGTGCGACGGCGTCTTGCCGTAGCCGTGCGCGGCGGCGGAGATCGCCAGCTTCGCGCGCTGCACCAGCGGGTGCGTGAACTGGCCGTCGACGGTCAACGCCGAGCGCGGGATCGCGCCGCGATGCGCTGACACGAAATCCATCAGGCCGAAGGACAGCGACTCGATGCGCGGATGCGCGGCGATCGCCGTCACGTCGCGCAGGGCGCCGTGGGTCTCGATCAACGTGTGCAGCGGCAGCGGCTTGCGGATGCCGTGACGCTGCAGGCTCTCGTCGATGAACGCGATCGCGCGGCCCAGATCCTCGATGCCTTCGGGCTTGGGGATCATCAGGAAGGCGAGCTTCTCGCCGCCGCCGGCGATCACCGCCTCGACATCGGCCTCGAAGGCGGGATGCCTGAACGGATGCACCCGCACGCCGACGCGGCCGTGCGCGTTCAGCGGGCCGTTCAGCAGGTGCAGCACCAGCAGCATGTGCTCGGCCTCGCCGCCGACGGGGGCGCCGTCCTCGCAGTCGAGCGTGATGTCGAAGACCGGCCCCATCCGCACCTGCAGCTCCAGGCTCTTGCGCATGCGCGCCTCGACGCCGCAGTAGTGGTCGACCACCGGCAGCACGACGGGCGCCTGGCCTTCTTCGAACAGGGCCTGGGCGGGAGTGGGGAGGGTGCTCATGCGAAGGGGTGATGAGGAGGTCTGGAAAGAAGAAGGGCCGACCCTCTTGCGAAGGTCGGCCCGTCGAGTGTCGCTCAGCGGGATGCCTCAGACGGCATCCGCGAGCATCACAGGAGGTGCTTGACGCCGGCTTGCTCTTCGAGCAGCTCGTCGAGCGTCTTCTTGATCGCGCCTTGCGAGAACTCGTCGATCTCGAGGCCTTCGACGATCTTGTATTCGCCGTTCTCCGTGGTCACCGGGAAGCCGAACATGACGTCCTTCGGGATGCCGTATTCGCCGTTCGACGGGATGCCCATCGTGACCCACTTGCCGTTGGTGCCCAGGGCCCAGTCGCGCATGTGATCGATGGCGGCGTTGGCGGCCGAGGCGGCCGACGACAGGCCGCGGGCGGCGATGATGGCGGCGCCGCGCTTGCCGACGGTCGGCAGGAAGGTGGTGCGGTTCCACTCTTCATCGTTGATCATGGCCTTGACCGACTGGCCGTCGATGGTGGCGAAGCGGTAGTCCGCGTACATCGTCGGCGAGTGGTTGCCCCACACGGCCAGCTTCTCGATGCCGGCGACCGGCTTGCCGGTCTTGGCGGCGATCTGCGAGGCGGCGCGGTTGTGGTCCAGGCGCAGCATGGCGGTGAAGTTCTTGGCCGGCAGGTCCGGGGCCGACTTCATCGCGATGTAGGCGTTGGTGTTGGCCGGGTTGCCGACCACCAGCACCTTGACGTTGCGCGAGGCGACGGCGTTCAGGGCCTTGCCCTGCGCGGTGAAGATGGCGCCGTTGATGGACAGCAGTTCCGAACGCTCCATGCCCGGGCCGCGCGGACGCGAGCCGACCAGCAGCGCGTAGTCGGTGTCCTTGAAGGCGGTCATCGGGTCGCTGTGGGCCTCGATGCCGGTCAGCAGCGGGAAGGCGCAGTCTTCCAGCTCCATGATCACGCCCTTGAGCGCGTTCTGGGCCTTCTCGTCGGGGATCTCCAGCAGTTGCAGGATGACGGGCTGGTCCTTGCCCAGCATCTCGCCGGAAGCGATGCGGAACAGCAGGGCGTAGCCGATCTGGCCGGCGGCGCCGGTGACGGCGACGCGAACGGGTTTCTTGCTCATCAGAAGTCTCCGGGAAGTGCGAGTGAATGATGCGTGAGGCGCAGTCCGCGCCAGCGGCGGCAAGTGTAGGACAGCACGGCCCCGGCACGGATCGCGATAGGGTCTTCTTCGCCCACCGGTGTGGGGAGGTGACCCCAAAAATAGCGCATCGGCTTTGCGCGAAACTGACACTCTTCTGTCTTATATAAGACTAATCCGGTCGGACTCCCTCCGGAGGGTGGACGCTGTCTCCGGGTTTGTGCTCGAATCGCGCCCCATGTCGCCCCCCGCCGCCCCGGTCCACCCCGTGACGCCGCTCAATGAGCTGGCGCGCGCGGAAGCCGCGCCGTCGTTCAGCCCGCTGTATCGCCAGATCAAGGGGCTGATCCTGAAGGGCCTGCAGGCCGGCGAGTGGAAGGCCGGGGAGGCCATCCCCAGCGAGATGGATCTGGCGGCGCGCTTCGGGGTGAGCCAGGGCACCGTGCGCAAGGCCGTCGACGAGCTCGCCGCCGACAACCTGCTGGTCCGCAAGCAAGGGAAGGGGACCTTCGTCGCCACCCATGCCGAACAGCAGCAGCAATACCGCTTCCTGCGGCTGACGCCCGATGCCGAGGAGGCCTCGTCGCTCGGCCGCCAGCTGCTGGACTGCAGGCGCCAGCGCGCGCCGGCCTTCATCGCGAAGCTCATGCAGCTGCGCGCCGGCGATCCCGTGATCGAGATCCGCCGCCTGCTGCACAGCGGCGGCCATCCGGTCGTGCTCGACGACATCTGGCTGCCGGGCGCGCTGTTCAAGGGGCTCACGACCGAGCGGCTGCTCGAGCATCGCGGCCCGTTCTACAGCCTGCTCGAAACCGAATTCAACGTGCCCATGATCCGGGCGCAGGAAAAGATCCGTGCGGTCGCGGCGGAGGAAGACGCCGCCGCGCTGCTGCAGGTAGCGCCCGGCAGTCCGCTGCTGAGCGTGGAGCGGCTCTCCTTCACCTACGGCGACAAGCCGGTGGAGTTGCGCCGCGGTCTCTACAACACTTCCCACCACTTTTATCGCAACAGCCTGAACTGATGCTTTCGCGTTGCGGCGCTGACGTTTTCATGGCAACGCCAGAAGACGAGATGCGCCCAGGACACCCTTGAGAGGTGTTGCGTTGCCATAAAATCTTCGGGTTTCACATTGATTACAAGGTCGGACATGACGGACGCCACCCAAGCCACCAAGAAGAATCGACCGGTCTACACCAACATCCATGTCACGCAGATCGTGTCGTACCGCTTGCCGCCGGCCGGCATCGTCTCGATCCTGCATCGCATCAGCGGCCTGCTGATGTTCTTCCTGCTCCCGTTCGTGATCTGGATGTTCGACACCAGCCTCACGTCCGAGATCTCGTACGAGTCCTTCACCGCGGCCTTCGTGTCCGGCATCGGCTTCCTGCCGGGCTGGTTCATCAAGCTGGTCGCGCTGGGCCTGATCTGGGGCTACCTGCACCACTTCATCGCCGGCGTGCGCCACCTGTGGATGGATGCGACGCACAGCGTGAGCAAGGAGTTCGGCAAGAGCAGCGCGATCGCCACCCTGGTGCTGAGCGTCGTGCTGACGCTGGCCCTCGGCGCCAAGCTGTTCGCCCTGTACTGATCCCGCCGCGATCGCGCGGCCGCGGGCCGGGCGATCGGGATGAATTCCGACGATTGACCCAAGAGGCAAATCAACAATGACAACCTACGGAAGCAAGCGCATCGTCACCGGTGCGCATTACGGCCTGCGCGACTGGATGGCGCAGCGCGCCACCGCGCTGCTCATGGCGCTGTTCACCCTCGTGCTGCTCGCGCAAGTGCTGTTCACCAGCCAGCCGATCGGCTACGACCTGTGGGCCGGCATCTTCAGCAAGCAATGGATGAAGTTCCTCACCTTCGCGCTGATCGTGTCCCTGGCGTACCACGCCTGGGTCGGCGTGCGCGACATCTGGATGGATTACGTGAAACCGGTGGGCGTGCGGCTGTTCCTGCACACGTTCACGCTGGTGTGGTTGACGGGTTGCGCGGGTTGGGCGATCCAAGTGCTCTGGAGGCTGTAAGAAATGCAAATCGGAACCTCGCTGCCCAAGCGCAAATTCGACGTCGTGATCGTGGGAGCCGGCGGCTCCGGCATGCGCGCGTCGCTGCAGCTGTCGCTCGCCGGCCTGAACGTGGCCGTGCTGTCCAAGGTTTTTCCCACCCGCTCGCACACCGTGGCCGCCCAGGGCGGCATCGGTGCCAGCCTGGGGAACATGTCCGAGGACAACTGGCATTACCACTTCTACGACACCGTGAAGGGCTCGGACTGGCTGGGCGACCAGGACGCCATCGAGTTCATGTGCCGTGAGGCGCCCAAGGTCGTCTACGAGCTCGAACACTTCGGCATGCCGTTCGACCGCAACCCGGACGGCACGATCTACCAGCGTCCCTTCGGCGGCCACACCGCCAACTACGGTGAGAAGCCGGTCCAGCGCGCCTGCGCCGCGGCCGACCGCACCGGCCACGCGCTGCTGCACACGCTGTACCAGCAGAACGTCAAGGCCCGCACCAACTTCTTCGTCGAGTGGATGGCGCTGGACCTGATCCGCGACGCCGACGGCGACTGCGTCGGCGTGACCGCGCTGGAGATGGAGACGGGCGAAGTCCACATCCTCGAGGCCAAGACCGTCCTGCTGGCCACCGGCGGCGCGGGTCGCATCTTCGCGGCCTCGACCAACGCCTTCATCAACACCGGCGACGGCCTGGGCATGGCGGCGCGCGCCGACATCCCGCTGCAGGACATGGAGTTCTGGCAGTTCCACCCGACCGGCGTGGCCGGCGCGGGCGTGCTGCTGACCGAAGGCTGCCGCGGCGAGGGCGCGATCCTGCGCAACGCCAACGGCGAGCGCTTCATGGAGCGTGACGCCCCGACGCTGAAGGACCTGGCGCCGCGCGACTTCGTCTCGCGCTGCATGGACCAGGAAATCAAGGAAGGTCGCGGCTGCGGTCCCAACAAGGACTACGTCGTGCTGGACATGACCCACCTGGGCGGCGACACCATCGCCAAGCGCCTGCCGTCGGTGCTGGAGATCGGTCACAACTTCGCCAACGTCGACATCACGAAGGAACCCATCCCCGTCGTGCCGACCATCCACTACCAGATGGGCGGCATCCCGACCAACGTCCACGGCCAGGTCGTGGTCCAGAAGGGCGAGGAACACCGCAGCGTCGTCAACGGCCTGTACGCGGTGGGCGAATGCTCGTGCGTGTCGGTGCACGGCGCCAATCGCCTGGGCACCAACTCGCTGCTGGACCTGCTGGTCTTCGGCCGCGCCGCGGGCAACCACATCGTCGACGCCCACAAGAGCGCCGGCAAGTCGCACAAGCCGCTGCCCAAGGACGCCGCCGACCAGACGCTGTCGCGCCTGAACCGCCTGGAGTCCAACACCGGCGGGGAATACGCCCAGCAGGTGGCCGACGACATGCGCGCCGCGATGCAGTCGCATGCCGGCGTGTTCCGCACCAGCAAGCTGCTCGACGAAGGCGTCACCGCCATCGCGGCGATCCGCGAGCGGGTCAAGAACATCACGCTGCAGGACAAGTCCAAGGTCTTCAACACCGCGCGTGTCGAGGCCCTGGAAGTGGACAACCTGATCGAGGCCGCGCAGGCGACGATCGTGTCCGCGGCCGCGCGCAAGGAGTGCCGCGGCGCCCACACGGTGAACGACTTCGAGCGCGGCGCGGACGATGCGGAATTCCCGCTGGGCCGCAACGACAAGGAGTGGATGAAGCACACGCTGTGGCATTCCAAGTCGAACAGCCTGACCTACAAGCCGGTCAATCTGCAACCGTTGACCGTCGAGAGCGTCCCGCCGAAGGTCCGTACCTTCTGAGCGCCGCAGGAGCATTCAAATGATCAAGCGCACCTTCAAGATCTACCGCTACGACCCGGACAAGGACGCCAAGCCGTACATGCAGACCATCGAGCTGGAGCTCGCGGGCAACGAACGCATGCTGCTGGACGCCCTGCTCAAGCTCAAGGCCGTGGATCCCTCGCTGTCGTTCCGCCGCTCGTGCCGCGAAGGCGTCTGCGGTTCCGACGCGATGAACATCAACGGCAAGAATGGTCTGGCCTGCCTGACCAACCTGCGCTCGCTGCCGGACGTCATCATCCTCAAGCCGCTGCCGGGCCTGCCCGTCGTCCGCGACCTGATCGTGGACATGACGCAGTTCTTCAAGCAGTACAACTCGATCCGTCCGTTCCTGGTGAACGAGGAAGCGCCGCCCGAGAAGGAGCGCCTGCAGTCCCCGGAAGAGCGCGACGAGCTCAACGGCCTGTACGAGTGCATCCTGTGCGCGAGCTGCTCCACCAGCTGCCCCAGCTTCTGGTGGAACCCCGACAAGTTCGTCGGTCCCGCCGGCCTGCTGCAGGCCTACCGCTTCATCGCCGACAGCCGCGACCAGGCCACCGCGGAGCGCCTCGACAACCTCGAGGACCCGTACCGCCTGTTCCGCTGCCACACCATCATGAACTGCGTCGACGTCTGCCCCAAGGGTCTCAACCCGACGAAGGCGATCGGCAAGATCAAGGAATTGATGGTGCGTCGCACCGTCTGAGCCCGCGAGAACGCACGCACACGCATGAACGCCGCCGACACGAACACCCTCATCGATGAGAGAGGTCTCTCCAAGCTCAAGTGGCGTTGCCGTCGCGGGCTGTTGGAGAATGATCTTTTCATCGAGCGGTTCTTCAAGCGGCATGAAGGCGCGTTGACCGAGTTCCACGCGGAAGGCCTGCGTCAGCTGATGGACCTGTCGGACAACGACCTGCTCGATCTGATGCTGGCCCGCAAGGAGCCGGCCGGCGAACTGGACCGGCCCGACGTTCATGCCGTGCTTGCGATGCTGCGGACCCCTCAGTAACCAGAACCCCTGAAGTCATAAGGAATGCCCATGACCCCGTCTGACGTCAAAGCCACCCTGTCGTTCTCCGATGGCAGCCCGCAAATGGATCTGCCCCTGTACAAGGGCACCATCGGTCCGGATGTGATCGACATCCGCAAGCTTTACGCGCAGACCGGCAAGTTCACCTACGACCCGGGCTTCCTGTCGACGGCGTCGTGCAACTCCACGATCACCTACATCGACGGCGACAAGGGCGAGCTGCTGTACCGCGGCTACCCCATCGAGCAGCTCGCGACCAACTGCGACTACCTCGAGACCTGCTACCTGTTGCTGTACGGCGAGCTGCCCAGCCCGTCGCAGAAGGAAGAGTTCGTCAATCGCGTGACCAACCATACGATGGTCAACGAGCAGATGCAGTTCTTCCTGCGCGGCTTCCGTCGCGACGCGCATCCGATGGCGGTCATGACCGGCCTGGTGGGCGCGCTGTCGGCCTTCTATCACGACAGCACCGACATCAATAATCCCGAGCACCGCGAGATCGCCGCGATCCGCCTGATCGCGAAGATGCCGACGCTGGTGGCGATGGCCTACAAGTACACGATCGGCCAGCCCTACATCTATCCGAAGAACGACCTCTCGTACGCCGGCAACTTCATGCGCATGATGTTCGCCACGCCGTGCGAGGAGTACAAGCCCAACGACGTGCTGGTCCGCGCCATGGACCGCATCTTCACGCTGCATGCGGACCACGAGCAGAACGCGTCGACCTCGACGGTGCGTCTGTGCGGCTCGTCGGGCACCAACCCGTTCGCGGCCATCGCCGCGGGCGTGGCCTGCCTGTGGGGTCCGGCGCACGGCGGCGCCAACGAGGCCTGCCTGAACATGCTCAACGACATCCAGCAGATGGGTGGCGTCGCCAAGATCGGCGAGTTCATCAAGCAGGTCAAGGACAAGAACAGCAACGTCAAGCTGATGGGCTTCGGCCACCGGGTCTACAAGAACTACGACCCGCGCGCCAAGCTGATGCGCGAGACCTGCCACGAAGTCCTGAACGAGCTGGGCCTGCACGACGACCCGCTGTTCAAGCTGGCGATGGAGCTGGAGAAGATCGCGCTGGAAGACGAATACTTCGTCGCCCGCAAGCTGTACCCGAACGTCGACTTCTACTCCGGCATCGTGCAGCGCGCCATCGGCATCCCGGTGCCGCTGTTCACCGCGATCTTCGCGCTGGCCCGCACGGTCGGCTGGATCGCCCAGCTGAACGAGATGATCGGCGACCCCGAGTACAAGATCGGCCGCCCCCGTCAGCTGTTCGTCGGCGCCACCAAGCGCGACGTCACGCCGATCGCCCAACGCTGATCGACCGGCGCCGAGCCGGACCACCGGCTCTCCGCACCAAGCCCCTGAGCTTCGGCCAGGGGCTTTTTTGCATTTGAATATTTGATGCGCGCGCTCCGCCCCGGCCAGGAGCGCATCGCCGGTGGGTTATGCTCTGCAAACGTTTGCAATTGACTGAACCAGCCAGTTTGGCACGAGCAGAGGACCGGATCGATCGATGAGCACCATCAAGGATGTAGCCGCGCTGGCGGGGGTGTCCTTCACCACGGTGTCGCATGTGCTGAACAACACGCGGCCGGTGAGCGCCGAGGCCCGCGCGCGCGTGCTGGCGGCGGTCGACGAGATCGGTTATCTGCCCAGCGCGGTGGCCCGCTCGCTGCGTCGCAGCGAGACCAAGATCGTCGGCGTGCTGGTGCCCAACGTGCGCAACCCGTTCTTCGCGGAGCTGGTCGTCGGCGCCGAGGAGTGGTGCCGGCAGGCGGGCTATTCGGTCTTCCTCTGCAACTCGGACAACGATCCCAAGCATCAGCAGGCCTACCTGCGCACGCTGCTCGAGAAGCGCATCGACGGCCTGCTGCTGAGCTCGGCCGGTGACGCCGAGACGCTGGCCAGCACCTTCCGCCACGCGAGCGTGCCGGTGGTGACCGTGGACCGTCTGGTGCCCGGCGCGCGCGCGGACCGCGTCAGCGTGAACAACCAGCTCGGCGCCTTCGAGGTGGTCCGTCATCTGCTGGAACTGGGCCATCGCCGCATCGGCTGCGTCAGCGGCCCCGCCGAATTCGAGGTCACCACCGAACGTGTCGCCGGCTGGCGCAATGCGATGGAGCAGCGCGGCCTGGAGGCACGTGCCGAGTGGCTGGCCGAAAGCGACTTCAGCACCGCCGGCGGCTACGACGCCGTCAAGGCGCTGCTGACGCGTCAGCCCGAGCTGACTGCCGTCTTCGCCTGCAACGACCTGATGGGCATGGGCGCGCTGCGCGCCGCCGCCGAGCTCGGCCTGAACGTGCCGCGTCAGCTGTCGGTCGTGGGCTTCGATGCCATCGAACTCGGCAGTTATGTCTATCCCGCGCTCACCAGCGTGGGCTGCTCGATCCGCGACCTGGGCCGGGAGGCCGGCCGCGCGCTGATCGAGCGCATCGAGAATCCCCAGGCGCCCTTCAAGGACCTGCAACTCGTGCCGCAGGTCGTGCTGCGCGAGAGCACCGCGGCGCCGTCGTCTCCGGAGCATTCATGACTTCAGCAAAGGCTGCCGCCACCGTGGTGGTGGTGGGCAGCGTCAACATGGACCTCGTGGCCCACGCCGCGCGTCTGCCCGCGCCGGGCGAGACCCTGATCGGGGAGGCCTTCGCCGGCACGCCGGGCGGCAAGGGCGGCAACCAGGCGGTGGCCGCGTCGCGGCTGGGCGCCGAGGTGGCGCTGATCGGCCGTGTCGGCATGCGCCAGCACGGGCAGGACCTGCTGAAGGCGCTGGAAGCCGAACGCGTGCATGTGCAGGCGATCCGCCGCGACGAGGCGACCTGGCCCGGCCTGGCCGTGATCATGGTCGCGAGCGAGGGCGGCGAGAACGCGATCGTCGTCGTGCCCGGCAGCAATGCGGACCTGGACGCCGCCGACGTGGAGCAGGGCGGGGCGCTGCTGCGCCAGGCCAGGGTGGTCGTGGCGCAACTGGAAGTGCCGGTCCCGGCCATCCAGCGCGCCTTCGAGATCGCCCGCGACGCCGGCGTGACCACGGTGCTGAATGCCGCGCCGGCCCAGGACCTGCCAGCCGCGCTGCTGGGCCTGAGCGACTGGCTGATCGTCAACGAAACCGAAGCCCTGCAGCTGGCGCGCGATGTGGCGCTGCCCGGCGACGCCGACGGCATCGCCATCGCGCGCGCGACCGCCCCGCATCTGCGGACGCTGGGACCGCGCCATGTGCTCGTGACGCTCGGCGGCGCCGGGGCCTGGCTGCTCAGCGACGAGCATCCCGACGGTCTGCATCTGCACGCGTCGCGCGTGGCGGCGGTGGACACGGTCGGCGCCGGCGACACGCTCGTGGGCGGACTCGCCGTGGGCCTGGCCGAAGGTCTGGTGCCGGCCCGCGCGGCCGCGCTGGGACAGCTGGCGGCGGCGCTCGCGGTCAGCCGGACCGGCGTGCAGCAGGCGATGCCGCACCGTTCTGAACTGCCGGAATTGCCCGAGCTCGCCGAGCTGATCGCGAACGGGGCACACTCCGCCGACGGCAACCCCTGACCCTGGAGCGCAGTACCCCATGGACAGCAAACATTCCGCTTCGGACCTGGGCCCGAAGCCCATCCCGGTCCTCTTCGACACCGATCCCGGCATCGACGACGCGCTCGCGCTCGCGCTGCTGGCCTGCCATCCCCGTTTTGAACTGGTGGCCGTCACGACGGTCTTCGGCAACGGCCCGGTCGCCACGACCACGCGCAACGCGTGCGGGCTGACCGCGCTCTTCCGCCGCGACGTGCCGGTCGCCGCGGGCGCCGCAGGCCCGTTGCGCGATGAACGCCGCCGCAAGGACGCCGCGCATGTGCACGGCGACGACGGCCTGGGCGGCGTCGCCGACCGGCTGCCGGCGCCGACGCGGCCGCTCGATCCGCGTCCCGCGCATCAGCTGATCTGCGAGCTGGTCAACGGACGGCCCGGCGAGATCACGCTGGTGGCCGTGGGACCGTTCACCAACCTGGCGCTCGCGCTGAAGCACGATCCCGGGATCGCCGGCAAGGTCAAGCGCGTCGTCGTGATGGGCGGCGCCTTCGGACTGAAGGGCCACGGCGGCAACGTGACGCCCGTGGCCGAGGCCAACATCATGGCCGACCCGGAAGCCGCGGATCAGGTCTTCACCGCCGCCTGGCCGGTGACCATCGTCGGCCTGGACGTGACGCAGGAAGCGATCATGCGCGAGGCCGACCTGGCCAGGCTGCGCGGCCGCGGCGACGGCGCGGGCGATGTGCTCTGGGCGGCGACGCGCCACTACCAGCAGTTCTACGACGCGCGAGACGGCATCGGCGGCATCTACGCGCACGACGCGAGCGCCGCGGCGATCCTGCTGGTGCCGGACGCGTTCACGCTGCGCGCGGGCCCGGTGCGTGTGGCGCTGGAAGGCATCGCCACCGGCCAGACCATCCAGGACTGGCGCGGCGAGCACGGCACCGCCACGCCGTGGAGCGGCCATCCGGCGCAGCAGGTCTGCGTCGAGGTCGACGCGACGCGCGTGCTGGCGCTGTTCGACGAGATCTTCTGAATCCGCGGCGCCGCGACGGCGCCGCCAAGAATCAAGACAATGCACCTCGCGCCGAGCGGCGTGAGCAAGGAGAACCTGAATGACGACCCAAGCCGTGAAGCTGCTGTTGCCCCGCTGGCTGATCACCATGACCCCGGACAGCCCCGTGCTCGAGCAGCACGCGCTGGCCATCGAAGGCGAGCGCATCGCCGCCGTCCTGCCGCGCGAGGAAGCCCTCAAGCGTTACGCCGACGCCGAACGCGTCGAGCTGCCGAACCATGTGCTGATCCCCGGCCTGATCAACGCCCACACGCATTCGGCGATGTCGCTGCTGCGCGGCGTCGCGGACGACCTCGCGCTGATGGACTGGCTCAACAACCACATCTGGCCGCTGGAGCGCCAGTGGGTCAGCGAGGACTGGACCTACCAGGGCTCGCTGCTGTCGGCGGCCGAAGCGCTGCGCGGCGGCGTGACCTACCTGAACGACATGTACTTCTTCCCGACCGCGATGGCCCGCGCGGCGGTGGACAGCGGGATCCGCGCCGGCGTGTCGATCAACGTCATCGACTTCCCGACCGGCTACGCCGCCAACGCCCAGGACTACATCGACAAGGGCCTGGCCGCCTACGAGCAGTTCAAGGGCGAGAAGCTGCTGGACTGGACCAGCGCGCCGCACGCGCCGTACACGGTCTCGGACGAGACCTTCATCCAGCTGCGTCAACTGGCCGAAAAGTACGACCTGCAGATGCACTGCCACATCCATGAGACGCAGGACGAGATCGACGGCAGCGTGAAGCAGTACGGCGAGCGTCCGCTGGCACGCCTCAACAAGCTGGGCCTGCTGAACGCGAAGATGATCGCGGTGCACATGGTCCACCTGACCCCGGACGAGATCGACCTCGTCGCGAAGCAGGGCGTGCACCTGGTCCACAACCCGAATTCCAACCTGAAGCTGGCGTCGGGCGTCGCGCCGCTGAAGGCGCTGGAAGCCGCCGGCGTCAACACAGTGCTGGGCACCGACGGCGCGGCCTCCAACAACCGCCAGGACATGTTCAACGAGATCCGCGCCGCGGCGCTGCTCGCCAAGGGCGTCACCGGCGACCCGCTGACGGTGACCGCGCGCACCGCGCTGGAGATGGCCACCGTGCGCGCCGCCAAGGCCATGGGCCGTGCGAACGACCTGGGCACGCTGGAGGCCGGCAAGCTGGCCGACGTGGTCGCGGTGGCGCTGGACTCGATCGAGTGCCAGCCCGTGTATCACGCCGATGCGCAGCTCGTTTACGTGGCCGGGCGTGAACATGTCACGGATGTCTGGGTGGGCGGCCGGCAGGTGCTGTCGAATCGCAACGTTCTGACCTTCGACACGCAGGCTTTGCTTGGGCGGGTAGCGGACATCGTGGCTAAGATGCGCGCGGGGCGCTGATCCCCCCTGAACATGGGGGGTCCAGTCGCCGAGGGGCCGGCGTCGATCT
Organism: Mitsuaria sp. CC2; assembly: GCF_048957715.1. Lineage (NCBI taxonomy): Bacteria > Pseudomonadati > Pseudomonadota > Betaproteobacteria > Burkholderiales > Sphaerotilaceae > Roseateles > Mitsuaria sp. CC2. The sequence goes on along the minus strand of NZ_JARVXN010000033.1, from coordinate 266,153 downwards.
GATCGCCGGCGAGCTGGAGACACAGCCGGCCGCCACCGCGTGCCGGCGGGACAGACCACCATGAGCAAGCCTACACGGAGCCGGCCCCTGAGCCGGTTCGCCGCTTCCATCGCCACCGCACTGGTGGCTTTCAGCCTCAGCGCCGCCGCGCACGCGGACATCCTGATCGGCCAGACCGCCGGCTTCTCCGGCCAGGTCTCCGCCAGCGTCAAGGAACTGACGCTGGGCGCCAGGCTGTACATCGACAAGGTCAACGCCACCGGCGGCGTCAACGGCCAGAAGATCGACCTGCAGTCGCTGGACGACGCCTTCGATCCCAAACGTGCCGCCGCCAATGCGCAGACGCTGATCGACAAGGGCGCCGTCGCCCTGTTCCTGACGCGCGGCACGCCGCACACGCAGGCCGTGATGCCGCTGCTCGACAAGGCCCAGGTGCCGCTGATCGCGCCGTCGACCGGCGCGATGCTGCTGCACAAGCCGGTCCATCCCTTCATTTTCAACGTGCGCTCGACCTACCAGCGCGAAGCCGAGCGGGCCATCCAGCTGCTCCTGGAGATGGGCAACACCCGCATCGCCCTGCTGCAGGTGAACGACACCTTCGGCGCGGACGGCATCACCGGCGCCATGGCGGGTTTCAACGACCGCAAGATGAAGCCGGTCGCCCATTTCACCTATGAGCGTGAGAAGCCGGACATCGCCGGCGTGGTCAAGCAACTCATCGCCGCCGACCCGCAGGTCGTGCTGATGGTCGCGTCGCAGCAGATCACCGCCGACACGATCAACGCGCTGCGCGCGGCCGGCTCGCGCATCCTGGGCGCGACCCTGTCCAACAACGCCTCGAACGGGTTCGTCCAGCTGCTGGGCCAGAACGCCGCCGGCATCATCGTGTCGCAGGTCTTCCCGAGCGAGCGCTCGACCAACGTGCCGATGGTCCGCGAGCTGGGCGATCTGGTGAAGGCCCATCCCGCCGAATCCAACGGCCAGGTCACGCCGGCCATGATGGAGGGGTTCGCTTCCGCCAAGGTGCTGGTGGAGGCGCTCAAGCGCGCCGGCAAGGATCCCAGCCGCGCCGCCGTTCAGAAAGTGCTCAACAGCATGACGCGCTTCGACCTGGGCGGCATGGAGGTCGGTTACTCGCCGACCGATCACACGGGCACCAATTACGCCGACATCGCGATCATCGACCCGAGAGGGCGTTTCCTGCGCTGATCCTCGCCGCCGGACATTCCCTTTGCGACGGGCGCCTTCGGGCGCCCGTTCTGTTTTTCCTGACGCCAGGGCCGGCCGAACGAGGCGCCGCCAGGGGATCTTGCGCGACTGAGTCGCCAGTCCAGCCTTCGATCCGATATTGCCGGCGCCCACGCCTGAAACAAGGAGGGGGCTTCGGCATATTCAATGGCATCGCCCATGCGGTGGATTCGCCGGATGACTCAAGAAATTCGCCATTCGAATCGCTGAAAGCTAGCAGATTTAAGTCGATAAATGCATTCATGAGTGATTAGCAAACTGATCGCAGTCGGTGACACTGCCACTAATAGTTTGCAAATGGATTGATGTCATGAGAAACATGTATGCCGTCGCTGTCGGCCTGACGCTCGCGGGCGCCGGTTGCCTGCTGGCCGAGAAGGCGGAAGCTTCGGTCCCTGGTCATCCCTTGTTTGAACTTACTGTCATTGGTTACCTGCTCGCGATCGGGGGCCTGGTACTGCTGATCGCCTGCCTGGCCGCCAGCGCGGAAGACTGGATCAAAAGCCGATGGCGACGGGTGTCCGGGTCCGACGACGGGGAATGGGATCCCCCGCGGCCGCGCGTCCTGGACCACCACTGAATTCAGTAGTCTGGTGATTTCGGGTTTACTTGCTTCGGTGATTGCTGGTTTCTGCTCGCTCGCGAAACTGTGCCCGCCTCTGGGCAATGGGACAACGAGTGAGAAGGAGCCAACGAATGAGTATTGCCGTCGTGATCATCGAAGACGACCCCACCGTCATGAAAAGGTTGGTGGACGTGATTTCGAACAGTAGTTTCTGCGAAGTGGTGGGCATCGCCAAGAATCGCGGCGAAGCGGTGGCGGCCATCCTCGCCAACCGCGCGGATCTCTATATCGTCGACCTGGGCCTGCCGGATGTCGACGGCGTCGAACTGATCCGCCTGATCCAGGACAAGTGCCCGGAATCGCGCAGCGTCGTCGTCAGCACCTTCGGCGACAGCAAGCATGTGATGCGCAGCCTGCGGGCCGGCGCGAGCGGCTATCTGCTCAAGGACGAGATCCAGCCGGGGATGGTGGACAAGCTCGTCAGCGCCCACAACGGACAGTCGCCCTTGAGTCCGGCGGTCGCGCAACTGGTGGTCGAGCGGATCAACATGCTCGAGAACAACGTGCGTCCGCATGTCGATCGGCAGAAGGTCCTGCGCGACCTCGGGCTGGGCGAGCGCGAGTGGGAGGTGCTGCGCCACCTCGTCGACGGCCTGCCCATTGTCGAGATCGGGCGTCGGCTGAGCATCTCGCATCACACCGTCAACCAGCATCTGCGCAGCGTCTACCGCAAGCTGGGTGTGAAGTCGCGCGCGATGGCGGCCAACGCCGCGCGCCTGCACGGGCTCATCGATGAGTAGTCCGAGGCGAAGCTCGCTGAAGACGGTGTTCTTCTGGCTGACCTTCTTCGTCCTGGCCCTGCTGGTCGTGGCCACCAGCAGTCTCGCGACGCGGGTCTACCGCGTCGAGGGCGCCCAGGACCTGGAGATCGTCGAGGCCGGGACGATCTCGCGCGACGCCGGCCCGGAGGTGCCGCGGCTGGAGGGCCCGGTCCTCGCCCGCGAGGGGATGTTCGCGTTGCCGTATCTCCACGACCTCAGCCAGGTGGACGGGTTGAAGCGGGCGAGATTCCGCATCGACCTGGACCGGTACCTCGCGCACCCGGCACCGTGTTGCGACGCCCGCGCGGGCTACCGGGGAGATTCGCGGATCCCCGGCACCAGTCTCCTCATCAGCCAGGCCCTGGACGGGATGGACGTCTACCTGAACGGTGTCTGGGTCGCCGGCCTGCCGAAGTCCACGGTCGACGCGCGCTACAAGTGGTACCGCCCGCTGCAGGTCCCGCTGGCCCGCAGTCTCGTGCGGCCCGAAGGGAATGTGCTGACCGTCGAACTCACCACCTGGGATCGGCAGGTCCACATCGCGCCGGTGTACATCGGCGACCTCGACACCATCTCCTACATCGGCGAGCTGACGCTGTTCGTCGGCACCTCGCTGGCCAATGCCTCCAATGTGTTCTGTCTGCTGGCGGGCATGTTCATGCTGGGGGCCTGGCTGGCGAACCGGCGGGAGGGGGCGGTCTTCCTGCATGCGGGCGCCACGACGGTGCTGTGGTCGGTGCTGTTCTCGCTGGTGCTGCTGCCCTACGTCCCGGCCGCGCTGGTGCCCCTGTGGCTCTGGGCCCAGTACGCCTGCATCGGCGGCGTCGTGGTGGTGCTCACGCTGTTCATCTTCGCCTTCGTCGAGGAGCCCCTGGGACGCGGCGGGACCCTGGCGCTGTTCGGCGCGGCGGCCTTCGCCGCGCTCACCTATCCGCTGCTGGGCGCGCGCGGGCGCGAATGGCTGGACGCCTACTGGCTGCCCCTGTTGCTCGTGTTCCACCTCTACGCCTGCTCGCGCCTGGCGCTCCACGTCGCGCGGACGCGTTCACGCACGGCCATGTCGCTGCTCTTCCAGTCGGTGCTGGCCCAGGTCTTTGCGCTGCGGGACCACAACGCGGTACGGGCGCTCGTGTCCTTCCCGATGCCGGATGCCGGCTGGTCCTTGTCGCATTTGCTGGTCACGCCGATCTACCTGAGCCACCTCAGCGTGCCGCTGCTGCTGTTCGTCGTCGCGCAGATCCTGCTGACGAAGTTCCAGGCGAACGTGAAGCGCGTCCGCGACAACAACCGCATCCTCTCCGAGACCCTGCAGCAGCGCGAACGGGAACTGCTGATCAGCTACAACCGCCAGCGCGAGATGGAAACCGAATCCGCCGCGCAGGCCGAGCGCGACCGGATCTATCGGGACCTGCACGACGGCATCGGCTCCAAGCTGGTCACGACGCTCTTCAGCGTGCGCGACCGCGACATCGACCATGAGCGCCTGGAACGCGGCCTGATGGCCGCCCTGAAGGACCTGCGCGAGATCATCTCGGTGACGGAGGTCCACGAGCAGCGCACGATCCACGACATCCTGTTCACCTACTGCAGCAACCTGGACGAGTCGCTCAGCCGGGGTGACTTCCAGATCGAATACGACATTCCCGAAGGACCCGAAATCGTGCTGCTGGCCGACCTTTCCAAGCAGGTGATGCGCATCGTCGAAGAATCCGTCGCCAACACCATCAAGTATGCGAATGCGAGCCGGCTGTCGATCCGCATGACGGTGCTGCACGGCGAGCGGCTGGAGGTGCTGATCGAGGACAACGGCCAGTCGGGGGGCGCGCAGCGCGAGTTGGCCGGCGACGAGGCCGCGCGGGAAACAAGCGCGGAACAGGGGAGCGGCGAGGACTCGCCGCTGGGCGGCGGCACCGGCCTGGCCGGCTTGCGTCGCCGCGCCGAACGGATAGGCGCGGTCTTCCATTTCGAACGCACGCCGAACGGCGCGAGGACCTCGCTGAGCCTCGGCTTGACCGTTTCGGCCACGCGCGATCCAGCAAACGAGTCGGTCAACGACTGTTCCCAGTCGGAAATCGTTGCAATGCCACTGAGCTGAGCCATCGAACGTTTGGCCGTTACTGGAAATACTGACGTCCCGCCCGGGCTTCCGGGTCTGTCGACGATTCCCATGGCCACGCAATCTTCCCGACCCTCCCGCAGCGGCGTCACGGCAGCCCGGCTGCTGATCCAACCCGAACCCACCTGCGCCCGTTTCGCACGCCAACCCATCATCGACGGCTCCGTCGAGCCGATGGGACAGGAGCTGTGCTTCCGCTGGAATGCCGGCTGGCGCCGCGCGCCGCCGCCCAGCGCCTACGCGACCAGCCTGCTACTCAGCCAGGCCTTGCTGGACGGTGGCATCGCGCATCGCCGCCCCGGCTGCCTGTTCGTCGAGATGGACGCTGCGACCCTGCTCAGTCCGATCGGGGATGTGCTGTGCGGCCCGCTGGGCGCGATCCAGATCCCTGTCGGGGTGCCGGTCCAGGAGACGCTGACCCGGCGCATCGCGCAACTGCATGCGCGCGGCTACCGCTTCGCGCTGGCGGGCGTGGTGACCCCGGACGATCCGCGGACCGTCTGGCTGCCGATGGTGTCGTTCGTGAAGCTGGATGTGTCGCTCGCGCCGGTGAACGCCTGGGCCCCGGTCCAGGAACTCGCACGCCAGGCCGGCGCGATGCTGATCGCCGACCGCATGACCGAGTCGGGGGACTATCTGCGCCTCAAGGCGCTGGGGGTGCGCTACTTTCAGGGCGATCTGCTGATGCCGCCCCAGGAGGAATCGCCCCGGGCGTTGCCGAGCTGCGACCTCGACGTGCTGGGACGGCTGTTCCGGCTGATGCGCCATGGCGTGCCGCCTGAGGGGTTGGCCATGACCGCGTCCTCGGACCCGGCACTGGTGATCCGCCTGTTGATGCTGTACCGCCTGCATGCCGGACGCGACCGTCCCCCGGCGACCCTGACCGAGACGCTGGCCGGACTGCCGGAGCCGGTGCTGACCGGCTGGCTGCACGTGCTGCGCAGCAGCACCTTCGACCTGACGCCCAGCACCCAGAGCTGGTCCCACGCGGTGCGGGAACAGATCCACAACTACCGTGCCCGGCTGATCGGCGCGCGCGTGTGCTGCAGCCCCGCCGAACTGGAGGCGAAGGTCTTCGATCTCTATCGGCGGCTCTGCACGCGCGAGCCTGCCGCGCCGACGCACTGGCCTCTGGGCGATCCGTCCGGGAAGGGCTGAGCGCGCGAGGCGTCGGCGATGGGGCCGAAACGAAGAAGCCCCGCATCGCATGGCTTCCAGGAATGGGTGCCAACCGGAACGGTCAGTGGATCGGTTCGTCCGGTCCCGGCCCGGCGGCAAGGCCGGTGGCGACGGTGAATCCCGAGTCGCCCAGCGAGCCGGCTTCCAGCTCTTCCTCGGTGGCTTCGCGCACGTCGTGCACCGTCACGTGGATGCGCAGGCCCACGCCCGCCAGCGGATGGTTGCCGTCCAGGACGATGTGTTCCGGATAGACCTCGGTCACCGTGTAGATGCGGTCGGCCGGCATGTCCGGCGTCGACGCGCCTTCAGGCAGTCCTTCGAACTGCATGCCGACGTCGACGCCCTCCGGGAAGACGTCGCGCGGCTCGAAACAGACCAGGTCGCTGTCGTAGTCGCCGAACGCATCCTCGGGCTCGAGCGCCACGCTGACCTCGTCGCCGGCGAGCTTGTCGACCAGCGCTTCCTCGACCTTCGTGAACAGGTCCTGGCCGCCGTAGAAGAACTCCATCGGCGGGTCCAGCACCTCGACGGATTGGCCTTGGGCGTCCTCGAGTCTCCAGGTCAGGGAGACGACGCAGGGGGCAGTGATTTGCATCGCGCAATTCTCTCAGACAATGCGCGCCCATGAGCTCCAAGTCCAAGTCCCCCCAGACGGCCCCAGCCCCTTCGGTCCGCGCCAGACGTTCCAGCAATGCAGGGTCCGTTGCCGATGCCGCCGGCACTTCCGGCATCGACATCGCCGCAACGCTGCCCTTGCTCGGCGGCCTCAGCCCGGCGCAGTTCATGAAGGGCCATTGGCAGAAGCAGCCGCTGCTCGTGCGCCAGGCGCTGCCGGGTGTGGTGCCGCCGATTGATCGCGCCGGCCTGGCCCGCCTGGCGGCCAGCGACGAGGTGGAGTCCCGCCTCGTCGCCCAGCAGGACGGCGGCCGCTGGTCCATGCGCCAGGGGCCGATCGCCAAGCTGCCCGCCTGGAGCAAGCCGCAATGGACCTTGCTGGTGCAGGGGCTGGACCTGCACGTCGAGGCGGCGCAGGCGCTGCTGAGCCGCTTCCGCTTCATCCCGGAGGCGCGCCTGGACGACCTGATGCTGTCCTACGCCAGCGAGGGCGGCGGGGTCGGTCCGCATTTCGATTCCTACGACGTCTTCCTGATCCAGGTGAGCGGGCGCCGCCACTGGCGCATCGGACGCCTGGGCGTGTCGACCTCCGGCGCGCTGCGCGAGGACCTGCCGCTGAAGGTGCTGTCCGACTTCGAGCCCGAACAGGAGTTCGTGCTCGAACCCGGCGACATGCTCTACCTGCCGCCCGGCTGGGCGCACGACGGCGTGGCGGTCGGCGGCGCCTGCATGACGGCCTCGGTGGGCTTCCGTTCGCCGTGGCGCAGCGAGCTGGCCAATGAACTGCTGGTCCGCCTGACCGACGACGAGGAAGCGCCGCGCGGCGACCGGATGTACATGGACCCGCGCCAGGCGGCCACCGGCGAGCCGGGACGCATTCCTGAGGCGCTCACGACCTTCGCGCGCGAAGCGGTGTTGAAGGCGGTCGCACAACCGCTGGCGTTGGAACGCGCGCTCGGCGAGGCGCTCACCGAGCCCAAGCCGAAGGTCTTCTTCGAGCCCGGGGGCGCGTTGCCGGCAGGGCAGGCCGCGCGCTTGAGCGCCCGCACCCGCATGCTGTACGACGCCGCGCATGTCTTCATCAACGGACAATCGTTCCGGGCCGGCGGGCGCGATGCGACGCTGATGCGCCGGATGGCGGACCGCCGCGCGCTGTCAGCGGCCGATGTCGCGAAGCTGAGCGACGGCGCACGCGACTTGCTGGACCAATGGACCGAGGACGGTTGGGTGCTGCCCGGCTGATCGCCCCCGCCTGGCACCGCTCATCCGCATCCTCATCGGAGCCTTCGCCGGACTTCTCGCCGCGTTCCTCGCCGGATCCGGCTCCCCCATCGACAAGGAGCTCGTCATGCCCCCGGAAACCACACGCCCGGAAACCACGCCTGCTGAAGATCTCCAGCCTCGACTTGTGGAATCGCCCGAGGAAGTCCGGCAAATGCTGCGGCAAGCGCTGCAGCGGGCGGCGGAGCAGGGCGGGCGGGAGTTGTGCTGGATGGACCCGGATTTCGCTGAGTGGCCACTCTCCGAGGCCGGACTGCTGGACGCGCTCCATCGCTGGGCGCTTCCGCACCGCCGCTTGCGGCTGCTGGCGAACACCGACTACGAGACGCTGCGCCGCGTCCATCCTCGTTTCGTCCAGTGGCGCCAGACGCACGATCACGTGGTGCAGGCGCGCGCGTTCGATCCGGCCGACCTCGCTGAGCGCAGCACTCCCGCGCCCATGGGGCTTCTGCTGGCACCCGGATTGCTGACATTGAAGTTGTGGACACCGGCCCGGGCCTCACTTTCGCTGCATGACGCCCGGGAAGAAGCCATGGCTCGCGAGTGGTTTGACGCTATTGAGCAACGGTCTGCCGACTCGTTCGCCAGCAGCACCCTAGGCTTGTAAGGAGATTACAAACTGGTGGCTATAATCATTGGCTAGGCGAGGGAAGCGCTCGAGGTTTCTCGCGTCTTGGTCTGCTGAAGTTGTACTTGTCATCTGGTACGACTTCATTAATTACCGGTAATTGATTGTTCGTCTAAAAGTTACTTGAGGACAAGTATGAAAAAGTCGATCCTGTTGGCCTCCCTGCTGGCCGTTGTTGCCCTGACCGCTTGCGGCAAGAAGGAAGAAGTCGTCGCCCCCGTGGCGACCCCGGCTCCGGAAGCTTCGGCTCCCGCCATGGAAGCCTCGGCCCCGGCCGTGGAAGCTTCGGCTGCCGCTTCCGACGCTGCTGCGCCCGCTTCGGCCGCCAGCAACTAAGACGATTCACTCGTCCAGAGAAAGCCGCAAGGGTTCGCCCTTGCGGCTTTTTCTTTGCCTGCGGCAGGCTGGGCCTCCGCACGTCCGCTGGTATTAGAGTGGAGTTTCTCCAGCCTTGACCAGGCGAATGAGGACCTCTCTCGCACTGAATGCCCGTCAATGAAAAACGCCACCTCGACGGTGGCGTTTTGTTTTGCGCAAACTGATGGCGTACGGTGGTCCGCCATCGAGAGAGATCAGCGCACGTCTTCCATCAGCAGTTGAAGGATGCGCTTGGCCATTTCGTTGGTCTGCTGCTGGCCCTTGTCGTCCAGGATCATGACGGTCGAGCTCGTGCCCTCGGTCTTGACCGACACGCGGTAACGCACCGCCGTGGACGCACTGGTCGCGCCGAACAGGCGCTGGAAGAAGTTGGGTTCTTCCTTGCCGGCCTGGTTGGGGTCGGCGTAGCGCAGGAAGAACAGGCCCTGCTTGCGGTCCCGGTCCTCGATCGTGAAACCGTGGCGGTCCAGCGACTGGCCGACACGGCGCCAGGCGCGGTCGAAGTCCTCGTTGATCTTCAGCTGATCCGGCACGTCCGCCAGCGAACGCGGCGCGTTGCCACGCGGCGCCTCGGCGAAGGACGGCGCTGGCTGCTGCGCGGTGGCGACCAGGGTCTTGGCGTCTTCTTCCTTGCCGCCGAGCTTGAGCATCAGGCGCGAGGTCATCTCGGCTTCCAGCTCCGGGTCGGACGGGCGCGGCTGCCAGCCGGTCTCGTCGCGCTGCGAGTTCGTGTAGACCTCGACCAGGCCGCGGTGCGTGACGTAGATGTCGGTGCCGCCCTGGTCGTTGCGCTCCAACCGGGTGCGGTACTTGTCGCGCTCGCCGGTGGAGTACAGCGAATCCAGCAGCGAACCCAGCGTCTTGCGGATGAAGTCCTGCGGCAGCTTGGCCTTGTTCTCGGCCCAGTTGGTTTCCATCAGGCCGACGTTCTGGTCCTCGGTCTCGATGGTGAAGCCGCGGTCCTGCCAGAAGCTCTTGACCTGCGGCCAGACCTGCTCGGGCGGCAGGGCGCTGTGCAGCCAGCGGGCGTTGCCCAGGCGGTGGAATTCGATCGTGCCGGCCTTGTCCAGCGCGACGGGCGCGCCCGCGGTTGCGACGGCCTGGCGCTGCGCGTTCGGCTGCGCGGCCATCTGCGCGGCGCTGATCGGGCCGGTGGGACGGTTCTCCTTGGGCAGCTGCGTCAGGTCCGGCGGCACGTCCAGACCGGTGGTCTGCTTGGCCTGGGTGCGGTAGTCGACCTTGTCGCTGCTGGTGATGCTCTCGAACGTGCTGCACGCCGTCAGCGAGGCCAGCGCCATCAGGCAGGCCACGCGCACTGGAGTGGGCGCGCCGGATTCAGAAAGGGAACGAGTCACGCTGGAGATCTCCGAGGTAGGTCGGTGCGGCCCGCGGCCGCTGAAGGAAAAGGGGGCGGCCGGCGCGCGCCGGCCGGCAGTGATTAGAGCAGGCCGGCGTCGCGCATGGCGCCTTCGACCAGATCCTGGCCGGCGGGGGTCAGCGGCGTCAGCGGCAGGCGCAGGTTGTTGGGGCAGCGGCCCAGCTTGTTCAGGGCCCACTTGCTCGGGGCGGGACTGGGTTCGCAGAACAGCTGCTTGTGCAGCGGCAGCAGCTGGAAGTGGAGCACGGTGGCCTCGCGCACGCGGCCCTCGATCGCGGCCATGCACATCTCGTGCATCGCCTTGGGCGCGATGTTGGCGGTGACGCTGACGGAGCCGCGGCCGCCCATGAGCATCATCGCGATGGCGGTCGCGTCGTCGCCGGAGTAGATGCTGAACCCCTGCGGGGCGTGCTTGATCAGCCAGGCGGCGCGCTCGACGTTGCCGGTCGCGTCCTTGATGCCGAACACGCCGGGCAGCGAGGCGCAGCGCAGCGTGGTCTCCACCGACATGTCCGCCACCGTGCGGCCGGGCACGTTGTACAGCATCATCGGGATGTCGACCGCCTCGGCGATCGCCTTGAAGTGCTGGTAGATGCCTTCCTGCGAAGGCTTGTTGTAGTAGGGGACGACCGACAGCGTGGCATCGGCGCCGACCTGCTTGGCGAAGCGGCTCAGCTCGACGGCTTCGGCGGTGGCGTTGGCGCCGGTGCCGGCCAGGACCGGCTTGCGACCCTTGACGTGCTCGACCGCGACGCGGATCACTTCGCGGTTCTCTTCCATCGTGACGGTCGGGGACTCGCCGGTCGTGCCGACGACGCCGATGACGTCCGTGCCCTGGTCGATGTGCCAGTCGATCAGGCTGCGCAGCCCATCGAAGTCGATGCGGCCGTCTTCATGCATCGGCGTGACCAGCGCGACGATGCTGCCAACAATTGCGTTCATTGAGGATTCCTCTGGATCGGCGGATTCTACTGAAGCGCCGGAGCGCTTCCGGGCCTGCGCGCTCAGCGCAGCCGGTATCTGGGGTAGACCCCAGGCGGCGTGGCGTCGGCGGGCCGGTTCCCGCGAACCGCAGCAACGCGCTGCACATACCGGCCGTTGACGGCGCCGCCCCCGGCGTTGGAGGGCTCCGCCTCGATGAAGCCGTCCTCATAGGCGATCACGCGCAGGCCGGCGGCGGCGGTCAGCAGCTCGCCGGGCGTCAGCAGGAAATCCGGATTGGCGGGCCGGCCCACCGTCTGTTGTCCATCGGTAAAGGTCTCGTAAATCAGCCAGCCGCCGGGCGCGACGGCCTCGACGACGCGTGGCAGCAGCGGCCGCCACAGGTAGTTGGTGACGAGCACCACGTCGAACACGCGGTCCGCCAGCGGCCAGGGGCCTTGCTCGATGTCGGCCTCGATGAGCTCGAGGCGGTCGGAGAGCCCGGCGAGCGTCGTCAACGTCGCCAACGCCGCCGCGTCGCGGTCGACGCCGGTGACGGCCACGCCTTCGCCCGCCAGCAGCCGCAGATGGCGGCCCGAGCCGCAGGCCAGGTCCAGGGCGGTGACGCCGTCGCGGTCGCGCCAGGCCTGCGCCCAGCGCAGCACCCAGTCGCTGGGGTAGGAGGCGCCGTGGAGGGCGCTGCCGGGGAGGGAGGACATGCTCATGCGGGTCGTTGTTCCTTCTTGAGGGCCTTCATCGCCATGCGGTCGACCATGGCCGGCGCCAGCAGCTTGAGCCAGCGGCCCAGCTTGCCCTTGGCGGTCATGACGATGTCGCGCTCGCGCGCCAGCGTGCCGTCGAGGATCAGTCTGGCGCATTCCTGGACCGGCATCGCGCCGCGTTCGTCGAGGCTGCTCAGCCCCGACGCCGTCCCCTGCGCATTGAAGCCGCGATAGCGGATCTGCGTGTCCACGACGCCCGGGTAGGCGATGGTCACGCTGACGCCGCTGGCGGCGACCTCGGTGCGCAGCGCCTCGAAGAAGCCGGTCATGGCGAACTTGCTGGCGCTGTAGGCGGTTCGGCCCGGGATGCCCAGCAGCCCGGCCAGGCTGGAGACCGCGACGATGCGGCCCCGGCTGGCCTTGAGCGCCGGCAGCGCGGCCTGCGTGCACCAGGCTGAGCCCCACAGGTTGATCTGCATCAGGCGCTGGTACCAGGCCAGGTCCTTGACCTGGTCGAACAGCGCATGCGCCGACATGCCGGCGTTGTTGACCAGCACGTCGATCGCGCCGAAGGCGCCCAGCGTCGTGCGCACCAGTTCCTGGCAGTCCTCCTGCGACTCGACGTCGCAGCGCTGCACGCGGGTGTGGGCGCCGAGCGTTTCGCATTCCGCCGCCACCTTCTCGAGCTTGTCGACGCTGCGCGCCGCCAGCACGAGCGAGAGCTTGGCGCCTTCGCGCCGCGCCCATTGACGCGCCAGTTCGGCGCCGATGCCGTCGGAGGCGCCGGTGATGATCACGACCATGTTGTCTCCGTTGTCGATGCGCTCGTGGCGCTGGTTGTCGCTGTCGTATCCGTGGTCAGAATGAAAGTCGGGGCAGGGTCCGGACCAGGACCAGGATCAGAAGCAGGCCCAGATCGCGTCACCCAGTTGCTGCATCAGCGAAGGCTGTGTGTAGGCCAGGAAGACGAGCGCCAGGACAGCGCAGGCGACGAGCCACGCCAGGATCCGCCAGAGCCCGTGCCGCATCATGCTGGATCACGCCGTGGCCGGCACCGCACGCCGCGGGATCGCGGTCTCGCGCACCGGCAGGTTGGCCACCATCGCCATGACGCCCAGCGCGATCGCCAGGTACCAGACGACGTCGTAGGAGCCCGTCGCGTCATACAGCTTGCCGCCCAGCCACACGCCCAGGAAGCTGCCGATCTGGTGGCTGAAGAACACGAAGCCGCCCAGCATCGACATGTGCTGTACGCCGAAGATCTGCGCCACGATGGCGTTGGTCGGCGGCACGGTGGACAGCCACAGCACGCCCATCACCGCGGCGAAGACGTAGACGCTCGTCGGCGTCAGCGGCACGTTCAGGAAGATGATGATCGCGATCGAGCGCAGCAGGTAGATGCCCGACAGCAGGTAGCGCTTGGGGACCTTCTGACCCAGCGTGCCCGCGGCGTAGGTGCCGAAGACGTTGAACAGGCCGATCAGCGCCAGCGCATTGGTCGCGACCTGGGGCGTCAGGCCGTGATCCTTCAGGTAGCTCGGCATGTGCACGCCGATGAAGACGACCTGGAAGCCGCAGACGAAGTAGCCCAGCATCAGCAGCTGGAAGCTGCGGTAGCCGAAGGCCTCGCGCAGCGCCTGGCCGATGCTCTGGTGATGGGCGCCGTGGGCGGCGTCGCGCGCCGGCTCGCGCAGGCCGAAGGCCAGCGGCACGATCAGGCAGGCGGCGATCGCCAGCACGAACAGCGCGTTCTGCCAGCCGTTGTAGCCGATCAGCCAGTTCTCGACCGGCACCATCAGGAACTGTCCGAAGGAGCCCGCCGCCGCCGCGACGCCCATGGCCCAGGACCGTTTCTCCGCGGAGACGTTGCGGCTGATGACGCCATAGATGACCGCGTAGGTGGTGCCCGACTGGGCCAGCCCGATCAGTACCCCGGCGCTGCCGAGGAAGCCGGCGGTCGAGGTCGACACCGCCATCAGCGCCAGCCCCGCGGCATAGAGCAGGGCGCCGGCGATCAGCACCCGCAGCGCGCCGAAGCGGTCGGCCAGCATGCCGGCGAACGGGCCGGCCGCGCCCCAGGCGATGTTCTGGACGGCCAGGGCCAGGGAGAAGGCTTCGCGGGTCCAGCCGCGGTCCATGGTCACCGGGGTGAGCCACAGGCCGAAGCCGTGGCGGATGCCCATCGACAGCGTGACGATCGCGGCGCCGCAGATCAGCACCTGCCGCATCGACAGCGTGCGGGAAGAAGAAGGGGGAACGGGGAGCGCGCTCATCCGGTCAATGTACCGGCTGGTGGCGGGTCTCAGCGCGTGCCGCTCTTGGATGCGGGTTTCCCCGATGACTTCTTCTTGGCGGACGCCTTGCTGGTCGACTTGGCCGTGGACTTGGCGCTCGACTTCCTGCCGGAGGCCTTCTTGTCGGCGCCGGCGGCGGAGTTCAGCGCGTTGTTCTCTTCGCCGGCGGTGGCGGCGACGTCGTCCAGCTGCGTCAGCACGCGGCCCTGCTTGATGCGCAGGATCGGCTTGTCCAGGGCATCGAGGTCCTCCAGCGGATTGCCGATCAGCACCAGGAAGCTGGCCTCGCAGCCGGGCTGGAAGCAGCCGAGCTTGCGCTGCGGGAACAGGGCCTTGGGCGTCTCGACCGTGGCCAGGCGCAGCAGCGCGGTCTTGTCGAGCACGCCCAGCTGGTCGAGGTGATGCACCTCGCTCAGCGCGTTGCCGGTGAACAGGTCGGAGCCGACCAGCAGCCGCGCGCCGGCGGTCTTGAGCCGCTCCAGGTTCTGCTTCTGCACGGCCTCGATGCGAGCCAGCAGTTCCGGCGCGGGCTGGAACAGCCGCGTCGCGACCGTCGCGGTGACGATGCCGATCTTCTTCTCGGCGGCCAGCGCGGCCACGTCCGGGGGAATCAGATGGGTTTCAGGCTCCTCGCCGTGCTGCGGGAAGTAGCCCGGCAGCTCGGCGATGAAGTCGGCGCCGGCGCGCACGGCGGCGGCGAAGTCGGCGGCGCTCTCGATGTGGACGACGACGCGGCGCTCTTCCGCGTGCGCGCGGCGGACCACCTCGGCCACGACCTCGGGCGTCACGCCCAGCCGGCCGCGCTGGTCGGGCACGTGGCGCAGCTCCGGGCGGTCGTGGTAGCTCATGATGACCTTGATCAGGTCGCTGTGGCGGCCGGAGATCAGCGGCCACTTCTGTCCGACCTGCTCGGCCGTGTCCATGATCAGCACCGCCTTGTCGACGATCTGGTCCATCGCCATCGGCGGCGTGCCGGACTGCAGCATCGCCAGCGGCTGGCCGTCGGACGAGGTGATGCAGGCGGTGGCGAACAGCACGTCCGGCGTCTCCATCTGCGAAATCCTGGCGCGGATGGGCTCGACCGCCGCCGGATCGGCGCACAGCATCGCCGCGTAGAACACGCCGTCGCGCAGGTAATCCTGACCGAACTTGTCCAGCCCCCAGGCGCTCTGCAGGTTGTGGTTGTGCGCGTCGGCGAGCGGCGCCACCAGCGTCTGGCCCCGCAGTTCCATCAGCCGGTTGACCTTGCGGGGGCGCTTCTGGACAAAGCGGCCATCCTCGACGTAAAGCGTGCCGCTCTGCAGCTTCTCGCCATCGAACCAACGGGCGTGGCGCAGTTCCATGGCCATCTCCGGACTGGCCTTGAAGTCGTCGGCCAGGGCCTGGCCCGCTCCGAGGAGGGAGGAGAGCGCCAGCGAGAGGGGGCCCAGGGCAGCCAGGCGAGCCAGCAGCGGGCGGAGTGGGCGGTGCAGGAGCGACATCGGGCCGGTCGGTCGGGGGCGTGCAGACAAGCGGCGGATGCTACGACAGCGCTCCCATGCCGGCGGGGCTCGATCGGTAACCGGAAGTGCGGGACGGTATGCGCCGTGCGGCCTGCGCGCGCGGGAGGTGGGGGACGGGTACGGGGGGGGCTTTCGACCAGGGGGAAACCCCCATGGGAACGACCCCTGCCGGCAGGCGTCCGGAAGCGTCGCCGACGCTGCATAGAATCCCGCCCCATGGCAACCAAAGCAGTCACTTCCACCGGCAAGGCGCCGGGCAACGAACCGGGCGGTTATGGCGAAGGCTCGATCCGCGTCCTCAAGGGATTGGAGCCCGTCAAGCAGCGCCCGGGCATGTACACCCGCACCGACAACCCCCTGCACGTCATCCAGGAGGTGATCGACAACGCGGCCGACGAGGCGCTGGCCGGTCACGGCAAGCGCATCGCCGTCACCCAGCACACCGATGGCTCGATCACCGTCGAGGACGACGGACGCGGCATCCCCTACGGCCTGCATCCCGAAGAGGGCGTGTCGGTCGTCGAGATCGTCTTCACCCGGCTGCATGCCGGCGGCAAGTTCGACAAGGGCTCGGGCGGCGCCTACAGCTTCTCGGGCGGCCTGCACGGCGTCGGCGTGTCGGTGACCAACGCCCTGGCCAAGCGGCTGCAGGTGACCGTCTACCGTGAGGGGCAGGTCGCGACCTTGGCCTTCTCGGGCGGCGACGTCATCGAACCCGTCGCCACGCGCAAGGCCGAGCCCAAGACGGGCGACCGCAAGCAGGGCACGACGGTGCGCGTCTGGCCCGACGGCAAGTATTTCGAGAGCGCCGACCTGCCCAAGGGCGAACTGGTGCACCTGCTGCGTTCCAAGGCCGTGCTGATGCCCGGCGTCACGGTCACGCTGACGCAGGAGAAGACCGGCGAGACGCAGACCTGGACCTACAAGGGCGGCCTGCGCGACTACCTGATGCAGGCGCTGCCGGCCGATCCGCTGATCCCGCTGTTCGAGGGCGAGCAGTTCGCGACCGCCTCCGAGAGCGAGAACTTCGCCGAGGGCGAGGGCGCCAGCTGGTGCGTGGCCTTCACCGAGGAGGGCCAGGTCATGCGCGAGAGCTACGTGAACCTGATCCCGACGGTGGCCGGCGGCACGCACGAGTCCGGCCTGAAGGACGGCCTGTTCGGCGCGATCAAGGGCTTCATCGAGATGCACGCGCTGGCGCCCAAGGGCGTCAAGCTGATGGCGGAGGATGTGTTCTCGCGCGCCAGCTTCGTGCTGTCGGCCAAGGTGCTGGATCCGCAGTTCCAGGGGCAGACCAAGGAGCGGTTGAACTCGCGCGACGCGCTGCGGCTGGTGTCCGCCTTCGTGAAGCCGGCGCTGGAGTTGTGGCTCAACCAGCACGTCGAGCACGGCAAGAAACTGGCCGAACTCGTCATCAAGCAGGCGCAGACGCGCCAGCGCGCGGCGCAGAAGGTCGAGAAGCGCAAGAGCTCCGGCGTGGCGGTGCTGCCCGGCAAGCTGACCGACTGCGAAAGCACCGACCTGCTGCACAACGAGCTCTTCCTGGTCGAGGGCGACTCCGCCGGCGGCTCCGCGAAGCTGGGCCGCGACAAGGAGACGCAGGCCATCCTGCCGCTGCGCGGCAAGGTGCTCAACGCCTGGGAGGTCGAGCGCGACCGTCTGTTCGCCAACAACGAGATCCACGACATCTCCGTGGCCATCGGCGTCGACCCGCACGGCAAGAACGACGAGCCGGACCTGTCCGGCCTGCGCTACGGGAAGATCTGCATCCTCTCGGACGCGGACGTCGACGGCGCCCACATCCAGGTGCTGTTGCTGACGCTGTTCTTCCGCCACTTCCCCAAGCTGATCGCCACCGGCCACGTGTACGTGGCGCGCCCGCCGCTGTTCCGCGTGGACGCGCCGGCGCGCGGCAAGAAGCCGGCGGCCAAGCTCTACGCGCTGGACGAGGGCGAGCAGACCGCCATCCTGGACAAGCTGCGCAAGGAGGGCGCGCGCGAAGGCAGTTGGAGCATCAGCCGCTTCAAGGGCCTGGGCGAGATGAACGCCGAGCAGCTCTGGGACACGACGCTGAACCCGGAGACGCGCCGCCTGCTGCAGGTGCAGTACGGCGAGCTCGACTTCGGCGACACCGAGGGCGCCATCAACAAGCTGATGGGCAAGGGCGAGGCCGCGGCGCGTCGCGAGCTGATGGAGCTCCACGGCGACGCCATCGAGGTCGACGTCTAAACCCCGGACCGCGCCATGCTGGAACATCGCGTCACGCTTCGCCCCACGATGCTGTCCGACCTGGACTTCGTCGTCGGCGTGGAGCAGGACGCGGGCAACCGGCCCTTCATCACCCCGTGGGAACGCACGCAGCACGAAGGCGCCGTCCGGTTTCCGGACGCGCGGCATTTCATCGTGGAACTGGACGCCGGACGCGCCGGTTTCGTGATCCTGCAGGGCTGCCGCAATCCCAACCGTTCGGTGGAGCTCAAGCGCATCGTGCTCGGCCCGAAAGGGCAGGGCGTCGGTCGGCTGTGCGTGCGGCTGCTCAAGAAGATGGCGTTCACGCAGCTGGGCGCGCATCGCTTCTGGCTGGACGTGAAGGGCCGCAACACCCGGGCCCAGTCGCTGTACCGCAGCGAGGGCTTCGTCGAGGAAGGCCGGCTGCGCGAGTGCGTGCGGGCCGAGGTGTTGCCCGGGGCGGACGGCGCCCAGTCAGGCAAGGACGGGGATCGTGACGAGAGCGCCGGCTTCGACGACCTGATCGTGATGTCGCTGCTCAAGCGCGAGTACGAAGCGCGCGTCGCGCAGGGGCTGGAGGCGGCATGAGCCACGGTCGCCCCCCTTCCGGCGGACGCGTTCTGCGCAAGCGGCTGGCGCTGAGCATCGCCGTGGCCTTCGCCGCGAAGATGTCGCCGGCGCATGCCGAGCTGTGGGGCTATGTGGACGCCGACGGCATCGCGCATTTCGCGCCGGTGCAGATGGACAGCCGGTTTCAGCCGGTGATGTCGCCGCTGAGCGGCATCCGTCGCGTGCCGGGGAAGACCGACCACGGCCAGCGCATGCTGACCTGGCTGGACATCGCGCCCGAGGTCAAGGCCGTGCAGCCGTATCTGCGCGAGGCTGCGGCCGCGACCGGCATCGATGCGGACCTGCTGAAGGCGATCATCGCGGTGGAGTCGGGCTTCAAGCCGGATGCGGTGTCGCCGCGGGGCGCGACCGGCCTGATGCAGATCACCGCGGCGACGGCGCAGCGCTACGCGACGCCGGACGAACTGAGGCGCGTCGGCTATCTCCAGGATCCGCGCACCAACGTGCTGATCGGCGCGCGCATGCTGGCAGACCTGACGCGTCGTTTCGGGCGTCTGGACGCGGCGCTGGCGGCCTGGAACGCCGGCGAGGGCGCGGTGCGTCGCGCGGGCGGCCACATGCCCGACATCGACGAGACGCAGGCGCACGTCCACCTGGTGATGGAGCTCTACTGGGCGCTGCTGCAGCGCAGCCTCGGCAGTCGGGCCAGGCAATTGACGATGGTCGCCGCGCCGCTCGAATAGCGATCGGCGACCGACGGATTCCGGGGCAGCAGCGTCCCCGGAGCGTTCCCAGGAACGTTCCCCAAGACATTCGCAAGAAGATTCGTACGACCGGCGCAGGCCGGCATGAGAGAGATGACCCAAGAGACCTTTGATTTCGAGAACCCGAACGGACCGCCGAACGGACCTGGCGGCCCGGGCGGGCAGGCCCCGTCGGGCGACGCACTGACGCTGGCGCAGTACGCGCAGCAGGCCTACCTGGAGTACGCGCTGTCGGTCGTGAAGGGCCGGGCGCTGCCCTCCTACAGCGACGGCCAGAAGCCGGTGCAGCGGCGCATCCTGTTCACGATGGAGCGGCTCGGCCTGGGCTTCACCGGCGCGACGGGCGCCAAGGCGGTCAAGAGCGCCCGCGTGGTCGGCGAGGTGCTCGGCAAGTACCACCCGCACGGCGACCAGGCCGCGTACGACGCGATGGTGCGCATGGCGCAGGACTTCAGCCAGCGTTACCCGCTGGTCGACGGCCAGGGCAACTTCGGCAGCCGCGACGGCGACAACGCCGCCGCGATGCGGTACACGGAAGCGCGGCTGTCGCTGTATTCGCGTCTGCTGCTGGACGAGCTCGACATGGGCACGGTCGACTTCCAGCCCAACTACGACGGCTCCGAGAACGAGCCGCGCGAGCTGCCCGCGCGGCTGCCCTTCGTGCTGCTGAACGGTGCCTCCGGCATCGCGGTGGGCATGGCCACCGAGATCCCCAGCCACAACCTGCGCGAGGTCGCCGAGGCGGCCGTGCTGCTGCTCAAGCGCCCGGATGCGAGCGACGACGAGCTCTTCGGCGTGATCAAGGGTCCGGACTATCCGGGCGGCGGCCAGCTGATCAGCTCGGCGGACGAGATCCGCGCGGCCTACAGCAGCGGTCGGGGCAGCCTGAAGGTGCGCGCGCGCTGGAAGATCGAGGACCTGGCCCGCGGCCAGTGGCAGCTGGTGGTGACCGAGCTGCCGCAGGGCGTCAGCACGGCCAAGGTGCTGGAAGAGATCGAGGAACTGACCAACCCCAAGGTCAAGACCGGCAAGAAGACGGTGACGCCGGAGCAGCTGCAGCTCAAGGGCGCGATGCTGGCGGTGCTGGACAAGGCCCGCGACGAGTCCAACAAGGACGCGCCGGTGCGCCTGGTCTTCGAGCCCAAGAGCCGCACGGTCGACCAGCAGGACTTCATCAACACGCTGCTGGCGCAGACGAGCCTGGAGACGACGGCGCCGCTGAACATGACCATGGTCGGCGACGACGGCCGGCCGACGCAGAAGAACCTGCGCAAGATCCTGACCGAGTGGATCGGCTTCCGGCTGAACACGGTGACGCGGCGCACGCAG
Source organism: Mitsuaria sp. CC2 (assembly GCF_048957715.1). NCBI lineage: Bacteria > Pseudomonadati > Pseudomonadota > Betaproteobacteria > Burkholderiales > Sphaerotilaceae > Roseateles > Mitsuaria sp. CC2. The sequence continues at coordinate 245,613 of NZ_JARVXN010000033.1, read as the reverse complement.
CATCGACTGGACAAGGTCCGCGACCGCATCCACATCCTGGAAGGCCGCCACGAGATCCTGCTCCACATCGACGAGGTCATCGCGCTCATCCGCCATTCGGATGAACCGAAGCCCGCGCTGATCGAGCGCTTCAAGCTGAGCGAGCGCCAGGCCGAGGACATCCTCGAGATCCGGCTGCGTCAGCTGGCGCGGCTGGAGTTCATCAAGATCGAGCAGGAGCTCAAGACCCTGCGCGAGGAAGCCGGCAAGCTCGAGGAGATCCTGTCCAGCCCGTCGGTGCTGCGCCGCACGGTGGTCAAGGAGATCGAGGCCGACGCCAAGCAGTACGGCGACGACCGCCGCACCGAGATCAAGGAAGACAAGCGGGCGGTGGCCGAGGTGCGCATCGTCGACGAGCCGGTGACGGTGGTCGTCAGCCTGAAGGGCTGGGTGCGCGCACTCAAGGGCCATGAGGTGGATCCGGCGGCGCTGGCCTTCAAGTCGGGCGATTCGCTGTACGGCGTGTTCCCGTGCCGCAGCGTCGATCCGCTGGTGGTGCTGGGCACCAATGGCCGGGCGTACTCGGTGCCGGTCTCGGCGCTGCCGGGCGGCCGCGGCGACGGCCAGCCGATCACCACGCTGATCGAGCTGGAGTCCGGCACCCAGATCGCGCATTACTACGCCGCCGCGGCGACGCAGAAGCTGCTGCTGGCCGGCACCGGCGGCTTCGGCCTGGTGGCCGAGGTCGGCGACCTGGTCGGCCGCCAGAAGGCGGGCAAGAGCTTCCTGAGCCTGGAAGGCGAGGAACGTCCGCTGCCGCCGTCGGTGGTGCCGGCCGGAGCGGCTGCGGCGAAGGGAGAGGCGGGCGCCGTGCAGGTCGCCTGCCTGACGATGGCCGGCCGCCTGCTGACCTTCGCGATCGACGAGCTCAAGCACCAGCCCAAGGGCGGTCGCGGCCTGACCCTGATCGACCTGGACGCGAAGGACGCGCTGGTGAGCATCGCGGCGTTCACGAACCTGCTGATGGTCAGCGGCACTGTCCGCGGCGGCAAGGCCAAGGAGGAACCGCTGCGCAACGCGGCCCTGGCTGCCTACGCCGGCAAGCGCGCCAAGAAGGGCAAGGCCTGCGACGTGATGACCAAGCCGATGCGCGTCACGGCGGGCTGACCGCCGCCGGTGCCTCCCCCGGCGGCACCGGCGTCAGCCTCATCAGCGGGCTGCCGCCCAGACGGTTGACGATGCCACGCTCCAGAGGACGAGACCGTTCGACGGATTGGCAGTCGAACTTCGACAACAGGTCGATCAGGAACAGCGCCGAATCGGCGACGGCGAGGAAGCGCCCGGGACACCGGTTCCGGCCAAGGAAAAAGACTTTCATGACGTCGTCGTGGCGCTGGTTGAGCACTTCCAGTGCCGGACGCCCGTCCTCGCCGAGCTGTCGGCGCAGGCCGTCGACCTGCTGCGCCTGCATGCCTTCGACGTCGAAGATCACGGCGTCCCCACGACGCAGCTGGTGGCGCGTACCCGCGCCGTCTTCGTCGCCCTCGGTGAAGGTCGTCGCATCGACGACGTCCCGGGACACGATGCCCACCGGGCTATGGGCGAGCATGACCGGGATCAACGTCGCCAGGGTCGGACACAGGAGCAGTTGGGACACGCCCGCTGCCCCGGTTGGAAAGTCTGCATCGATCATCTGGCGCAGGGCGCGCAGCTCGTCCGGATGTCGCTGGAAATGATCGAGCGTCCGCTCAATGAGGTTGGCCGTGGTGAACAGCGAGGCGGCGAGGTTCATCGCCGCGTCGATCAAGGCCTCCTTCGGGAAAACGGTCGATTCCCCGACACCGGCGGGGTCGATCCCATGCCGTTTGAGCGCGCGCAGCGCGAGGGTGTCCTCCAGTCCGTGGCGGGCGGCTCCGGCCACCAGCATCCTTCTGCCGGCCTCATGGAACTCCAGGGCCGCCCGTCGGGCCTCCTTCCCCATCCAGGCAGCGGTCCAGGGAAGGTTGGCGGCCAGCGCGGTCTTGGCCATTGAAGTGGCTTCCCGATGCAGCGCGTCCACGCCGCGTCGGAACACCGCCACTTCCGAGCGGAGATCCACGTCGACACCCGTGATGGCGCGCGCGCCGACATCGAAGAGGTAGCGCAGGATGACATCGTGCATGTCCACGGGCGCCTCCGGGGCGCCGGCGACGACCCGGCCCACTTCCTCCACCGCCTTGCAGGCCCGGGCTGCGATCTCGGGAGTCAGGGCATCGATCTGCACTTGCCTCAAAAGCCGCGTGGCCTCCCCGCCACGGCGTGAATGCGGCTTGCCATGAGGCATCAGGAACAAGGTGCCGGGTCCGAAGATCGAGCGCAGGAGATGGACGCCGTTGCCGCGATCGAGCGCCGGATTCCTGGCAAGTCGTTGCATGGCGCCCTGGTCGCGGACAAAGAACAGCCGCTGGCCGCCGGGCAGTTCTTCAATGCAGGTCGCGGCGCCCTCGGGCAGACGGCGAACGGTTTCTGATGGATGCGACGTCAGCACGCGACGAAGCGCGGCGCATTGATCAAGGATCTGGTCGAAGGGCATGGGAGGCGCGCAGGAGAAGGATGCTCGTGTGTGCCACCGGACGCGTCCGGTGTTCAGCGTGCCGCTCCAAGCGGCGTGCCCGGTGCTTGACCGAGAGGGACAAGGGAGGGGACAAAACCTGGCCCCCGTCCCCTGCGGCAGCGACAAGCCGGTGACGCACCGCAACAAAAGTCGCCAGTTCGCACAGGACTGATACGAATGCTGCGGTGCAAACTCCGTCACGAATCAACTCGATGGACGGGATGGGCATGAAACTGAAATCTCTCGTGCTGGCGCTGGGCGCCGCACTGATCGCCGGCGCCGCGGGCGCCACGACCCTGGACGCGGTGGCGGTGACCACCACCTCGACGCCGGCAGGCAGCAGCTTCGCCGACATCGTGCTCGGTTCGTTCACGTTGACGCAGGCGTCGGATGTGACCGGCTCGGTGCTGGCCGCGACCACCGTGGGCTTCGGCAACGGGCAGACCTTGCCGCTGCAGTCGGTGAGCTTCAGCTTCGCGGGCCTGAACGGCCTGACCGACCTGGATGCGAGCGCCTCCGGCTTCCACTACGCCAACCTGGCCGCGGGCACGTACCAGCTGCTGGCCAGCGGCACGCTGAGCGGCCCCGGCTTCGGCGGCATCGCGGTGCTGTCGACGACGCTCAACGTCACCGCCGCGGCCGTCGTGCCGGAACCCGCCACCTATGCGCTGATGCTGGCCGGCATCGCCGGGATCGGCTTCCTGGCGCGCCGTCGCCTGAGCTGAGCCGGGAACGGGCACCGGCACGGGCTCGCCGCAAGGTGGCCCGTCTGCATCGTCGCCTCGACGCCTACCCTGGCCTGGCCGGGGTGCTCGTCATGGCGGCGGCCCCTCGTCGGAGGCATCCGGGGGAATGCGCAGGCGCAGGCTCGAGCTGCCGGACAAGCGGTCGACCAGCCCGTGGATCCGCGACCTGGGGCCATCCTCCCATGCGCCATCCACGCGCGAGATGACGGCCATCAGGAAGAGCAGCGAGTCGGCCGCCTCCGCCAGTTGCCGGGCGAGATCCGGCACGGTCGAGCCCATGAATCCGGACGTCGCGCTCGCACGATGGAGCAGGTCGGAAGCGAACGTGTACATGAGGCCTCTCCGGTGAAGGGCCCCGTTGTCCGGCCTTGGCGGACACGGTTCGTCGTGGCTCGTCCGCCGGATGACGGTGGATCTCAGGCGGATCTCAGGCGGATCTCAGGCGGATGTCAGCCTGCGGCGCCCGGGGATCCCGGCCACAGCGGCCTCAGCCAGCGCGGTCGCCACGACAGCGTCGCCGCGATGGTCGCCGCCGCGCCCGCGAGCAGCATCAGCCAGACCAGCGCCGCCATCGACGGGTGATCTGCCCGCAGGCACAGTCCGAGCGACAGTGCCAGCGCCAGCGCGCCGGCCACGCGCAGATTCCGGGCCGTCGACGCCTTGGGCGCCGCTTCGCCGTAGACCTGCTCCCAGTGGGTGTCCATGGCCAGGGCCAGCCAGCCGAAGCCCAGCACGGCGTTCACGGCGGCGGCGCTCAGCAGTACGACGGGCTCAGCCATGACGGACGCCTGCGGTCTTGAGCGCGGACGGCGAAGCAGGCTCCGCCGACACCGTTCGCCTGGCCCGTTGAGTCAGCTTCCCGGCGGCGAAAAGCGCGACGGCCGCTGTCGCGATCAGGCTCAAGTCCACCCCGGCCACCGGCCAATACCCGGTCGACAGCGTCTTGACGAGGTGGTCGCCCGTCGTGAGCGCGTTCGCGACCACCGCGGAGGCCGCGCCGCCGGCGATCACCCAGCATTGTTCGCGCCAGGCCGGATTCATCTTCGCCTGCGCGACCGCGCCGCCACGGACGAAGGCGTGCACCATCGCCAGCGCCCAGGCTCCCCAGAAGACGTTGCGTTCCCACTGGCCCTTGTCGGCGAGCGACTCCGGCAGCAGCCGGTTGGCGATCAGCATCGCCATCGTCGCGACCAGCATGCCGGTGACCGTCGTCACCGCCAGCGCGTCGACGACGCGGCTGCCCTGGCCGCCCGCCTTGGCGTGCTGCTGCTTGCGCTTCTCGACGAAGAACAGGAAGCCGGTCGCGATGCAGACGCAGCCCAGCAGCCCGCCCAGCACGTAGAGCCAGCGGAGCAGCCAGTGCCGGAAGTGCTGCAGGTGCAGCCCGGTGAGGAACTCGTTGACGCTGTCGACGGCGGTGCGCGGCGGATCCTCGCGCAGCAGTTCGCCGGTGGTCGCCTTGAAGTGGATGCCTTCGCCGGTCAGCGCGACGCGGTCGGTGCCGGCGCGATACACGCTCACATAGGCGTTGGCGTCGCCGACGTGCTGCAGGTTGACGAAGCCCACGTCGCCGGCCATGCCCTTGACGGCCCAGCGCCGCTGCGCCTCGGCCACCATCGCGTCCACCGACGCCAGCGGCGCGGCAACGCCGGCACGTTCGTGCGGCAGGCCGGTCTCCTGCGCCTCCACCCGCTCGTGCAGGTCGTGCAGGTCATGCAACTGCGTGTGCGCGACCGGGAAGTAGATGCCGGCGAAGATCACCAGCCCCGTGAAGGCGAAGAAGAAGTGGAAGGGCAGCGCCACGACGCCGGTCAGGTTGTGCAGGTCCAGCGCGCTGCGCTGCACGGTCTTGTTGCGGCGGAAGGTGAAGAACTCGCGGAAGATCTTGCGGTGCATCACCACCCCGCTGACCAGCGCCGCGAGCATCATGAGTGCCGAGAAACCGACGATCCAGTAGCCCAGGTCCTTCCAGGTGAGATGCAGGCTGTAATGCAGCGGATAGAAGAACTCGCTGCCGATGCGCAATTGCCCCTGCGGCAGCACCGCGCCGTTGCGCGGATCGAGCGCATGGACCGCGAACACCGTTTCATCCGGATCCTTCGCGTTCGGGACCTTGAAGCCGGCGAACACCGACACCACCGGGTCGCGGTGCGTCGTGTACGCGCCCCAGCTGCTGACGTCGTCGAAGCGCGCCGGGAGCGGACCGTTGACGCGACCCTCGAGCAGTGCGACGGCTTCCTTGGCCGGCTGCATCTTCTCGAACGCGGGTTTGAGGATCTGGTCGAAGGAGGGCATCGGCTGCGGGTCGAAGCGCGAGGACGGGATCGCCCAGCGGTCGATCTCGCGGTCGAAGACCGACAGCGAACCGAAGAAGAACACGACCACCAGCACGAAGCCCAGCACCAGGCCGAACCAGGTGTGCAGCCAGGCCATCGAGAGCCGGAAATTCTGGAACACGGTCCGCTCCTTTAGCGTCAGGCGAGCAGCGCGCGCTGGATCAGCGCGGCGGCTCCGGTCATGACGCCGCCGCCGACCAGCAGCACCGCCCACATCACCCCCAGCCGGCGCGTGGCGAAGGTCCACAGGAACAGCACGAGGAAGAGCAGCAGACCCAGGATGGCGCTGAGGTGTTCGGCATCGTGGAAAGGCATGCCCAGCGCGTACATCCCGCTGTGCGCGATCGCGATGAAGCCCCAGCAGAACGCATAACCGCCGAGGATCGCCGCGGCGATGCGCGACAGGAGTGCCAGCGGCAGCGATCGGCTCAACCTGTGAGCGGGGCTGGGAGCGGTATCAATCATGGGCGGGCAGGGACCGGGCAATGTGAATGCGAGGCATTATCGTCTTGTCAACTGCACGACCGAATGAAGTTCCACGTCCGTCCAACAGGTCTTTGCTGAGCGCACCAACGAAAAAGCGCTCCAGGAGGAGCGCTTTCCGACGAGGGAGGGAAGAAGCCCGTCCGCCGGGCGGTCAGAGCCGCGCCATCGCTTTCGCGCACTCGGGCACCAGCGCCGGACCCTTGTAAATGAGGCCGGTGTAGAGCTGGACCAGGTCCGCGCCGGCCTGCAGCTTGGCGCGCGCGTCCTCGCCGCTGAGCACGCCGCCCACGCCGACGATCGGATAGCCGCTGCCCAGCGCCGAGCGCAGCAGGCGGATCACGCGGTTGCTGGCCTCGAACACGGGCGCGCCCGACAGACCGCCGGCTTCTGCCGCGTGCGGCAGGCCCTGCACAGCGTCTCGGGAGATCGTCGTGTTGGTCGCGATGACGCCGTCGATGCCGTGACGCTTGAGGCTGGCCGCGATGACGGCGACCTGATCCTCTTCGAGGTCGGGCGCGATCTTCACGAACAGCGGCACCTGGCGTCCGCTCTCGTCCTGCAGCGACAGGCGGCGCGCCTGCAGCGGACCGAGCAGCGCATCCAGCGCCTCGTCGCTCTGCAGCTGGCGCAGGTTCTTGGTGTTGGGGCTGGAGATGTTGACGGTGATGTAGTCGGCGTGCGGGAACACGCCTTCCAGGCCGATCAGGTAGTCGTCGACGGCGCGCTCGATCGGCGTCGCGGCGTTCTTGCCGATGTTCAGGCCGAGCAGCCCGCCGTGGTGGCGGAAGCTGTGCGAGCGCTTGACGTTGGCGATGAACGCGTCCAGCCCCTCGTTGTTGAAGCCCAGGCGGTTGATCAGGGCCTGTTTCGCGGGCAGGCGGAACATGCGCGGCTTGTCGTTGCCGGGTTGCGCCTTCGGCGTGACGGTGCCGACCTCGATGAAGCCGAAGCCCATCGCGCCGAGGCCGTCGATGCAGCGGCCGTTCTTGTCGAGGCCGGCGGCCAGGCCGATGCGGTTGGGGAAGCGCAGTCCGGCAACGGTCACCGGATCCGACACCCGGGTCTGCGCCCAGGCGCACTGGGCGGGGGTGTTCTGCAGACGGGCGATGCTGCCCAGGGTCAGTTCGTGCGCGTGTTCGGGATCCAGACCGAACAGGAAGGGACGGGCGAAGCCGTAGGGGATGAGAGCCATGATGGGGGCGGATTGTCTCATCGCGCCCGGAACCGTCCCTGCCGCCCATACGCCTGGCGTGCGAACGGTGATGGGGGACTCTCCGTGGCCCGAACGGGCCGGGGCCCAGAGGAGTGCCGCGGCAGATGCGCCGCCAACGCGGCCGTCGCGCGTGTCAGGCCGGTTCCGGGCGATCCCACGGCGGCACCTCACCGAACCGTTCGACACAGAAATCGATCAGCGCCCGCACCTTCGGGCTGGGGAAGCGGCTCGGCAGGTAGACCGCGTAGAGCACGTTGGCCTCGGCCGGTCCGCCCAGCGGCGTCCAGTGCGGGAGCAGGGCGGTCAGGCGGCCTTCGCGCAGGTCGCGGCCGATCGCGTAGGTCGGCAGGACCGCCAGCCCCATGCCCGCCAGCGCCGCCACGCGCAGCGACTCGCTGCTGTTGGCGGTGAGCCCGCTCTCGAAGCGCAGGGCGCCGGAGATCTCGACGTCCGTGTCCCCCTCGGCGGGATGCCGGAAGCGCCAGCGCTCCGGCGCGTGCAGGTAGCCGAAGCGCAGGCAGCGGTGGTCGGCCAGGTCCGCGACCGCCGTCGGCGTGCCATGGGCCGCGAGGTAGGCCGGCGAGGCGCACAGCACGAAGCGGATGTCGGCCAGCTTGCGCGCGACGAGCCCGGGACTGGGGCGTCCCGTCAGCCGCATCACGACGTCGAAGCCTTCCTCGGCCAGGTCGACGTAGCGATCGTTGAGCCCGAGCACCACCTGCAGCTGCGGATGCGTCGCGCAGAACTCCGCCATCAGCGCGGTGAACTGCAGGTTGCCGAAGGCGGTGGAGGTGCTGAGCCGCAACACGCCGCGCGGCTGTTCGCGCTGGCCGGCGAGCTCCGCGTCGAGCGCCTGCGCCTCCTCGATCAGCCGCTGGGCGCGCTCGTACACGCTGCGGCCTTCTGCAGTGGGGCTGATGCTGCGCGTGGTCCGGTGCAGCAGCCGCGTGCCGAGCTGCTGTTCCAGTCGCGCAACCTGCTTGCTGACCGCCGACTTGGTCGCGCCCAGCAGTTTGGCCGCGCCCGAGAAGCTGCGTGCGTCCACGACGCGGGCGAAAGCTTGCAAGTCTTCCAGGCGTCCCATGGGGATTCTCCGATTGTTCTCGATCTGGAAACTCTAAAACGATTCGACAGTGGATTGTGTCCAAGGCATTCAATTTCTAGAGTTCATCCATCGCTGTTCACTGGGAGTTCGCCATGACGACCTCGACTCTGACGACTGCTTCCCTGCATCGGCCGCCGGCATCGTCCGCATCAACCCTGCCGCCTGCGCCGCCAGCGGCCGCGCGGGCGGACCGTCTCGGTGCGTTCGTCGCGCTGAGCCTGCCGGCGCTCTTCATCCTCCTGTGGAGCACCGGCTACGTCGCCGGCAAGATCGCCCTGCCGCACGCGGGCCCGTTCACGCTGCTGGCGCTGCGCTTCGGGCTCGCGGCGGTCGTGCTGCTCGCGGTGTCGGCGGCGACCGGCGCGCCGTGGCCCAAGACCGCACGGGCCTGGATGCACCTCGGCGTCGTCGGCCTGCTGATGCAGGTGCTGCACTTCTCCGGCGTCTACTGCGCGATCGCCTGGGGCCTGCCGACCGGCGTGGCCGCGCTGCTGATCGGGATGATGCCGCTGGCCACCGCCATGGGCGCCCACCTGTGGCTGGCCGAGCGCATGAGCGTCGCGCAGTGGCTGGGCATGCTCGGCGGCGCGGCCGGCGTGGCGCTGGTGATCGTCGACCGACCCCTGGGCGGCGGCGCCTGGATGGCCTACGGCGCGGGTCTGCTCGGCCTGACCGGTCTGGTCGCCGGCACGCTGTACCAGAAGCGCTTCTGCGCCGGCATGGACCTGCGCACCGGCAGCGGCATCCAGATGACGGTCTCCGCCCTCGCCGTGCTGGCTCTGGCGCTCTGGCGCGAGCCCGGCGCGCCGGACTGGAGCGTGGAGCTCCTCGGCGCGACGCTCTGGCTGGGCCTGGTGAATTCGATCGGCGCGTTCAGCCTGATGTTCGTGATGATCCGGCGCGGCCAGGCGGGCGCGGTGGCCAAGCTTTTCTACCTGATCCCCGGCGTGTCGGCGCTGATGGGCATGGGCCTGCTCGGCGAGCACTTCGGCGCGCTGGCGCTGGCGGGCTTCGTCGTGTCGGCCGCCTCGGTGGGGCTCGCCTCGATGTCCCGGGCGAGCGGATAATCGACGGTTCCATTCCGCGTTTCGGCGCCCGAAAGGGCGCACCGCCGCCGCCATGAAGCACCTCGACCACCCGCAGCACGATCGCGAGATCGGTTCCGCCGATTCCACCCGCGACGACACCCGCACCGACGACACCCGCATCGACGCGGTCCGCCCGCTGATCTCGCCGGCGCTGCTGCTCGACGAGCTGCCGCTGCCGGAGGCCTCGCTGAAGGTCGTCGAGACCGCGCGCCGCGAGATCAGCGACGTGCTGCACGGCCGCGACGACCGGCTGCTGTGCATCGTCGGCCCGTGCTCCATCCACGACCACGGCCAGGCGATGGACTACGCCCGGCTGCTCAAGGACCTGCGCGGCGAGCTCCAGCAGGACCTGCTGATCGTCATGCGCGTGTACTTCGAGAAGCCGCGCACGACGGTGGGCTGGAAGGGCTACATCAACGACCCGCACCTGGACGGCAGCTTCCACATGAACGAAGGCCTGCGGCTTGCGCGCCAGCTGCTGCTGGACGTGACGGCGCTGGGCCTGCCCGCGGGCACCGAGTTCCTGGACCTGCTGTCGCCGCAGTACATCTCCGACCTGATCGCCTGGGGCGCCATCGGCGCGCGCACCACGGAAAGCCAGAGCCACCGCCAGCTGGCGTCGGGCCTGTCCTGCCCGGTGGGCTTCAAGAACGGCACGGACGGCTCGGTGAAGATCGCCGCCGACGCGGTGCTGGCGGCGCGCGCGAGCCACGCCTTCATGGGCATGACGAAGATGGGCCTGGCCGCGATCTTCGAGACCCGCGGCAACGACGACTGCCACCTGATCCTGCGCGGCGGCAAGGCACCGAACTACGACGCGGCCTCGGTGCAGGCGGCGGCCGAGGTGCTGAAGGGGGCGGGGCTGCGCGAGCAGCTGATGATCGACTTCTCGCATGCAAATTCGTCGAAGAAGTACGAGCGCCAGATCGATGTCGGCCACGCCGTCGGCGCGCAGATCGCCGGCGGCGACGAGCGCATCACCGGCGTGATGGTCGAGTCGCATCTGCAGCCGGGGCGTCAGGACCTGCAGACGGGCCAGACGAAGGCGGACCTGCTGCCCGGCGTGTCGATCACCGACGCCTGCCTGGGCTGGAGCCAGACCGAGCCGCTGATGCGCTCGCTGGCCGCCGCGGTGCGTCAACGACGCGAGCGTCGCGAGACCTGACCGCATGTGGAGCACGATGACAACGCTGGTGGCCCATCCGTGGGCTTACCCGGCGTTCTCGGTCGTGCACCTGATCGGACTCGGCGCTCTGTTCGGCGGACTGCTCGTCTTTGAACTGAGGACGCTGGGCGTGCGGCGCGAGCTCGATCCAACGTCGCTGGCGCGGCTGGCGATTCCCACGGCGCTCGCGGGCTTCGCGTTGTGCGCGGTGTCGGGCGCGGCGATGTTCGCGATCCAGCCGCAGGAGCTCTGGGTCAATCCGGCGCTGCGGATCAAGGTCGCGCTGATCGCGCTGGCGGGCCTGAACGCGGCGTGGTTCCACTGGCGCGGCGGCGTCCGTGCGCAGGACCGTCTCGGGCGCTGGCAATGCCTGCTGTCGTTGGGGATTTGGGTCGCTGTCATCATCTGCGGGCGCTGGATCGCGTTCGTCTGACGCGCTCGTCTGACATCCCGCCCGCCGGCGCGTCCTTCACTTCCTTCTCTTCCTTCTCTTCCTTCCAGGAGGCTCCGATGGAACGTCGTCTGTTGCTGGCCGCGCTCGCGGCCGCGCCCCTCATGCCCGCCACTGTCCGCGCCCACCACGGGTGGAGCGGCTTCGACCAGGACCGCCCGCTGTACCTCGAGGGCCGCGCGGCCAAGGTCACCTGGCGCAATCCGCATGCGGAGCTGGATCTGGAGGTGCCGGAGCGGCTCGTGCTGCCGGCCGATCTGAAGCAGCGGCCGCTGCCGAAGCAGACGACCGCCGTCGACGGCGACGCGCTGCTCGCGAAGACGCAGTTGCCCACTCGGCGCGACCGGCGCTGGGAGGTGGAACTCGCGCCGCTGACGCGGCTGGAGGCCTGGAAAGTCGAGGAGATCAGACCTGGCACCGAGGTGTCGGTGATCGGCTTCGCCGCGCCGGGCGAGCAGGGCGCGGCCGTGCTGCGGGCGGAGTACCTGTTCGTCGGCGGCAAGGTGTACGGGCTGCGGTCGTCGCCGGCATGAGCGTCCTTGAGCGGCGGAGATAATCCCGCCTTTCCTCCCTCGCCATCTACGACGAGCCGTCGCTCGCTCCTCCCATGACCCAAGACGAATTGAAGACCCTGGTCGGCCAGGCCGCATTGCAGTACGTGACGCCGGACACGGTGGTGGGCGTGGGCACCGGATCGACGGTGGACAAGTTCATCGACGCCCTGGCCGCGAGCGCGATCCGCATCTCGGGTGCGGTGTCGAGCTCGGTGCGCAGCACGGAGCGCATGAAGGCGCTGGGCATCCCGGTGCTGGACGCGTCGGAGGTCGAGTCGCTGCAGGTCTACATCGACGGCGCCGACGAGATCGACCGTCAGGGCCACATGATCAAGGGCGGCGGCGCCGCGCTGACGCGCGAGAAGATCGTCGCCGACCTGGCGAAGACTTTCGTCTGCATCGCCGACGAGAGCAAGCTGGTCGACGTGCTGGGCGGATTCCCGCTGCCGGTCGAGGTGATCCCGATGGCCGCCGCGCAGATCGCGCGCCGTTTCCGCGCGATGGGCGGGGATCCGGTGCTGCGCAAGGACTGCGTGACGGACAACAGCTGCCAGATCCTCGACGTCAAGCGCCTGAAGATCACCGATCCCGCCGCGTTCGAGGCCGAGGTCACCCAGTGGCCCGGCGTGGTCACCGTGGGCGTCTTCGCCCGCAACAAGGCCGGCGTGTGCCTGCTGGGCACGACGCAGGGCGTGAAGACGATGACGTTCTGACGGTCGGGTCGGTGAATCCCCAGATCATGGGTTCTTCGCCACGACCTGTGGATTCAGGTCTGGACGCCCGATCGCCGCAAGAATGACATCGGGGCCCCGCGGGGCCCCGATTCACTCTCTGCTTCGCGAGCGCTCAGCGCAGTCGGAACACCGAAATCGCGCTGGCCAGTCGCTGCGATTGTTCCTTGAGGCTTTCGGCCGCGGCGGCCGATTCCTCGACCAGGGCCGCGTTCTGCTGCGTCATCTGGTCCAGTTGGCCGATGGCCGCGTTGACCTGATTGATGCCGTCGCTCTGCTCGCGCGACGCGGCACTGATCTCGCCGATGATGTCGGCCACGCGCTGCACGCTGGCCACGATCTCGGTCATCGCGCCGCCGGCATCTTCCACCAGACGCGAGCCCGATTCGACGCGCTCGACGCTGGCGCCGATCAGCGTCTTGATCTCCTTGGCCGCCTCGGCGCTGCGTTGCGCCAGCGAGCGCACCTCGCTCGCGACCACCGCGAAACCGCGACCCTGCTCACCGGCGCGTGCCGCTTCCACGGCCGCGTTCAGCGCCAGGATGTTGGTCTGGAACGCGATACCGTCGATGGTGCCGATGATGTCGGAGATGCGGCGCGAGCTGGCGCTGATGTCACCCATCGTGCTGACCACCTGGCCCATCACGGAGCCGCCGCGCTGCGCGGTCTCGGCGGCGGAGCTCGACAGCTGGTTGGCCGTCATCGCCGAATCCGCCGTCTGTCGCACGGTGCCGGTCAGCTGCGTCATCGACGCGGCGACTTCCTGCAGGTTCGAGGCGGTCTGCTCGGTACGCGCGCTCAGGTCGTGGTTGCCGGTGGCGATCTCCGCGCTGGCGGTGCCGATGCTCTCGGCCGAGCCGCGCACGTCGACGATCAGCTTCAACAGTTGCGACTGCATGCCGCCCAGCGAACCGAGCAGCTGGCCGGTCTCGTCGCGACCGCCCTGCGGCACGCGTTGCGTCAGGTCGAAATGGGCGATGGCGTCGGCCACCTCGGCGGCGTCGCGCAGCGGGCCGGTGATCGAGCGCGTCAGCGACACCGCGAACCATGCGCCGAGTCCCAGCGCGACCAGCGAGAACACCAGCAGCGCGGTCCGCGCCCGGCCGTTCGTGGCGTCGACCTGCTTGGCCGCCTCGTCCAGCAGCGAACGCTTGTGCTGCACGATGGCCTGGATCGCTTCCTGGAACTTGGCCGCGGCCGGCTGGAACTCGCGGTCGAAGACCTCGCGCGACTTCTCGGCGTCACCGGCCTTCTTGGCCGCGGCGACCGCGTCGCGCGTGCTCAGGTAACCTTTGCGGGCTTCGCTGAGCGTCTCGAACATCTTGCGTTCCTCCGGCGTGACCATGTAGCCGTCGAGCTGCTTCTGCAACTCGCCCGACTGCTTGGTCGATTCGGCCGAGGTGGCCGCGAAGAACTGCGCCAGGCTGGGATCCGCGCTGACGGCGATCGCGCTGGTGCGGTTCACGCCGTTGGTGATGTTGCGGTACCAGTCGGAGGCGACACGCTCGGCGGCCAGGTCCTGGTTGAGCATCACGTCGGTCTCGGCGGCCACGCGGCCCAGGGCCAGGTAGCTCAGGCCCGAACCCACGAAGGCGATCAGCAGCACCAGACCCAGCACCACGCCGAGCCGCTGGCCGATCGATCGGCCTGCCACGAGATGAATCATGAAAATGTCCCCCGGAATATTGAATCCGCTTGAATCGGTTGGCCTGCGCCCAGGCGGACGCTCAGCGACCTTGATGCCGCCTTCGCACCATATCGACGGGTACGTGAAGAAACTTAAACGGTTCGACGGATGGGCGCCAGACAATGCGCCATCCGTCACGACTGCCGGCCATTGCCGGTGTACGCCATGTCCGCCAAGTCCGATTCGACGTCCCCGACCGCTCCGACCCTCGTCGGCGGCAGCTTCCTGCAAGTGATCGCGCATTACCATGTGAAGCCGGGCCTGGGCGACCAGGTCGGCGCGCTGCTGATCGAGTTGACCGAAGCGACCCGTCGCGAGCCGAAGAACCTCGCCTACGCGTTCTACCGCTCGCCGCAGGATCCGGACCGCTACGTGATCCTTGAGCAGTACACCGATGCCAGCGGGCTGGACGAGCACCGAGCCTCCGAGCACTTCCAGCGTCTGGGCTTCGGCACCATCATCCCGATGCTGGTGTCACGGGAAGTGACGAGCTACGTCTTGCGCATCGCGGCCGACGGCAAACCGGTGGATGCCGTCAAGGCCTGACCCCACGAAATGACGAGCGGGTTTGACGCCGCGAAAAGGGGGATCGAATCCCCCATCGTTTCCCCCGGAAGTGGAATTGCGGATCTCTCGCGCAGTGGCAGAGTGATTGCCTTGGACGGGCGAAGGCGCCGGTCATTGCGATGGAGAAGTTCATGCAAGTCAATGAAGAAGGGCAGCGCGCCAGTGCGATGGGCAGCAACGCTGAACTGGCTTTGCAGGTGCAGATGCTGAAGACGCGGCTGGATGTGGTGCTGCCGACCCTGGCCACGCGAGAGCAGGTGCAGCAGGAGGCGGGCGCCATCCGCGGCGAACTCAAGCACGAGATCGGCGCGGTGCGGGCTGAGATCGGCAGCCTGCGGTCGGAAATGCATCAGGCGTTCACCAACTTGCTGAAGTGGGGCGTCGGCATCGCGTTGACGACGATCGTGGCGGCGGCGACCGTCGTGACGGCCATGGCGCCGATGCTCCAGCTTTCTCCGCGCGGTCGGGATGCCCTGGCATTGGCGCCGGTGGCCGACACGGCGGAGGACGTGCAGCGCGATTAGGCGATCTACATCGTGGCCCGGTGCGCCTTGGCTGCGAAACGGGCCGGATCGAGAACCTCCGCGAGGCTTGCTTCCATCGGCCACGGTGCACCGGTCAATTGCGCGGCGGCGAGCTCGGCGCACAAGGTCGCCCATGTGATCCCGCGCGAGGCGAGGGCACCCACCACCATCAGTCCGGGCTGACGCGGCCAGAAGCGGGCCTGCTCGGCGCGCCGTTCCGGCACGCTGGCGGGCAGGGCGCCCACGATCGGCAGCCGGTCCGGCACGAGACTGCGCCAGCCCACACGACCCGCAAGCGGCAGGTCCTCAGGGATCGCGGCCGACGGCAGCAGGGCGCGGAGCCGACCGATGTTCTCCGAGTGGTCCGATGCACGAAGTGCGGGATCCATGTCGCCGCTGTGGGTGCTCGCGCCGAAGCACATCTCTCCGTCGGGGAGGCTGAGCGCATAGCCAAGACCCGCCACAGGCATCGCCAACGGCGCCGGGGCCAGGTCTTGCGGCGCGACGCTCAACTGCCCGCGTTGTGCCGCCGTCGGCCATGGCGCGCCGGCCATCCAGTCCGATGCCAGCGACCCGCTTCCGATGCCGCCGCAGAGCACGACGGCGTCCGCCGTCGCCATGGTGTCGCCGGCGGCATTCAGCGCCGACCAGCGACCGCTCGCATCGTCACGATGCAGGCGTGCGACGGGCGTGTTCAAGTGCAGCTGGAAGCCGCCCACTCCGGCCCCTTTGGCCGCTTCGGCGAGCCATGCGTTCACGAGTGCCGGCGGCGAGACCGCTCCGCCACCCGGGAAGAACCACGCGGGTTGGCACAATGCGAGACCCGCCTTCGCGCTTGCCGCTTCGGCGCTCAGGGCCTCGACATAGTCGGCGGGCAGGCCGCTCCGGGCCAGCAGCGCCTGCATCTGCGTCAACGCTCCGGCATCCCGCTCGACACGCAGCAATCCCCATTGCAGCCAGGGCAGGGCAGGCGCGATGCGACGCAGTTCGCGCTCGGTCGCCTGCGCCGCGGCGCGGCTGAAGCGGGCATGCGGGCCGTCTTCCGCGTGCAGCGTGCCGTGGAACAGCCCGCCCGGGTTACCCGAGGCTTGGTGCGCGGTCGTCGCGCCGCCTTCGAGGACCGTGATCCTCAGGCCTTCCCTTGCCAGCACGCGCGCGCAGGCCGCGCCGGCCAGGCCGGCGCCGATGATCAGCACGTCCTCGGCGTCCGGCGCGATGGCGGAGCGGCCCGGCGGCACGGGCGGCCGATGGCGAGGCGCAAAACGCGCCACCGTGTTCTGCCATTTGCCGCCGATCCCGGGCCGTTTCTCGACCTCGAAACCTGCCGCGGCCAAGCCGTCCCGCACGCTCCGGGCGACGCTCCAGGTTGCTGCGGTGGCGCCCGGCGCGGCCAGCCGCCCCACCTGCTTGAGAACGGCCTCGTCCCACAGTTCGGGGTTCTTCGCCGGCGCAAAGCCGTCGAGGAAGAACGCGTCCACCGAGGCCACCAGCTCCGGCATCCATTCATGCGCGTCGCCGAATGCCAGCATCAATCGGACGCGGCCGCCCTCGAATTCCAGCGTGTGCAGGTTGGGCGTGAGCGCCGGCCAAGCGTCGAGCAGTTGCCGCGCAAGCGCCGGCTCCGACGTGGCCGCGTGCGCGCGTTCGAGATCGGGTCGCGTCAGCGGATGCTTCTCGATGCTGAGGAAGACCAGCCGTCCGCAGCGTGCCGGATCGTCGCGCCAAGCGGCCCAGGTGGCGAGGAAGTTGTTGCCCAGCCCGAATCCCGTTTCGAGGACGACGAAGCGCCGTCGCCCCGCCCACCGGTCCGGCAGGCCATTGCCGCCGAGGAAGACCTGCCGCGCCTGTGCGAACGCCCCGGACGGGGCGTGGTACGTGTCGCCGAAGTCCGGCGCGCTCGGGATGGCACCGGAGAAGTCGACGTGGGCCGGAAGGATAGGCGCAGTCTTCATGGGAGCGGAGGAATGGCCGGGAGTATGCCCAACGTGAGCTGTGCAACGTCGGCGCATCCGGGTGCAGAAACGACAACGGCGCCTGGGAAGGCGCCGTTGCATCACGGAGAGCCCGTGATCAGGAGTGCGGGATCAGGAGTTCGACTTCGGACGCGTCAGCGCCGCGCCGGCCGGACGGTTGCCCTGGCTGCCGTGACGGCTGCCCTGACCCTGGCCTTGACCTTGACCCTGGCGTTGACCGCCTGGGCCCTGGCCTTGCGCCTGACGCTGACCTTGTCCCTGACCCTGGCCGCCTTGGCCTTGGCCCTGGCGCTGACCGCCTTGCCCTTGCGATTGACCTTGCGATTGACCGCCAGATCTCTGACCGCCGCCTTGGGCGCCCTGCGCCGGACGACCCTGGCCCTGGCCGCCGCCTTGCGGACGACCGCCTTGACCTTGCGAGCGGCCACCACCACCACCACCACCGCGACGGCCACCGCCGCCACCGCCGCCGGCCGGACGCGGCGAGCCCGACGACTTGCCCAGGCCGCCGTTCAACACCATGCGGCCCAGCACGATCGGCTCGGCCTTGGCGTTCGGATCCGGCTCGAAGCCCGGCACGACTTCGCGCGGGATCTCGCGCTTGATCAGCTTCTGGATCTCGCGCAGGAAACCTTCCTCGTCGACGCAGACCAGCGACAGTGCCTCGCCCTGCGCACCCGCGCGGCCGGTGCGGCCGATGCGGTGCACGTAGTCTTCGGCGACGTTGGGCAGCTCGTAGTTGATGACGTGCGGCAGCTGGTCGATGTCGATGCCGCGCGCGGCGATATCGGTCGCGACCAGCACCTTCAGGTCGCCGCTCTTGAACTCGGACAGCGCCTTCGTGCGGGCGCCCTGGCTCTTGTTGCCGTGGATCGCCATTGCGGTGATGCCCGACTTGTCCAGGTACTCGGCCAGGCGGTTCGCGCCATGTTTCATCCGCGTGAACACCAGCACCTGGTGCCAGTCGTTCTTCGTGATCAGATGGGCCAGCAGTTCCTTCTTCTTGTCGCGGTCGACCGGATGGATGCGCTGCGCGATCGTGTCGGCCGTCGCATTGCGGCGGGCGACCTCGATCAGGCCCGGCTTGTCCAGCAGGCGGTCGGCCAGCGCCTTGATCTCGTCGCTGAAGGTCGCCGAGAACAGCAGGCTCTGCTTCTTGGCCGGCAGCATCGCCAGCACCTTCTTGATGTCGTGGATGAAGCCCATGTCGAGCATGCGGTCCGCTTCGTCCAGCACCAGGATCTCGACCTTGGACAGGTCCAGCGTGCCTTGCTGCGCGTGGTCCAGCAGACGGCCCGGCGTCGCCACCAGGATGTCCACGCCCTTGCGCAGCTGGCTGATCTGCGGGTTCATGCCGACGCCGCCGAACATCACCATGCTGGTCAGCGGCAGGTACTTGCCGTAGGTGCGCACGCTTTCCTCGACCTGGGCGGCGAGCTCGCGGGTCGGCGTCAGCACCAGCGCGCGGATGGCGGGACGGCCCTTGGCGTCACGCACGGGCTTGCCGGCGGACAGACGCTCCAGCAGGGGGAGGGTGAAGCCGGCGGTCTTGCCGGTGCCGGTCTGGGCGCCGGCCAGCAGGTCGCCGCCGGTGAGCACGGCGGGGATCGCCTGGCTCTGGATGGGGGTGGGGGTCGAGTAGCCGGCATCGGCGATCGCGCGGAGCAGGGGCTGGGAGAGCCCCAATGCGTCAAAACTCATAAGCTGCTTTGTTGGTGCCCGAACGGGCTTTGTGTGCAGCACGCCGACCCGGTGAGGGCCTGGCGCCAGTCTTCGGCTGCCGTGGGAGAGCGTGAGCTCAAAAGATAAAGCCGCGGCAAGACTGAGCCGCGGCGATGAAGCATTGTAGCTGACGGGGTCTGCGCCACCGGGGAGCGGTCGGTTCGGTGGTGACATCCCTCACTCAGGCAATCGTGTCGGTGTCCGCAGCCGTGTTTCAGTGCGGTAAACCGCGGGTAAAAAGGGCGGTGAGGCCCGTCCTGATCGGCATTCAAACGGGATTGCGGCGGCATAGTCTTGCGCCAATGTGTCCACTTGTCCCATCGTCATGAGCGCCCTGTTTCCCGATCCCGCCGCCGGCACCCATCTGCTGCTGCTGGACCCCGACCCGCATGCGCGCCTGCGATTCGCCGGCCTGATGCGGGCCTGGGGCTTCCGCGTCACCGACAGCAGCGAGGCGGCCCTGCTGGACCGCGTCCCGCTGCTGCCCGTGGACCTCGCCCTCATCGATCCGAGCGACGCCCGCGAGGCCGGTTGGGGCGCGTTGACGCGGCTCAGGCAGCGCTCGCGCATGCCGGTGATCGTGCTGCTGCAGCACGACAGCACGCTGGAACGCGTGCTGGCGCTGGAGCGCGGGGCGGATGCAGTGCTCGCGAAAGACGGGGAACCGCGGGAACTGCAGGCCCGCATCAAGGCGCTGTTGCGGCCCCGGGAGGGCGATGCGGCGGAGGTGCTGATGTTCGGTCGGTTCAAGCTGGAACCGATGACGCGCCGGCTGTCGGGGCCGGGCGGGTTCTGCGTGGTGCTCTCGCAGAGCGAATACAAGCTCCTGCGTGCATTCCTGGAGCGTCCTCACAGCGTGCTGCAGCGTCAGGAGCTGCTGCACCTGGCGCGCGGCGACGGCGTCACGGCCTTGGAGCGGTCGGTCGACCTGATGGTTTCGAGGCTGAGACAGAAGCTCAACGACGATCCGAGTTCGCCGTTGATCCGCACCGTGCGCGGCATCGGTTATCTGTTCGATCCGCCGTTGCGCTGAATCACTTTGCCGCGACGGACGCCCAGCGCAGTTCGAACCAGTTGTCGGGGCGGTGGATCACCGTCACGTTGGTGCGGGTCGCCCACGGGATCATCTGGCGGTGCAGGGGGATCACATGCGTCTGCGCACGGAACTCGCGCAACGCGGACTTGATCAGTGCTTCGCGCTTCTTCGGATCGGCTTCTTCGCTGGAGGCCGCGGCGAGCTGATCGAACTTGTCATCGCGCCAGTTGCCGAAGTTGTACTGTCCGACCGATTTCTCGCCGCGGTTGCGCATCAGCGGCGTCATCGCGACTTCCGCGTCGGTGATGCTGCCGCCCCAGCCGTAGAGGTAGAGGCTGGTGTCCAGCTTCTCCAGCTTGGGGAACATCAGCACGCGCGGCTGCGCGTTGACGCTGACCTTCACCTTCAGCTGCGCCCACATGGACGCCAGCGCCAGGCAGATGCGTTCGTCGTTGATGTAGCGGTTGTTGGTGCAGTCCAGCGTCACCTCGAAGCCGTTGGCATACCCGGCGTCGGCCATCAGTTTGCGCGCCGCGGCCAGGTCGAAGGGCAGGCGCGTCTCCAGCTGCGGATCGTTGAATGCGCCCAGCGGCGAGGGCGTCAGCCCGCCGGTGGGCGTGCTCAGGCCGTTCATCAGCTTGGTGCGCATCGTGTTGATGTCGATCGCCTGGTACAGCGCCTGGCGCACGCGCAGGTCCTTGAACGGGTTCTTGTCGCCGGGCACCTTGCCGTACAGCAGCTTGTCGCGCGACTGGTCCATGCCGATGAACACGAGGCGGTTCTCCGGGCCCTCCTGGACCTTCACCTGCGGCGTCTGCTTCAGCCTGGGGATGTCGCGCGGCGACGGGTCGAGCACGAAGTCGATCTCGCCCGACACCAGCGCCGCCAGGCGCGTGGCGTCGTTGGCGATCGGCGTGTACACGGCGTCCTGCACGTTGCCGTCGAACTGGCCCCACCAGGCGGGATTGCGCTTGAACGTCGTGCGGATGCCGGGCTCGCGGGCCACCATCGCGTACGGCCCGGTGCCGTTCGAATGCGTGGCGGCGTAGGTCTCCTGCTTGTCCTTGAAGTTCTGCGGCTTGACCACGTTGTGCTGCTCGCACCACTTGCGGCTCATGATGAACAGCGTGTCCAGGTGCTGCAGGAAGATCGGATTGACCTTGTCGAGCTGGAACTCGACCGTGAAGTCGTCGATCTTCTTCGGCGTGCCCACGGCCTGCGCGTAGACGCTGATCTGCGAATACGGATCCTTCGCCCGGTTGATCGAGAAGACCACGTCGTCCGCCGTGAACGGCGTGCCGTCATGGAACTTCACGCCCTGACGCAGCTTCAGCCGCCACAGCGTCGGCTTGAGCTGCGTCCACTCCGTGGCAAGACCCGGCACCAGGTTCAGGTTGCGATCGCGGGAGACCAGGCGCTCGTAGACCTGGCCGTTCATCGCGTTGGTGACGATCTCGTTCTGCGAATGCGGGTCGGCCGTCTGCATGTCGCCCTGGCTGGCCCAGCGCAGCGTCTGCGCGTGCGCACTGCCCACGATGAGGGCCATCGTGAGCGGGAGTGCGGCCAGGGCGCCGACTGTGCGCGAACGAACGGAGGCGGTGCGCGAGATGGAACGGAACAGCATGGTGGTCATCTCTGAGCTCTGAGGGAACGGGGAAGGGCCGTCGAGTTTATGGGCACCGGCGGAAGCTGCGACAATGCACGACTATTGCCCGGACGCCCCGCCGCCCACGCAGGGCCCGGCGCACGCCGAACGGCCCCCAGGTCAACCCACGAAACGCTGAAGAACCATCGCCATGGCTCAATACGTCTTTTCGATGAACCGCGTCAACAAGACGGTTCCTCCGAAGCGCCACATCCTCAAGAACGTCTCGCTGTCCTTCTTCCCCGGCGCCAAGATCGGCGTGCTGGGCCTGAACGGCTCGGGCAAGTCCACGCTGCTGAAGATCATGGCCGGCGTCGACAAGGAGATCGAGGGCGAGGCGATCCCGATGCCCGGCATCAAGATCGGCTACCTGGAGCAGGAGCCGCAGCTGAACCCGGACCAGACCGTGCGTGAGGCGGTCGAGGAAGGCATCGGCGGCGTGCTGGCCGCCAAGAAGCGCCTGGACGAGGTCTATGCCGCCTATGCGGAAGAGGGCGCCGACTTCGACGCGCTGGCCGCCGAGCAGGGCGAGCTGGAAGCGATCATCGCCGCCGCCGGTTCCGAGAACACCGACCTGCAGCTGGAGCTGGCCGCCGACGCGCTGAACCTGCCGCCGTGGGACGCCAACATCGGTGTGCTGTCCGGCGGCGAGAAGCGCCGCGTCGCGCTGTGCCGCCTGCTGCTGTCCAAGCCCGACATGCTGCTGCTTGATGAACCGACCAACCACTTGGACGCCGAATCGGTGGAGTGGCTGGAGCAGTTCCTGCAGCGGTTCCCCGGCACCGTGGTGGCCATCACCCACGATCGCTACTTCCTGGACAACGCCGCCGAGTGGATCCTGGAACTGGACCGCGGCCACGGCATTCCCTGGAAGGGCAACTATTCCGACTGGCTGGACCAGAAGGAACGCCGCCTGGAGCAGGAACAGAAGACCGAGGACGCCCGCGCCAAGGCGATGAAGGAAGAATTGAAGTGGGTGCGCTCGAACGCGAAGGGCCGCCAGGCCAAGAGCAAGGCGCGTCTGGCCCGCTTCGAGGAACTGAGCGACGTCGACTACCAGAAGCGCAACGAGACCAACGAGATCTTCATCCCCGTGGCCGAACGACTGGGCAATGAAGTGATCGAGTTCGAAGGCGTGACCAAGTCCTTCGGCGACCGCGTGCTGATCGACAACCTGTCGTTCAAGGTCCCTGCCGGCGCGATCGTCGGCATCATCGGCCCGAACGGCGCCGGCAAGTCGACGCTGTTCCGCATGATCCAGGGCGTCGAGACGCCGGACAGCGGCACGGTGAAGATCGGCAAGACGGCCAAGCTGGCCTTCGTCGACCAGAGCCGCCAGAGCCTGGACGCCAACAAGACGGTGTGGGAAGACGTCTCCGGCGGTCTGGACAACATCATCGTCGGCAAGTTCGTGATGCCGTCGCGCGCCTACATCGGCCGCTTCAACTTCAAGGGCAACGACCAGCAGAAGATGGTCGGTCAGCTGTCCGGCGGTGAACGCGGCCGTCTGCACCTGGCCAAGACCCTGGCACAGGGCGGCAACGTGCTGATGCTCGACGAACCGTCGAACGACCTGGACGTTGAAACCCTGCGCGCGCTGGAAGAGGCGCTGCTGGAGTTCGCCGGCTCCGCCATGGTGATCTCCCACGATCGCTGGTTCCTGGACCGCATCTGCACCCACATCCTGGCCTGCGAAGGCGATTCGCAGTGGTTCTTCTTCGACGGCAACTTCCACGAGTACGAAGCCGACAAGAAGAAGCGCCTCGGCGAAGAAGGCGCACGTCCCAAGCGCGTCCGCTTCAAGCCCATCACCTGATCCTGCGGCCGCTGCAGCCCCGATTCGGGCGCACCGCGTCGTTGCAAATCCTCGCCATAGCTGGGCTATGGCTCCGGTTTGCGCCTAGCGCTGCATCCCGAATCGGAGCCGCATCAGCCACAGGATCCTGTGCGCACTCAAGCGCCCGCGATGTCTCGATTTCAAGAGGCGCCGCGGGCGTTTTTCATTGGGGTCGATTCATTTCACGAATCTTTACGGGACGCCCACGGCCAATTGACGCGCGCCGCCGACCATTTCCTCACCCCAGAACGATTTGGAGATTCCGAGATGGTCAAGAGCTTCTCCCGCCCCCTGAAGATGCTGGCCCTGGCCGCGACGATGAGCGTCGCCGCCCTGGCCGCCCACGCCCAGCCAGCCCCCGCCGACGCGCCGCCGCCCCCGCCGCCGCACGGCATGCACCGCGGCGGTCCAGACTTCGGCGGTCCCGGCTTCGGCCCCATGGGTCCCATGGGCGGCCTGCACGGCAAGCTGTTGAAGGACGCCGGCGTCACCGACGCGCAGCAGACGCAGATCAAGCAGATCTTCGAAGCCGCGCGCAACGATCTGAAGTCGCAGCGCGACACCGAGCGCCAGCTGCACGACCGTATGCAGGCCCTGTTCACCGCGCCGACCGTGGACGCCAACGCCGTCGAGCAGGTGCGCCAGCAGATGCACGCCGCACATGACGTCGAGTCCAAGCGCATCACGCTGGCGATGATCGATGCGTCTCGCGTCCTGACCCCCGAGCAGCGCGCCAAGATCGCCCAGCTGAAGACCCAGCAGCGCGAGAAGATGAAGGAGCGCATGAAGGACCGCGCCGAGCGCGCCAAGGAACGCCGCGGCGCCAACGAGGCCAACCCGGTTCCCCAGCCTTTCACCGACCGCTGAACGCACGAGGCCGGCTATGCTTCAGTCTTTCGATGAGTCCGCGGCGCGCGGCCTGGCCGATCCGGCCCGGTCGGTGGCTGCACCGCAACGCCCGATGAACCCACGACTGCTCCTGATCGACGACGACGCCCGGCTCACCGCGATGCTGGGCGACTACCTCAGCAGCGCCGGCTTCGACGTCAGCTTCGCCGGTTCGCTGGCGCAAGGCCGCACCGAGCTCGAGTCCGGCCAGTTCGAGCTGCTGGTCTTGGATCTGATGCTGCCCGACGGCGATGGCCTGGAGTTCTGCCGCCAGCTGCGCGGCGACAAGCGGTGGCGCCGTCTGCCGGTGCTGATGCTGTCGGCGCGCGGCGAGCCGATGGATCGCATCCTCGGCCTCGAACTCGGCGCCGACGACTATCTGCCCAAGCCCTTCGAACCCCGGGAACTGCAGGCCCGCGTGAAGGCGCTGCTGCGCCGCACCGAACCCCAGGCCATGGGCGACGAGGTGCTGCGTTTCGGCCGTCTGGAGATCGATCTGGCGGCGCGCCAGGTGCGCCTGGACGGCAATGCCTGCGACCTGACGAGCCATCAGTTCGACCTGCTGGTCGTGTTGGCGCAGAGTCCGGGCCGGGTGCTGTCGCGCGACCAGATCATGGATGCGCTCAAGGGTCATCCGCTGGAAGCCTTCGACCGCTCGATCGACGTGCACATCTCGCGCATCCGCTCAGTCATCGAGGACGACGCCAAGAACCCGCGCCGCGTGCTGACGGTGCGCGGTGCCGGTTACGTGTTCGCACGCAAGCAGGACGCCGAAGGCCTGGAATGAAGGCTGCGACGCAGTGAAGGCGCTGTACCTGCGCATCTACATCACCGTCGTGGTGGTGTTGCTGGCATTTGCGCTGGGCTCGGCGTGGCTCTTCCAGGGCCGCATCGAGCAGGAGCGCGGGACCTTCGAGCAGGCCGCCTCGGAGCGGCTGGTGGCGCTCGCGGTGCTGGTGCAGCGCGCCCTGCCGCCGGTGACGGCGTCCACGGACGAGCAGGCCGACGCCGTCGAGGACTGGGGTCAGCGCCTGCGCATGGCGCTGGCATTGGAAGATTCGCGAGGGCGCCGCATCGGCGCCTCGCCGCTGTTCGAGCGGCGTGAGGATCTGCCCGGTTCGCGCGTGCAGCGTGTCCCGCTGGACGACGGCCGCCACCTGCTGTTCCTGCGCCTGGCGCGTCCGCCGGGCGCGTCCGGCCCGACCGGCCAGGACAAGCTCGAAGCCGACGCGCGTGCGGCGAGCGGTCCGCACCGCCTGCCGCGCGAACGCCGCGATCCGTTCGTCGACGGTCCGCCGCCCAACGACGCGCGCGATCCCGTCCGCCGCGAGCCTCGCCCGGAAGCGGAACAGATGCGTCTGCGCATGCTCGAGCGCCTGGAGCAGCAACGTCGCGAGGACGCGGCCAATGGATCCTGGCTGCCCGCCTGGGTGCCACGCCCCAGCGGTGAAGCGCTGGCCGTGCTGCTCGCGGCGCTCTTCATGGCCGTGGCGGTGGGCGCCTATCCGGTCGTGCGCCGACTCACGCGCCGCCTCGAATCGCTGAAGTCCGGCGTCGAGCAGTTCGGCGCCGGTGACCTGAGCTTCCGCGTGCAGGACAACGGCAAGGATGAGGTCGCCGCGCTGGCCACCAGCTTCAACCTCGCCGCCGAACGGATCGAGGCCTTGCTCAGATCGCAGAAGAGCCTGCTCGCCAACGCGAGCCACGAGCTGCGCTCGCCGCTGGCACGGCTGAAGATGGCCTTCTCGATGCTGGACGATGCGTCGCCCGCGCAACGTGCGCGGCTGGGCCAGGAGATCAACACCAACATCGTCGAACTGGACGCGCTGGTCGAGGAGGTGCTGCTGGCCAGTCGCCTCGAAGGCGGTGCTCAGTCGCTGAGACTGGAGCCGGTCGATCTGCTGGCCATCGCCGCCGAGTCCGCCGCGCTGGGCGATGCCGAGCTGGAGATCGAGGACGGCATCGCACGCCTGCCGCTGAACGGCGACGATCGCCTGCTGCGCCGGGCGCTGCGCAACCTGCTCGAGAACGCTCGCCGCTACGGCGGACCGGTCGTCGAGCTCAAGGTCCGCCGCGCCGGACAGGACCGCGTCGAGTTGCAGGTCTGCGACCGCGGGCCGGGCGTGCCCGAGCCGATGCGCGAGCGAATCTTCGAAGCCTTCTTCCGCCTGCCCGGCCATGCCGAGGTGTCGGGCGGCGTGGGCCTGGGGCTGAGCCTCGTGAAACAGATCGCGACGGCGCATCAGGGCGCCGTGCGCTGCGACGCCCGTGAGGGCGGCGGGAGCTGCTTCGTCATGACGCTGCCGCTGAGCCAGGCCTGACGAGTCGCCCGGTGCCCCCTGAACACTCTGCGGAGACTCAGGGCCCGATCTCTCGGCGATGCACCAGGGCCAACAGGATGCCGAGGCCGATCGCGGCGGCCGCGAGTCCGACCGAGGCGGCGCTCCAGAAGCCCATGGCGCCTTGCATGATCGCGGGCAGCGCGACGGCGTGATCGCCGAAGACCAGCCAGTAGCCGCCACCCAGGCCAAGTCCCCAGATCGCGAACGCATAGATGAGCATCGGCGCGGTCGCGATGTGATGGGCGCGCAGCACGAAGGCGGCCACGGTCTGGCCGGCATCGGACACGTGGAAGAGCCACAGCCAGCCCAGCAGGGGCAGGGCGGCGGCGATCACGGCGGCGTTGCTCGTGTACAGACCCAACACCTGTTCGCGCATCGAGAAGACCACGCCGCCGAGCACGAACGCGATCGCCAGTGCGATCTCCAGCCCGTGCCAGCCGAGCCGGCGCGCCGCCGCGTAGTCGCGCGCGCCCATCGCCTGCGCCACCAGCGTGCTGCAGGCGTTCGCCTGCGAGAGCGGCAGCATGAACATCATCGCGACGAGGTTGGCGCAGAGCTGATGGCCCGCCACCGGCGTCGTGCCCAGCCGCGCGATGAAGATCGCCATGAAGGTGAAACCGGTGACCTCGATCAACACCGAGGCGCCCATCGGCACGCCAAGCTTCAGCAGTCGCATCAACGTGGCCCTGCGCGGCCGATGCAACCCGCCGCGGGCGAAGCCGAAATCGGCATAGAACGGGTCGCGGCGCAGCACGGTCAGCGCGATGAGCAACTGGCTCCACATCACGATCGCGGTGGCGATCGCGCAGCCAACCGCGCCCAGCGCCGGCACATGCAGCGGTCCGAGCGTGAATCCGCCGATCAGCAGCGCGCTGGCCGGGAACTTCAGCAACAGCCCGCCGATCTGCAGCGCCATCACGGCCTTGGGGCGCGACACGGCCGTGTTGAAGCCGCGATAGGCCGTGAACAGCAGGGCGGCGGGCAGCGCGATGCCCAGCATGCGCAGGTAGTCGCGGATCTTGGCGGCGATCTCGGGACCCACCTGCGAGATCGCCAGGAAGGGTTGAGGGAACCACAGGATCAATTCGCCGACGACCGTGAGCGCCAGCGCGAGCCATGCGGCCTGATGCAGGCTGTCGCCGGCCTCGCCCATGCGCTTCGCCCCGAAGAGCTGACCCGCGACCGGCGAGATCGCCAGCACCACGCCCATCAACCCGACGAAGACCGAGGTGTAGACGGCTGAACCCACCGCCAGCGCCGCCAGGTCGATCGCCGAATGGCGCGCGACGAGCAGCGTGTCGATCGTCGAGTACGCCAGCACCGCGAGTTGCCCGATGAACACGGGCCACGCGAGCGGCAGGATCTGGCGCAGGCTCTCAAGCCGGCCGTGGAGCGCTGCGCTCAAGCGGAGTCCTTGCCGGCCGTGTCGGCTCCGCCGGCTTCGGCCGCACCGGCCGCATTGACCGCATTGACCGCATTGACCGCATTGACCGCATTGACCGTCCCGCCGGCGCCGCGCAGTTCGATGGCACGCTCCGAATACCGGTTGAAGCGCCACGCCGTGCCTTCGATCGTGATCCGTCGCCAGGTCGCGCGCTTCTCGCCCGGCGTGAGCACCGGCCAGTTCTGGACTTCGTCGAAGCTGCGGCCGCAGCCCTTGCAGAGCTCGTCGCCCTGGCTGGTCGAGCAGATCGCGATGCAGGGCGCGTCCGGCGTCGTGTCATACCAGCGCATCCAGGCCGCAAGCGCGGGCGTCGGCATCGAGTCCTCGTCGCACTCGGTCTCATGGCGGAAGACCATCAGCGCATAGACCTCGGCCAGCGCGCGCAGCTCGGGCCCCAGCGTCACGCCGTCGCCGGGCGAGCGCTGACGCCACCAGTTGATGGCGGATTCGAGGTCGGTGATGTGGATGCCGGCCATCTCTGTCGTTTCTGTCTTCGGTGTCGTCTCAGTAGTCGATGCCCATCGCGGCGCGCACTTCGCGCAGCGTCTTGCGTGCCACCGCACGGGCACGTTCGGTGCCGACCTCGACGATCCAGTGGACCTTCTTCGGATCGGCGAGCAGTTCGTCGGCGCGGGCGCGCCAGGGCGCCTGCTCGTCGTGGATCGCCTCGATCAGCGGTTCCTTGCAGTCCAGGCAGCCGATGCCGGCGCTGCGGCAGCCGGCCTCGACCCAGGCGCGGGTGTCGCTGTCGGCGTAGACCTTGTGCAGCGCCCAGACCGGGCAGCGCTCGGGCTCGCCCGGGTCGCCGCGGCGCACGCGCTGCGGGTCCGTCTGCATCTTGCGCACCTTGTCGGCCACGACCTCCGGCGCGTCGCGCATCGCGATCGCGTTGCCGTAGGTCTTGCTCATCTTGCGGCCGTCCAGACCGGGCAGCCGCGACGTCTCCGTCATCAGCGCCTGCGGTTCCGGGAACAGCGGCGCCGACGGCGGCCGGTAGAGGTGGTTGAAGCGGCGCGCGACCTCCCGCGTCACCTCGACGTGCGGCGCCTGGTCCTCGCCCACCGGCACGAAGGCGGCCTTGTAGATCAGGATGTCGGCCGCCTGCAGCAGCGGATAGCCGAGGAAGCCGTAGGTCGCCAGTTCGCGGTTCTCGGCCACGAGGTCCTTGTAGCTCGGCATGCGCTCCAACCAGCTCGACGGCGTGCTCATCGCCAGCAGCGTGAACAGCTCGGCGTGCTCCGGCATGCGGCTCTGGATGAACAGCGTCGCCTGCTCCGGATCGACGCCGGCGGCCAGCCAGTCGACGACCATGTCGTAGACGCTCTGCTCCAGGCCCTCGCGGTGCTGGAAGTGTGTCGTCAGCGCGTGCCAGTCGGCGACGAAGAAGAAGCAGTCGTAAGCCTCCTGCAACCGCACCCAGTTCTTCAGCGCGCCGTGGTAGTGGCCGAGGTGCAGCGCGCCGGTCGGGCGCATGCCGGACAACACGCGCTGGCGCGGGGTGAGGGTGGGGTGGTCGGTCATTGGCGGAGGGCTGGGGCGGTGGCCGTGCCGGGGCGGGCGGTCTCGGAAGGAGGCCGGTCGGTCGACGACGGAACGGCAACGGCGGGAGGGCGATTGTAGGGAGCGGCGGACCGGTCGACACCGGTCATGCCGATGCCCTTGGCTACACTGCCGGCCCATGAAGAACATCGTGATCCTGATCTCCGGGCGAGGCTCCAACATGGAGGCCATCGTCCAGGCCTGCGCAGCCGGGGGATGGCCGGCCCGCATCGCCGCGGTGATCAGCAACCGGCCGGATGCCGGCGGCCTCGAATTCGCGCGGGCGCAGGGCGTCGCCACCGCGGTCGTCGACCACAAGGCCTTCGGCAAGGGCGACGCGGCCCGTGCGGCCTTCGACGCGGAACTGCGGCGCGTCATCGACGGCTTCGCGCCGGATCTGGTGGTCCTGGCCGGCTTCATGCGCATCCTGACGCCCGGGTTCACCGGCCACTACGCGGGCCGGATGCTTAACATCCATCCGTCGCTGCTGCCGGCCTTCACGGGGCTGCACACACATCAGCGCGCCATCGAGACCGGTTGTCGCGTGGCCGGCGCGACAGTGCACTTCGTGACGGCGGAACTCGACCATGGGCCGATCGTCGCGCAGGCGGTGGTGCCGGTGCTCGACGGCGACGACGAGGCGGCGTTGGCCGCACGGGTGCTCAAGCTCGAGCACCGCATGTATCCGAGCGCCGTGCGCTGGTTCGTCGAGGGGCAGCTGGAGATCGCCGGCGCCCGTGTCCTCCATCGCGGTGGTGAGTCGCAGATGTTCAGCTGACGCTCAACCGAGCATGCCGGCAAGGAAGTTGATCGTCAGCGCCAGCACGACGGTGTTGAACACGAAGGCCTGGATGGCCTGCACCAGCACCAGCCGCCGGATCGGACGCGCGCTGACGACGACATCCGAGGTCTGCGACGTCGCCGCGACCGTCGCCGCGAAGTAGAAGAAGTCCAGGTAGTCGGGCGCGTCTTCGTCGCCGGGGAACTCCAGCCCGTGCGGCGCCTTCGGTCCGCTGTGGAACAGCGACGCGTAGGCCAGCCCGAACTCCACCGGCAGCAGCAGCCAGGAGCCCGTCAGCGTCGCCGACGCCACCAGCAGGTGCGGCCAGGCCTGCAGCAGGCCGGACTCCTTCACCTGCGCCAGTTCGAGCGCGATCGCCGCCATGCTCGCGGCGCCGCCGAGGATGGCCAGGACCAGCACGGTCGGTGCGCCGTCCGCGACGGCGCTGGCCTGCTCCTCGACGTCCTCCGCGTCGGTGCGGAACATCATCCAGCCGATCAGCACGAGATAGGTCCAGACCCCCGCGCTCCATCCCAGCAGCGCGCGCGTGTGCCAGGCCAGATCGACCGGCCAGGCGGCGGCCAGCAGGGCGCCGGTGGCCGCGCCGATCAACAGGCGGGGGCGGCGCTTGATCTGGTGCAGCAAGGGCATGGGACCTCCGGCCACGGGTCAGTCCGGACTCATGCCTGAATGAGGGCGAAGCGCGGCCGGGTGACGCCGTCGATCTCGACGCTGCCGAAGAACATGTCGTAAGGGCGCACCCACAGGCCGCTGTCGTTGTAGAGCGGCGCATACAGCACCAGCGCCTCCAGCGTCTCGCTGTGGCGGACGACGCCACGGACCTCGTACTCGCCGCCCTTGTAGTGGCGGTAGCGGCCGGCGGGGGCCTGCGGCAAGGGCGGCAGCGGGTCGCCGGCGCCGTGTGTCGAGGGGGCCTGGGTCGTGTGGGAATCGCTCATGGCGGAGATTGCGTGGCGGCGGAAGCAGGGCAGGGCGCGGTCCCGCCCCGGAGCCTGGGATAATCGGGCGATGCATCCTAATGCCCTTCTTGAACTCTGCGCCGAACTGGTGGACAGCCTGCTGCTGTTCGACAAGCCCGCCGACGCCCTCGTTTCCGACTTCTTCCGCGCGCACAAGGCCCTCGGCCAGCGCGAGCGCCACACCGTCGCCGAGACGGCCTATGCGGTACTGCGCAAGCGCGCGGTGCTGCAGCATCTGGCCCAGTCGGGACGCGGTCCGATGTCGCGGCGCCTGGCGATCCTCGCCTGGGAGGGCAGTGAAGCCTTCCTGCGCGCCGCCATCGTCGACGAGGAGCAGCAATGGCTCAAGCAGGTGGCGAAGGTCGACCGCAACAGGTTGCCGGAGAAGCTGCGGCACAACCTGCCCGACTGGATGGTGGAGCCGCTCAAGCAGCGTCTGGGCGATGAGGAATTCTGGCGGCTGGCCGACGCGGTCAACTCGTCCGCGCCGCTGGACCTGCGCGTCAATCTGCTGAAGGCCAAGCGCGAGGACGTCCAGGCCGCGCTGAAGGACAAGGGTTTCGCGTCCGCGCCGACACCTTTCTCTCCGTGGGGATTGCGGCTCGAAGGCAAGCCGGCGCTGCAGAAGCTCGACGTCTTCACCAGCGGCCAGGTGGAGGTCCAGGACGAGGGTAGCCAACTGCTGGCCCTCCTCACCGAAGCCAAGCGCGGCGAGATGGTGGTCGATTTCTGCGCTGGCGCCGGCGGCAAGACCCTGGCGCTGGGGGCCGCGATGCGCAATACGGGCCGACTGTACGCTTTCGACGTCTCCGGGCACCGCCTGGACCGGCTCAAGCCGCGTCTGGCGCGCAGCGGACTGTCCAATGTCTATCCGGTGCAGATCAGCAGCGAGCGCGATGAGCGCGTCAAGCGCCTGGCCGGCAAGATCGACCGCGTGCTGGTCGACGCGCCGTGCTCGGGGCTGGGCACGCTACGCCGGAACCCCGATCTGAAATGGCGCCAGTCGCCGCAGAGCATCCGGGAACTCCAGGACAAGCAATTCGCGATTCTGACCAGCGCGGCCCGCCTGCTGAAGCCGGGCGGCCGCCTCGTGTACGCGACGTGCTCCTTGCTGGATGCGGAGAACGAGTGGGTGGCGCAAGCCTTCACGGAGGCTCAGGCGGACTTCACGCTGATGCCCGCGCAGGATGTGCTCACGCATGCGCAGGTGGATGCCGACCAGGCCGCGCAATTGACCGACAACGGTTATCTGCGCCTGTGGCCGCATCGGCACCAGAGCGACGGCTTCTTCGCGGCCGTCTGGGAACGGAAGAAGTAAGCCTGCTGGCCGCCGCCGCTGGATTTCAGTGCCCGAACGATGAGTTGTTTTTGATGCGAACGGGTGGCGCCGTTCGTTCGATCACGTCTTCAGGCCCTTCCGGTCGTGAAGCGTCAAAAGACCGGCGGTAAAGCGGCTTACATCCGGGCGATTTCTAGAGAGCGTCGCCTACAATGGGGGCTTCCTGTGGACAACTGGCTCCTTGCGAGCAGGGTTAGGACCGAATGAACGTATTGATGTCTGTGCATGACGCCGTCCTGGCGTGGATGATCGATGGCCTCACCGGCGCCAACTGGTGGCAGATCGTCGTCTTCACCTTGGTGGTGACGCATATCACCATTGCTGGCGTGACGATCTTCCTGCACCGCGCGCAGGCGCACCGGGCCCTCGACCTGGGTCCGATCCCGTCGCATTTCTTCCGCTTCTGGATGTGGTTGACGACCGGCATGGTCACCCGCGAGTGGGTCGCCATCCACCGCAAGCACCACGCCAAGTGCGAGACGCATGACGATCCCCACAGCCCCGTCACCCGCGGCATCAAGACGGTGCTGACGCGTGGTGCCGAGCTGTATCGCGCAGAGGCCAAGAACGAGGAAACGATCAAGAAGTTCAGCCACGGCGTGCCGGACGACTGGATCGAGCGCAAGCTCTACAGCGGCCGCTCGGTGTGGGGCGTGTCCCTGATGATGATCATCGACCTGGCGCTGTTCGGTGTGGCCGGCATGGCGGTCTGGGCGGTGCAGATGGCCTGGATTCCCATCTGGGCGGCGGGCGTGATCAATGGCGTCGGCCACTATTGGGGCTATCGCAACTTCGAGGCGCAGGACGCGTCGACGAACGTTTCACCGTGGGGTGTGATCATCGGCGGCGAAGAGCTGCACAACAATCACCACACCTACCCGACGTCGGCCAAGTTCTCGGTCAAGCCGTTCGAGTTCGACATCGGCTGGGGTTACATCCGCGCGATGGAGATGATCGGCTGGGCGAAGGTCCGCAAGACGGCGCCGCAGATCAAGACCGGCGAGCTGAAGGCCGTGGCCGACAAGGACACGCTGGAAGCCATCATCGCCAACCGCTATGAAGTGATGGCGCGATATGCGCGCGGCCTGCGCGGCGCCTGCAAGGCCGAGCTGATCCAGCTCAAGGCGGCGGGCGAGCAGCACAGCGTCAAGTTCCATCAGTTCAAGCTGGCGACCCGTTGGCTGCATCGCGACGCCGAGAAGATTCCAGCGGCGTATCAGGCGCAGCTCGACGGCGCCCGTGCGGCGAGCCCGGTGCTCGACAAATTGGTGACGATGCGCGAAGAGCTGCGTCAGCTGTGGACTCGCACGAACGTGTCGGCCGAGCAGTTGGTGCATGACCTGCAAACCTGGTGCCGCAAGGCCGAGGAAAGCGGCATCGCTGAACTCAAGGCCTTCGCGACCGGTCTGCGCGCTGTGCGCGCCTGACAATTTCCCTCGTCGTCTCGCCGGGTTGGCCATCCAGGGTGATGGCCATCACCGAGCCGCAGATGAAGCAATGCAAAGGGCGCCCCTACAGGGCGCCTTTTTTCTTGGCGGCGCCCATAATTTGTTCGGACTCTCAGACAAGGAGATTGACATGATGGCTTCGACCCTCTTCAAGCGCACCCTGCTGCTCGGCCTGACGAGCGTGAGCCTGGGCGCGATCGCCGCAGCCGCGCAGGCGCAGGCGGAAGTCAACTTCATCAAGCCGGAGAACTTCTCCGACATCGGCTGGGCCGGCGTGGATCGCGACAACGCCATGAAGCAACTGGAGGAGCACTTCAAGGCGCTGGCGACGCGCGAGCTCCCCGGCAAGCAGCTCAAGATCGATGTCACCGATGTCGACCTGGCGGGCGAGGTCGAGCCGCGCGTGCGCACGGACCGCCTCCGTATCCTCCGGTCGGTGACGATCCCGCGCATGAGCTTCTCCTACACGCTCAGCGAGAACGGCCAGGTGCTGAAATCCGGCAAGGCCGACCTGAAGGACATGGACTACCAGAACAGCGGCGGCAACCGCTACTTCGACACCGAGCCGATGCGCTACGAGAAGAAGATGATCGACGACTGGATGGCGCGTGAGTTGCTGGGGAAGACGCGCCTGGCGCCGGTTCGCTGACCGGGAGGGGGTGGCATTGTGGCCATGGCTGCGCTGCCGCAGACCGTGTCGATTGCCCATGAAAAAACCCGCCAAGAGGCGGGTTTTCTTCTTCAAGGACCGGGCTGAATCACTTCAGCTTGGTTTCCTTGTACAGCACGTGCTTGCGTGCCTTCGGGTCGAACTTCATGAATTCCAGCTTTTGGGGCGTGGTCTTCTTGTTCTTGTTGGTGGTGTAGAAATGACCGGTGCCGGCAGTGGATTCCAGCTTGATCTTCTCGCGTCCGCCTTTGGATGCCATGGTGTCGCTCCTGGTTCAGTGATTAGGCTTGACCGCGCGAGCGCAGGTCGGCCAGCACGGCGTCGATGCCCTTCTTGTCGATCAGACGCAGACCTGCGTTGCTGATGCGAAGACGGACCCAGCGGTTTTCGCTTTCGACCCAGAAACGGCGGTATTGCAGGTTCGGGAGGAACCGGCGCTTGGTTTTGTTGTTGGCGTGGGAAACGTTGTTCCCGACCATGGGCTTCTTGCCCGTGACTTCGCAGACGCGTGCCATGTGGACACTCCGATACTGGTCATCCGGCGACCGTCCCAATCGTCCCGACCTTGCTGTCGAGTCGCGGGCGGCGGCCTCACCTCGCCATAGGGTGGCGGTATCCCATCTTCCTCGCGTCAAGATCCTTCACAGGTTGATGGCGCGGGGAAACGAAGAGTGTAGCAGAAACAGGCCGGCCCGCGCAAAGGCGGGCCGGTCGGTGGCTTCGGGCGGCTGCCCCTCCCTGGGCGCCGCGGTCGCGGAAAACGCGAGGATCAGGCCGATTCCTGTTCCAGGAAACGTTGCGCGTCCAGTGCGGCCATGCAGCCCGTGCCGGCGCTGGTGATGGCCTGGCGATAGACATGGTCCTGCACGTCGCCGGCGGCGAACACGCCCGGCACGCTCGTCATCGTGGCGAAACCTTCCAGGCCGCTCTTCGTGCGGATGTAGCCGTCCTTCATCTCGATCTGGCCTTCGAAGATGTCGGTGTTGGGCTTGTGGCCGATCGCGATGAAGCAGCCTTGCAGCTTGACGTCCGTCGTCGTGCCGTCCTGCGTGCTCTTGATGCGCACGCCGGTCACGCCGCTGGCGTCGCCCAGCACCTCGTCCAGCGTGTGGAACACGTGCAGCTCGATCTTGCCGGCCTTGACCTTGTCCATCAGCTTGTCGACCAGGATGGGCTCGGCGCGGAACTTGTCGCGGCGATGGATCAGGTGCACCTTGCTGGCGATGTTGGACAGGTACAGCGCCTCTTCGACGGCGGTGTTGCCGCCGCCGACCACGCAGACTTCCTGCTCGCGATAGAAGAAGCCGTCGCAGGTGGCGCAGGCGCTGACGCCGCGGCCCATGAACGATTCTTCCGACGGCAGTCCCAGGTATTGCGCCGAGGCGCCGGTGGCCAGCACGACCGCATCGGCCGTGTAGACCGCGCTGTCGCCGGTGAGCGTGAACGGACGCTTGGAGAAATCGACGCTGTTGATGTGGTCGAAGACGATCTCGGTCTGGAAGCGCTCGGCATGTTCCTGGAAGCGCTGCATGAGTTCGGGACCCTGCACGCCCATCACGTCCGCGGGCCAGTTGTCCACTTCGGTCGTGGTCATCAACTGACCCCCTTGCGCCATGCCCGTCACCAGAAGCGGCTTCAAGTTGGCACGCGCCGCGTAGATGGCGGCGGTGTAGCCGGCGGGGCCGGAACCGAGGATCAGCAGTTGGGCGTGGCGGGTGTTTTGGCTCATGACGGGGGAGATGGGGGTGCGTTCATCGGTCGCAAGGGACCGGGCAGGGAGGAGAGCCTAAGGGGACGCGCGGGCGGCCTATGGCGTTGACCCTATGAACAGGCGTGAACAAATTGGCACAATGCATCCATTCTAGGTGGCGGGTCCGTCTGCCATCCTGAGATCCACGATTGACCCTAACCACCGACAGGAGGCATCCCTTCATGGCCATGTTGTCCAACTTGGATCTGATCCGCAGGGTTCCCTTGTTCTCCCTGCTGACCGCCGACCAGGCCCAGTCCATCGCGGACAGCGTCGTCAAACGGCGCTTCAAACGCGGCGAGTTGATCGTCGAGCAGGGCACCAAGTCCAACGCGCTCTTCATCCTGCTCAACGGCCGCGCCCGTGTCCTGACCGCGGACAGCCGCGGCCGCGAAGTGATCCTCGCGGTGCTGCAACCCGGCGACTACGTCGGCGAGATGAGCCTCATCGACAACGAGCCGCACTCGGCCACGGTGCGCGCCGAGGTGCAGACCGACATGCTGGTGCTGGGCCGCGCCGATTTCGGTCGCGGACTGCCGGAGTCGTCGAGCCTGGCTTACGGCATCCTGCGAGGGCTCGTCGCGCGCCTCAGAAACGCGGACCGCCAGATCGAATCGCTCGCGCTCCTCGACGTCTACGGCCGTGTCGCACGCACGCTGCTGGACATGGCCGAGGAAGAGAAGGGTGTGAAGATCATCCGCGGCAAGGTATCGCGGCAGGACATGGCCAAGGTCGTCGGTGCGTCGCGCGAGATGGTCAGCCGCGTCATGAAGGACCTGGAGGACAAGGGCGTCATCGAGACGCTCGAGAACGGCTCCGTGGTCATCAAGGAGCGTCTGCAGCACGACTGACGCGCCTCGATCGGCGCTTCAACGTTTCTTCACCTTCGTGGGGAGCCCCGCGTCCGGGACGCGGGGCTTGTGCGTCACAATCGAGGAATGAGTTTTCCCGGTTCCCTGCTGGGCGGCGGTGACGACGCCGCCACCCCCGCCAGCGCCCCCGAGCGCCCCGCGCCGGCACGCAAGTCCAAGAAGGCGGCGCCGCCCGTCGCCCCGCCGACGTCCCCCAGTCCGCTGCGCACGCCGCTGTGGCTGCTGCTCGGCGCGCTGGTGTGGTGCCTGGTCTTGCTCGCGATGATCAGCCATGACCGCGCGGACGCGGCCTTCAGCACCGCCGGCACCGCGGCCCCGGCGCACAATCGCGTCGGCGCGCTCGGCGCCTGGATCTCCGACCTGATGCTGTTCGGCTTCGGCTACTCGTGCTGGTGGCTGATGCTGCTCTCGTTGCGGGCGTGGCTGAGCGGCCTGGCGGGCATGCTGCGCGCCGACGGTTCGCCCGTGCCCACGATCAAGGATCGCCTGCCTGCCTTGGCCGGCGCCGTGCTCCTGATCGCCGCCAGTTGCTCGCTCGAGTGGACGCGACTGTGGCGATGGGACGAGTACCTGCCCGGCGGGCATGCCGGCGGCGTGCTTGGCTACTGGCTGGGGCCCTTGAGCATGAAGCTGCTGGGCTTCGCCGGTTCCGGCGTCGTGTGGATCGCGGCGCTGGTGGCCGGCGTGTCGCTCGCGCTGAAGTTCTCCTGGCTGCGCCTGGCCGAACAGATCGGCACCCGGATCGAAGCCCTGATCGAGAAACGCACCGCGCGCCGCGAGATCGCCGAGGACAAGCGCGTCGGCAAGGAGGCCAAGCGGGAGCGCGAAGCCGTCGTCGAGGTCGAGCGCCTGGTCGAGGAAGAGCACCACATCCCCATCGTCATCGAGCCGCCGGTGGCGGAGGTGCCGAAGTCCACGCGCGTCATCAAGGAGCGTCAGCAGACACTGTTCACCGATCCGACCGACGCCAAGCTGCCGCAGGTCGACCTGCTGGACGCGCCGCCGCCGCGCGTCGAGACGGTGACGCCGGAATCGCTGGAGATGACCAGCCGCATGATCGAGAAGAAGTTGAAGGACTTCGGTGTCGACGTGCGGGTGGTGGCGGCGTCGCCGGGACCGGTGATCACGCGTTACGAGATCGAGCCGGCGACCGGCGTGAAGGGGTCGCAGATCCTGGGCCTGGCCAAGGATCTGGCACGCTCGCTGAGCCTGACTTCCATCCGCGTGGTCGAGACGATCCCGGGCAAGAACTACATGGCGCTGGAGCTGCCGAACGCGCGCCGCCAGACCATCCGGCTGTCCGAGATCCTCGGCTCGCAGGTCTAC
Organism: Mitsuaria sp. CC2; assembly: GCF_048957715.1. NCBI lineage: Bacteria > Pseudomonadati > Pseudomonadota > Betaproteobacteria > Burkholderiales > Sphaerotilaceae > Roseateles > Mitsuaria sp. CC2. The sequence goes on along the minus strand of NZ_JARVXN010000033.1, from coordinate 206,796 downwards.
GCCGACGCCGCGTCGCCGCTGACCATGGGCCTGGGCAAGGACATCGTGGGCCTGCCGGTGGTAGCCGACCTGGCCAAGATGCCGCACTGCCTGGTGGCCGGCACGACCGGTTCGGGCAAGTCGGTGGGCATCAACGCGATGATCCTGTCGGTGCTCTACAAGGCTGAGGCCCGCGACGTCCGCCTGATCCTGATCGACCCGAAGATGCTGGAAATGAGCGTCTACGAGGGCATCCCGCATCTGCTGGCGCCGGTCGTGACCGACATGAAGCAGGCCAGCAACGCGTTGAACTGGTGCGTCAACGAGATGGAGCGCCGCTACAAGCTCATGTCGAAGATGGGCGTGCGCAACCTCGCGGGCTTCAACAAGAAGATCGCCGACGCGGCCGAGCGCGAAGAGAAGATCCCCAATCCGTTCAGCCTGACGCCGGAAGAGCCGGAACCGCTGGAGCGTCTGCCGCACATCGTCGTCGTCATCGACGAACTGGCCGACCTGATGATGGTCGTCGGCAAGAAGATCGAAGAGCTGATCGCCCGCCTGGCGCAGAAGGCGCGCGCGGCCGGCATCCACCTCATCCTGGCCACGCAGCGCCCGTCGGTCGACGTGATCACCGGCCTGATCAAGGCCAACATCCCGACGCGGCTGTCCTTCCAGGTGTCGAGCAAGATCGACTCGCGGACCATCCTCGACCAGATGGGCGCCGAGGCGCTGCTGGGGATGGGCGACATGCTCTACATGGCCTCGGGCACCGGCCTGCCGGTGCGCGTGCACGGCGCGTTCGTCAGCGACGACGAGGTGCACCGCGTCGTCGAATACCTGAAGGAGCAGGGCGAGCCCAACTACATCGAGGGCATCCTGGAGGGGGGCGTGCTCGACGGCGATGGCGGCGGCGACGGACTGCCCGGCCTGACGGCGGGCGGGGACGGCGAGTCCGACCCCATGTACGACCAGGCCGTGGCCATCGTGCTTCAGCACAAGCGGGCGTCGATCTCGCTGGTGCAGAGACATCTGCGCATCGGCTACAACCGGGCCGCCCGTTTGCTGGAGCAGATGGAGAAATCCGGTGTGGTCTCGTCGATGGCCACCAACGGCAACCGCGACATCATCGTGCCCAAGCGGGACGATTGATGACGATGCAGATGAAGGCTCCTTCCATGTTCCGACCCTTGACCCGAGGCATCGCGGCGATCGCCGTCTGCTTCACGACCCTGGCCCACGCCGACGGCGTGAGCGCGCTGCAGCAGTTCGTCAGCGAAGTGAAGAGCGGCCGCGCGACCTTCACGCAGACCGTGACCGCGCCCGACGGCAAGCGCAAGAAGACGACGACCGGCACCTTCGAGTTCCAGCGTCCCAACCAGTTCCGCTTCAGTTATGCCAAGCCGGCGGAGCAACTGATCGTGGCCGACGGCAAGGAGGTGTGGATCTACGATCCCGACCTGCAGCAGGCCAGCGTCCGCAACATGGACCAGGCGCTGGGCGCGACACCGGTGTCGCTGCTGGCGGGCGGCGACCTGGCGAAGGACTTCACGCTGAAGGCGCTACCGGCGGCCAACGGCCTGGACTGGGTGCAGGCCACGCCCAAGCGCAACGACAGCGGTCTGCAGAGCATGAAGCTCGGCTTCAAGGGGCGAGAGCTGGGCGCGCTGGAGATCGTGGACGGCTTCGGCCAGCAATCGATGATGCAGTTCAGCGCGATCGAGCCCAATGCCAAGCTGTCGGCGGACCGCTTCCGCTTCACGCCGCCGCCGGGCACCGACATCGCCCGCCAGCCTTGACGCTTGAACGCTGAACGCTGGTGAGCCTGCATCGATGAGCAACGCGTCGCTCTTCCCGGACGAATTCCAACCCGTTCCCGCCATCCGGTCTCAGGCGGCCACGCCGAGTGCGCACGCACCGCTGCCCGAGCGGCTGCGGCCGCGCAAGCTCGATGAGGTCGTCGGTCAGCGGCATCTGCTGGGCGAGGGCATGCCGCTGCGCGTGGCGCTCGAAAGCGGTCGGCCGCACTCGATGATCCTGTGGGGCCCGCCGGGCGTCGGCAAGACGACGCTGGCGCGCTTGATGACGCAGCATTTCGACGCGCAGTTCATCGCGATCTCCGCGGTGCTGGGCGGCGTCAAGGACATTCGCGAGGCGGTCGATCGCGCGCAGGTCGCGGCGGCACAGGGCCGGCGCACCATCGTGTTCGTGGACGAGGTGCACCGCTTCAACAAGGCGCAGCAGGACGCCTTCCTCCCGCATGTCGAGTCGGGCCTGTTCAGTTTCATCGGGGCGACGACGGAGAATCCGTCGTTCGAGGTGAACTCGGCGCTGCTGTCGCGGGCCACCGTGCATGTGCTGAAGTCGCTCGACGAGCAGGACATGCGCGAGCTGCTGGCCCGCGGGCGCGAGGTGCTCGCCGCGCCGCCGGTGAACGAGGCCGCCACGCTGCGGTTGATCGGTTATGCCGACGGCGACGCGCGGCGTCTGCTGAACACGCTGGAGACCGTGGCGCAACTGACGCCGCCGGGCACGACGGAGATCGACGAGGCGCTCCTGGAGCGCACGCTCGGCGAGCAGTTGCGGCGCTACGACAAGGGCGGCGACCAGTTCTACGACGTCATCTCCGCGCTGCACAAGTCGGTGCGCGGCTCCAACCCGGACGGCGCGCTGTACTGGCTGGTGCGGATGCTCGACGGCGGCGTCGACGCGCGCTACATCACGCGACGGCTGATCCGCATGGCGAGCGAGGACATCGGCAACGCCGATCCTCGCGCGCTGCGCATCTGCCTGGACGCGGCCGAGACCTACGAACGACTCGGTTCGCCGGAGGGCGAGCTCACGCTGGCGCAGGCGGTGGTCTACCTGGCGATCGCGCCCAAGTCGAACGCGGTCTACAACGCGTACAACCAGGTGCGCGCGCTGATCAAGCAGGACAGCTCGCGACCGGTGCCGGTGCACCTGCGCAATGCGCCCACGCGGCTCATGAAGGAGCTCGGCTACGGCAAGGCCTACCGCTACGCGCATGACTTCCCGGGCGCTTACGTGGCCGGCGAACAGTACCTGCCGGACGGCCTCGAGGACCAGCGTTTCTACGAGCCCGTGCCGCGCGGCCTGGAGATCAAGATCGGCGCACGCCTCGAGGAATTGCGGCGGCTGGATGCCGGCGCGCTCGGACAGGATGACGCCGGCGGCGGTGCGGGCATCGGCGACGACGGCGAGGCCTGATCGATGAAGACGCGGATCGTCGGCATCGTGACCGCGTGGCTCCTGGCGCTGGCATCGACGGCCGGCGCGTCGTTGGCGCACGCCGCAAGCGCCAAGCCCAGGCTTGCCGCGCCATCGGTCCCGGCATCGAGACCTGCGCAGCCGCCCGAAGGTCCGACGCTCACGCGCATCCGCGAGACCGGCGTCGTCGTCATCGGCTACCGGCCGGCGTCGGCGCCGTTCAGCTACCTCGATGCGCAGCTGCGGCCGACGGGTTATTCGGTCGACCTCTGCGAGCGCGTGATCGCCTCGCTGCGCGTGAAGCTCAAGCTGCCCGACCTGGAAGTGCGCCGCGTCGCGGTCGGTTCCGCGACCCGCATGCCGATGGTCAGCAACGGCACGCTGGACATGGAGTGCGGCATCACGACGAACACCGCAGAGCGAGCGCGCAGCCAGACGTTTTCGGTGACCATCTTCGTGGCCGAGACCAAGCTGATGACGCGTCACGGCGAGCGGGTGCAGAGCCTGCTCGACCTGCGCGGCCGGCCGGTGGTGAGCACCATCGGCACGACCAGCATCCAGCACCTGGCCAAGGTCAACGAGCAGCAGGGACTGAACATCCGCATCGTCGCCGGGCTGGATGATCCGGATGCCTTCCAGCTGCTGCGCAGCGGCCGCGCCGACGCGTTCATGATGGACGACGTCATCATCCGCGCGCTGCTGGCGCAGCAGGGCGCCGCGGTCTCGGCGGACGACTACGTGATTTCGGAGCGCGCGCTGACCGTGGAGCCCTATGCGATCGGGCTCAACCGCGACGATCCCATGTTCAAGACGATGGTCGACGACGTGCTGATCGGTCTGTACCGCAGCGGCGAGATCCACGCGATCTACAAGCGTTGGTTCGAGTCGCCGCTGCCGCCGTCGGGCATCAATCTGAAGCTGCCGATGAACGCCGCTTTCCGGCGCGTCGTCGAGCAGCCGACGGACTCGCCGGATCCGGAGCGCTACCGCTGAGCAGCAGGTCCACGAAACGTCGTGCGGCCAGCCCCAGCGGACGCGTCTGCGTCCACACCACGTCGACGTAGAGCTGCAGCGCCGTCGTGAAGTTGCCCGCGGGGATCTGCACCAGTTCGCCCGAGGCCAGCGCGGCGCGCACGAAGCCCGAGGGCAGCCACGCCCAACCGAGCCCCGCGGACACCATCCGCAGCGCTGCCACCGGACTGTCGGTGCGCCACTGCACGCGGGAGACGGCGATGCGCTTGTCGACATCGCAGGCGTCCCGGCCGGCGACGAGGATCTGGCGCTCGGCGATGAGGTGCTCGTCACGAAGCGCCGACGGCTCGCGCGCGAGCATCGGGTGCGAGGGGGCGGCGACGGCGATCAGCGTTTCCCGGGCCACTTCCTGGAACTGCTCCGACGGGTCGAGCCCGTGGCGTTCGAAGACCAGGGCCAGCTGAGCGCGGCCCGACTTCAGCATCGCGAGGGCATCCGCCTGCGGTGCGCTCAGCACTTCGACGTTCAGCAGCGGGAACTCGGCGGACAGCGCCGTCAGCGCGTCGCTCCAGGGCGTCGCGGCGACGAGTTCAGGCACCACGGTGATCGTCAGCGAGGGCTCCAGTCCCTGCGTCATCGACAGCGCGTGGCGGTTGAGCTGGCCGAGCTGCTCGGCCAGCCGCCGCGCCTGTGGCACCAGGGCGAGCGCCTGCACGGTAGGCACGGGCTCCCGGCCCGCTCGATCGAAGAGGACGAGGTCGAGCTGGGCCTCGAGGTTCGCGACCGTCATGCTGACGGCCGAGGGCACGCGCCCTAGCGCGCGAGCGGCGGCAGAGAACGAGCCGTGATCGATCGCGGCCAGGAAGACGCGGAGGTTGTCGAGGTCGAACGCCATGGCGCGGTCCTAGATCTGTCAGTGACGCTGATGGATTTTTACTTTAATTGTCAGTCTGTCGAACATAGAGTCTCACCTGTCCGCTCTTCGTGGACATTTCCAAGGAGATGGTGATGGTGTGGGGCGTGTTGTTTCTGGCCGGGTTGTTCGAGATCGGCTGGGCCGTCGGGCTGAAGTACACGGACGGCTTCACCCGACTGTGGCCGACGGTGGGCACCGTGGCGGCGATGGTCACGAGCGTCGTGCTGCTGGGCTGGGCGCTGAAGCAGCTGCCGGTGGGTACGGCCTATGCGGTCTGGACGGGTATCGGCGCGGTCGGCACCGCGATCGCGGGCATCGTGCTGCTGGGCGAGTCGGCGTCACTGGCGCGACTGGCCTGCATCGGCCTGATCGCCGCAGGCATTGTCGGCTTGAAGATGTTCTCCTCGCAGTGAACAAGCCGCCCATGGAGACTCTGCGCTTGCGCGGCCGCGCGACCAGTACTCAGCGGAAGGTCTTGAGCGCCTGCTGGCCCGCCGGCGTCAGATAGGGCCAGACGGCGTCGATCGGCAGCGCGACGTCTTCGGCGCACGGCGTCATCGCGTACGAGGCCTGCGTATGGAAGACGAGCTGCTTCGATTCCGGATGGATCGAGCTGCCCATCCAGGAGACCTCATCGCGGCATTCGGCTTCCTCGCCGTTGCCGCCGCTGTCGGCATAGGCCTTCACGAGCAGCTTGCCGAGCCGGGAGTCCTTCGGAATCTTTTTGCGCCACTCGGACTTCAGCCATGAGGCGACGTCGGCCTCCGCCCCGGTGTCCAGGCGATAGGTGGTGACGCTGTTGCCGTGCCACGGGTGCGCGCCGCCACAGTAGCCCTCGTTCCAGGTGTCGATGACGACGAAGGCGGCGTTCCAGGCGACGACCTTCTGCGTCTGCGAGGACTCGTAGCCGGCTTCGGGGCCTCGCTCGCGCCGGCCTTGCGCCATGCAGTCGACATGATCGAGGACCGCGTCCGTGGACTTGTCCCACAACGTGGCGTTCAGTGTCGAGATGGCTGGCGTCGTGCCTATCAGGCGGACGCCGACCTGCGTGGTGTCAGGTGTTGCGCCTCCGGTGCCGCCTCCAGGCACGGGGAAAGTCAGCGCCTCGTAGCGGCGACCTCCGATCTGGGCGACCTTTGCAGAGGTGGGCTTGAGCGCGGCCTTGCGGCTCGCGTTGTAGTCGCGCTCCTTGATCGCCGCGGCGGTGATCGGCAGCGTCTTCGAGCCGTCGACGGAGCGCCATTCACCGCTCAGCGTGTCGGTGTCGCAACTGAGCGTCAGCCGGCCGGTCGGCTTCTCCTTGGCGTCGAGTTCCTGCCACTCGCCGCTCTTGGCATCGCGGACCAGCGTGAGATCGCCGAGCGCACTGCGGTAGTAGTAGCGGCCGACCGCGGGGCGCTCGCCCTCGGCGGAATTGAGTTCCATCGATACCGGCGTGGTGCCCAGCGTGCCGCGCCACGTGCCCTTGTCGCAGGACGCGGCGGCGTGCGCTGCCAGCGGGCTGAGCATCGCCGCCAACGTCAACGTGATCAACGCGTGAAGGCGGATGGCTGGGAGGTGGCGGAGGAGGGGAGAAGGACATGCGCGCATGTCGACGACTGTAGCGAGCGCAGGGCATGGCGCTTGCCGACGAAGGTCATCGAGACATTCTGGAGATTGCCATGCCTGACTTCGACAAGCCCCGCGACAAGTCTTACGACCACGAGCAGGAGGCCACCTACTGGCGCGACAACTACGCCAAGCGGCCTTACATCCAGCAAGGCGACACGCACGACGACTTCGGTCCCGCGTATGCGTACGGCGTCGATGCGTTCGCCCGTTACCCCGACCGCGAGTTCGAGGACTTCGAGGCCGAACTGCACCGCGACTGGGGCAACCAGCGTCAGGGTTCTTCGTTGGAATGGGCGAGGGCGAAACCCGCCGTGAAGGACGCCTGGGATCGCATCAAGGAGGCGTCGAACATGCCGCCTTCGACGCGCTAAGGAACTCCTTCAGAGGCCGCGGAGGCCGGCGAAGAGGCGGCCTCCGACGCCGCCTCCGCCGGCAGCCCGAACAGCGCGTTCGTATCTGCGTTCGGATCGGTCCGCTCCGCCTGACCGGCGTCGATGCCTTGGAGCATCTCCGTCGCCTTGTCCATGTCGACCGCTTCCGCCTTGTCGAGGAACGCGGTCACCGTGACCGGGAAGAAGATGACGATGGCCACGAGGATCAGCTGCATCACCACCCAGGGGATGGAGCCGAGGTAGATGTCGCTCGACAGCACTTTCCGAGGCAGCGCGCCGTTCTTGAAGAGCGTGTCCGAGATCCCTCGCAGGTAGAACAGCGCGAACCCGAACGGCGGATGCATGAAGCTGGTCTGCATGTTCACGCAGAGCATCACGCCGAACCACACCAGGTCGATGCCCATCTTGTCGGCGACCGGGCCGAGGAGCGGCAGGATGATGAAGGCGATCTCGAAGAAGTCGAGGAAGAACGCCAGGAAGAAGATGAACAGGTTGACGACGATCAGGAAGCCGATCTGACCGCCGGGCAGGTTCGAGAGCAGGTGCTCGATCCACTTGCCGCCTTCGACGCCCTGGAACACCAGCGAGAAGGTCCGCGACCCGATCAGGATGAACACCACCATCGCGGTGATGCGCATGGTGCCGATCATGGCGTCCTTGACCACCGGCCAGTTCAGCCGTCGATGCGACGCCGCCAGGATGAACGCGCCGACGGCGCCCATCGCGCCGGCCTCGGTCGGGGTGCAGATCGCCGTGTCGATGCCGGGCAGGCCGCCCATCGAGCCCAGCACCGCGAAGATCAGGATCGCCGACGGGATGATCCCGCGCAGGCACTTCGCCCACAACGCCCAGCCGTCGAGGGTACGTGCCTCCTTGGGCACGCCGGGGACGTGCTCCGGCCGGATGCGCGACACCATGAAGGTGTACAGGGCGAAGATCAGCACCTGCAGGATCGACGGTCCCCACGCCCCCTTGTACATGTCGCCGACAGGCTTGCCGAGCTGGTCCGCCAGCACCACCAGCACCAGCGACGGCGGCACCAGTTGCGTGATCGTGCCCGAGGCCGCCAGCACCCCGGTGGCGTAGCGCATGTTGTAGCCGTAGCGCATCATGACCGGCAGCGAGATCATCGCCATCGCGATCACCTGACCCGCCACCGTGCCGGTGATCGCGCCGAGGATGAAGCCCACGATGATCACCGAGTAGCCCAACCCCCCGCGCACCGGCCCGAAGAGCTGGCCCATCGAATCGAGCATGTCCTCGGCAAGGCCGCATTTCTCCAGCAACGCGCCCATCAGCGTGAAGAAGGGGATCGCCAGCAGCAGGTCGTTCGACAGGATGCCGAAGACGTTCTGCGGCAGCGCCGCCATGAACGAGGGCGGGAACCAGCCCTGGCTCACCGCGAAGAAGCCGCAGGCCAGGCCCAGCGCGGCCAGCGAGAACGCCACAGGGAAGCCGATCAGCATGATGATGATCAGCCCCGCGAACATCAGCGGGGGAAACTGCTCCATCGTGATCATTGCAGCGGCCTCTCGTAGTGGGTGTCCATCTCGACAAGATGGGCGAGGTAGCCGATGCGCTTGATCACCTCCGAGATCCCCTGCAGGAACACCAGCGCGAAGCCCACCGGCAGCGTCAACGCAGCCGGCCAGCGGATCAGGCCGCCAGCGTTGCCCGACACCTCGCCGCTGGTGAACAGCTTCCACGCATAACCGCCGTAACCGAGCGCGGCGACGGTGTCATCGGCGCGCATGCCGGTGGTGAGCTTCACCAGGAAGAAGTCCCACGACAGCCAGCCTGCATACGCCATCACGGGGATCAGGAAGACGATGAGCCCGAACAGATCGACGTAGACCTTGCCGTGGCCGCGCAACCGCGTGTAGAGGATGTCGACGCGCACGTGCTCGTTGAGCCGCAAGACCTGCGCCGCGCCACCCATCACGCAGGCGGCAAACAGGTACCACTGGATCTCAAGGAAGGCGTTGGAGCTGATGTCCAGCCCGTAGCGGATCACCGCGTTCGCGGCGCTGATAAAGCACGACAGCAGGACAGCCCAGGCGGCAAGCGTGCCGAACCGGTCCGTCAGCCAGTCGATGCCCTTGGCAAATGCAAGCAGGGCTTTCATCGACGAGTCCAGGTCTCCATCTCGAACCCCGACGGGAGGGCTCGGTTCTTGTGTGTAGACGTGGACTGTAGCCAGCGGGGGCTGTCGGGAACCTGAATTCGGGAGGGGCTGCGGGAAAGCCCCGACATGCGAGGAATGGCGCGTTGATCGAGGCGACCGGGGGCCCTTTTCTCCATGTCCCTCCTTCGACTGCCTCCCGGCAGTCGAATTCCCTCCTTGACCTCCGAAAAGGGCCCCCGGTCGCCTCGATCTGAGGCACCGAGCGGCTCGTCGTCAGATCAGAGTTGGGTGGCGGCAGCGAAGAGGCGCGTGGAGCGCGCGCCCGAACGGCAGAACGCCAGCACCGGCTTGGGCACTTCGTCGAGCAACGCACGCATCGCGGCGATCTCTTCCGGCGACTGGTAGCCGCCCTGCACCGGCAAGTGGTGATACACCAGTCCCGCAACTTCGGCCGCGGCGCGGATTTGCTCGCTGGTTGGCTGGTCAGGGCCGTGCTCGAAATCGGGCCGGTTGTTGATCACCGACTTGAAGCCGGCTTCCGCCAGTGCGGCCATCGCTTCCGGCATGAGTTGTGGCGCGACGCAGAAATCGGGCGTCAATTGTTGGACGGTCAGTTCCATCGCTAACTCCTGTCGTTGAACGGGGCGAGGCGGGCCCTCAGCCCGCCAGCGCGGCCTTGACCGCCGCCGAGACCAGACCCATGTCCGCCTTGCCCGCCAGCTTGCCCTTCACGGCGCCCATCACCTTGCCCATGTCGGCCGGACCCTTGGCGCCCAGCTCGGCCACGATGGCGGCGACTTCGGCCTTGATCTCAGCCTCGCTCAGGCGCTGCGGCAGATAGACCTCCAGCACCTTCAGCTCGGCGCTTTCCTTGTCGGCCAGATCCATGCGGCCGGCCGCCGTGAACTGGCTGATCGAGTCCTTGCGCTGCTTGATCAGCTTGTCGACGATGCCCACCAGCATCACGTCGTCCACCTCGACGCGCTCGTCCACTTCCTTCTGCTTCACCGCGGCCAGCAACAGGCGGATCGTGCCCAGACGTTCGCTGTCCTTGGCGCGCATCGCCGTCTTCATGTCTTCGGTGATCTGTTCCTTCAGGCTCATGAGGGCTCCTTGATTCGTGGTCTCGAGGGAGAGGGGGGAGAGGTGAGAGATGTCGTAATGTCGCGCAGAAACAGAAAAGCCCGCGGCAGCGTCCTGCGCGGGCTTTCTGTGCTGTTCCGGCGGTGGGGATCGTCAGTGGACGGGTCCCCGGTGCCGAAGCGGTCCGATCAGACGATCAGTACAGCTTCTTGGGCAGCTGCATGCTGCGCACGCGCTTGTAGTGACGCTTGACGGCCGCAGCCTTCTTGCGCTTGCGCTCGGCAGTCGGCTTCTCGTAGAACTCGCGGGCGCGCAGCTCGGTGAGCAGGCCCAGCTTTTCAATCGTGCGCTTGAAGCGGCGCAGGGCCACGTCGAACGGCTCGTTTTCTTTGACGCGAATGGTGGTCATGAAATTCCTTCAAATAGCGCTCGGTGTTCGCGAGGAAGGACTTGCCTTCGAAGCGGAGTATCCGGATTCCACTTCCGAATCGACGCGCAGGGTTTGCCAGCAAAACGCGGATTCTAGCCTTATTTTTGACCGTTCGCCATCCACCGCGATGCAAGCGCGTCGCGCGTGACACGACGCCTGATGTCGATCCCCTTGTCCCCTGTGAAGGCCCCACGCCCACCTTGAAAGGGGATGTGACATTTTCACGCCTTGTCCCTGTGGGAGCGCAAGCCCGCCTCTCTGCGCGAAGCGCATCGCTCTGCGTCCGAGCCGGGGCAAGCTAGGATGCCGCACCCCAAGTTTAGGGGGAGTGGCACCTCTGTGCTGCCGACGGCACTTGCCCCGGCGCCGGACGCCCATCTACATTCGATCCACCACCATTCGACCGCGAGGGGCCGCCCCCCTGGCCCGGCCCGACCCATGGAATTACAAGCCGCCGCGACACCCGCGCCTGCCAGTTTCGATGCCTGGCTGGAATCGTCGGGAACGCCCCAGACGCCCGTTGCGGCCGGCTTGCTCAGCCTGCTGGAGCCGACCGGCGCCTGCCTGACCGTGAAGTCGATGGCCACCGGACGTTATGTCTTCGCCAGCCCCGGCATGAGCGAACTCTTCGGTCGCGTGGAGGCCGGCATCGTCGGCGCCGCCGACGCCGAGCTGATGCGCGGCGACGAAGTGCAGGCGATGCGCCGTTCCGAACAGGCCACGCTGGCGCAGCGCGGCGTGGTGAGTTCCGAACACCGCCTGGAGATCGGCGGCCGCCGTCGCGAGTTCATGGTCATGCGTGTGCCGCTCGGCGCGGAACACGTGATGGCGCTGTGGAGCGACAAGACCGAGGCGCGCCATCGCGAGACGCACCTGCAGCGCGCGCTGCAGCAGCTCGAGCAGCAGCAGAAGTCGCTGGAGCAGATGCGCCGCGAGCTGCAGCAGGGCAGCGGCCGCGACGAGGTCTCCGGCCTCTACATGCGGGCGCAGTTCGACGATCAGCTGCTGCGGGAGATCGATCTCTCGACCCGCGAGCACCGCGAGTTCACGCTGGTGCTGATCGCGCTGGATCCGGTGTCGCCGGAGGCCGGCCTGGGCGAGGAGGCCCGTCAGCGGCTGCTGGAAGGCCTGGGGCGCATGCTGCGCGCCAACACCCGCGCGATGGACGCGGCCTGCCGCATCGGCGACGACCTCTTCGCCGTGCTGCTGTCGGGCGTCGGACTGGCGACCGCGCATGCGCGGATGGAGCAACTGCGCCGCCAATGCCACTCGCAGATCGTCGTGCTGCACGGGCAGGACATCGGCCTGTCGCTGTCGATGGGCGTGGCGAGCTTCCCGCACACCGCTTCCCGCCAGGAAGAACTGCTGGGCGCCGCCGAGATGGCGGTCAAGGAAGCGCAGCGCCGCGGCGGCAACCAGGTCGTGCTGGCGTCGATCCCGTTCGGGATGGGCGGCTGAGGCCGCTGCGGAACGCCGCGTCGCGCTCGCCGGTCAGGCGAGCACCTTCTGAAGATGACGCCACTCCGCCGGCGTCACGGGCGTGATCGACAGCCGGTTGCCCGGCTGCAGCGTTCGCATGTCCGCGAGCGCCGGATCTCGCTTCATTTCTGCCAGGCTCAGCAGGCGCGTCTTGCGCACGAAGCGCACATCGACGTGCTGCCAACGCGGCTCTTCGCGCTTGGACTTCGGATCGAAGTAGTGGCTGGCCGGATCGAACTGGGTCTCGTCCGGATATGCCGTGCTGCTGACTTCGGCGAAACCGGCAATGCCCGGCTCCGGGCAGGACGAGTGATAGAACAGCACGCCGTCGCCGACGCGCATCTGGTCGCGCATGAAATTGCGGGCCTGGTAGTTGCGCACGCCCGTCCACGGCAGTTCGCCGGCGGCCTGCAGATGATCGATCGAGGCCTCGTCCGGTTCGGACTTCATCAGCCAGTACTGCGGGGACACGTTCGCTGCGGTGTTCAAGGCGGGATCCTCAGGACGATGGCGGAAGACGGCGGACCATGATCGGCCATGAAAAAACCGCGCGTGACGTGGATCAGGCGCGGTTTCGGGAAGAGGTGTCCACGGCGAACCGTGAGCCGCATTCCTGAACCCTAGGGGTACAGGTGGGCGAGGTCAGCAGGGCTTCGGGTTCATCTGACGCGAGACGCTCACACCAGCTCTGCAATGTTCCAAGCCCTTGCTCGCGAAAGCATCGGTTCAAGGAAATATAAAACTCACGCGAACGCAGTGGACAGGGTGGATTCTACGCGCCGCGATCCCGCGTTCACAGCAGTTGCCCGTCTTGGACAAGGGCTTCATCGAGCCGCTTCATCAGCGTTTCAAGATCGGGTATGGCGCCATCGGCGCTGACGCCGCGAACGTCACCGGTCGTTGCATCGGTTGCATCGCTTGCGGTCGCGGCGTTCGCCGTCGATTCGGTGAGCGAATAAGCGAGGTTCAAGGCCGCCAGCACGGCGATGCGCTCACGCGCCTTGACGCGGCCGGCGTCGCGGATGGCGCACATTTCCTTGTCGACGCGGCCCACCGCCTTCTGCAGCGCGGCTTCGCCGCCTTCGGGGCAGCCGAGCAGGTAGCTCTGGCCCATGATCGTGACTTCCATTTGCTTCATGCGCCCGTCTTTCGAGAATCAGAGGTGTCAGTGCCGTCGCCGCTCTCCAGGAGATCGACCGCTTCCAGCGGCAGGCGGTCCAGCAGGGCGTCGACACGCGCGCGTGCTGCGGCCAGTCTGGAGCGCAGGCTGTCGCGTTCCAGCGAAAGCGCCTGGACCTGTTGCTCGAGCAGGTCGTTCGTGCGTTTGAGTTCCTCGTGACGCACCAGCAGGCGCTCGACGCGGTCGACTAGGTCGTTGATGCTGGACATGGCTTCCCTGACGGATGAACGCGCAGATTGTAGGGGCGGGGGTTCGCTCAACGCGCCGCGGCCAGGGGCGCGCTGTCACATTGCGCGACGACGGCGCAACGCTCGCACAGCGGTCGGCGCGCCTGGCAGACGTAGCGCCCGTGGAGGATCAGCCAATGGTGCGCGTCCACCAGGAATTCCTCCGGCACGCGTTCAAGCAGTTGCTGTTCGACCTCCAGGACGTTCTTTCCTGGCGCCAGGCCCGTGCGGTTGCCGACGCGGAAGATGTGCGTGTCAACGGCCATCGTCGCTTCGCCGAAGGCGACGTTGAGTACCACGTTCGCCGTCTTGCGGCCGACGCCGGGCAGGGATTCGAGCGCCTCGCGGCTCTGCGGCACGGCGCCGCCGTACTGCTCGACCAGGATCCGGCAGGTCGCGTACAGGTTCTTCGCCTTGGTCTTGTAGAGCCCGATCGTCTTGATGTAGTCGGCGAGCCGCTCCTCGCCGAGGTCGAGGATCTTCTGCGGCGTGTTGGCCACGACGAACAGCCGCCTCGTCGCCTTGTTGACGCCGACGTCGGTGGCCTGCGCGGACAGCAGCACCGCGGCGAGCAGTTCGAAGACGCTGGCGTATTCCAGCTCGGTCTGCGGCGATGGATTGGCGCGGCGGAGGATCTCGAAGAATTCGCGGACTTGGGTCTGATTCATGGCGAGCGGCAGGGGCTGGCAATGGCTGGCGATCGGGAGGCGATCGGGAGGCGATCGAAGGTGACAGGCGACCGGTGCTCAGGCGCCCCGCTTGGCGCGGGCCCGCGCGAGTGCGGCCTCGATGACGGCGCGCTTGCGGTCGATCTGCGCGGCGTCGGTGAGCCGTGTTTCCTCTTCGAGGTGGTCGAGCTTGTGCTGCGCCTTGGCCTCCAGGCGCGTGTCATGTTCGCGCAGGTCGCGCGCGACGCGGATCTCATGCCAGCGGTAGCGCTCACGGGCGCGTTCGGCCTGCGGTGCGCTCCACGCGGCCCAGCCGCTCTTCCCAGGCGTGACGTCGGCCAGCGAAATGCAGTCGACCGGGCACGCCGGGATGCAGAGTTCGCAACCGGTGCAGTCGGCGTCGATGACGACGTGCATCTGCTTGTTGGTGCCGACTATCGCGTCGACGGGGCAGGCCTTGATGCACAGCGTGCAACCGATGCACCAGCCTTCGTCGATGACGGCAAGCCGGCGGGGGCCCTCGATGCCGTGCTCCGGATTGAGCGGCAGGGCTTCGCGGGCGGTCAGCGCGGCCAGGCGGGCGATGCCCTCCGAACCGCCGGGCGGGCACTGGTTGATCGCCGCTTCTCCGCGCGCGATCGCATGGGCGTACGAGTGGCAGTCCGGATAGCCGCAGCGCGTGCATTGCGTCTGCGGCAGGGCCAGGTTCAGGCGTTCGACGAGATCGTCGAACGGAGCGGAGGTCGGTTCAGCGGCGGCGGAAGCGGCGGGGTTCACTCGGTCGGCTTGCGCGACCGGCGGGCCGCAGCCGGTCGGGCGGCGGCACGTTTGGCCGCGGCGGGCTTGTGCAACGGGGCCGCATCGTACTTCGCAATGAAGTCGCGGATCACCGGATAGACTTTCTCGCGCCAGCGGCGGCCCGAGAAGATGCCGTAGTGACCGGCGCCGACCGCGTCGTAGTGAGCCTGATCCTTCGAGGCGATGCCGCTGCACAGCTCGTGCGCGGCCTTGGTCTGGCCGGCGCCGGAGATGTCGTCCAGCTCGCCCTCGACCGTCAGCAGCGCCGTCTGGCTGATGTCCTGCGGGCGCACCAGGTCGCCGCCGACTTCCCAGGTCCCGTTCACCAGCGCGAAGTCCTGGAACACCGTCTTGATGGTGTCCAGGTAGTACTCCGCCGGCATGTCCAGCACGGCGTTGTACTCGTCATAGAAGCGGCGGTGCGATTCGGCGCTGTCGTCGTCGCCGCGGACCAGATCGAGGAAGTAGTCGTAGTGCGAGCTCAGGTGGCGGTCCGGGTTCATCGCCACGAAGCCGGTGTGCTGCAGGAACCCCGGATAGACCGCCCGGCCCGCGCCCGGGAAGTGGGTGGGCACGCGGTGGATCACGTTGTTCTCGAACCAGGCGTAGCTCTTGTTCATCGCCAGGTTGTTGACCGCCGTGGGACTGCGACGCGCGTCGATGGGCCCGCCCATCATCGTCATCGAGCGCGGCGTGGTCTCGCCCTTGGTGGCCATCAGCGAGATCGCGGCCAGCACCGGCACCGTGGGCTGGCAGACCGAGATCACATGGCAGTCCTCGCCGACGTGCCGGATGAAGTCCTGGACGGAGTAGATGTAGTCGTCGAGGTGGAAGGCGCCGGCTTCCATCGGCACCATGCGGGCGTCGGTCCAGTCGGTGATGAAGACCTTGTGGTCCTTCAGCAGCTGCTTGACGGTGTCGCGCAGCAGCGTGCTGTGGTGGCCCGACAGCGGCGCCACGACCAGCACGGTCGGCTGCGCCTTCATCTTGGCGAGCACCGCGGGGTCGTCGGTGTAGCGCTTGAAGCGCAGCAGGCGGCAGAACGGCTGCTCCAGCGCGACCAGTTCCTGCACTGCGACGTCGACGCCGTCGACCTCGACGCTGTTGATCTCGAACTGCGGCTTCTCGTATTCCTTCGCCAGCCGGTGCATCAGGTCCATGCCGGCGGACAGCCGGTGCGACAGCGGCGTATGGGCGAAGGGCGACAGCGGGTGGCTGTACAGCTTGGCCGTGGCGCTGGCGAATTCGGAGAACGGGCTCAGCAGCGCGCGTTGGGTTTCATAAAGCTGGTAGAGCATCTGGCGAACCTCTCGAGGGGGAGTGAGGCGAAGGCTGGCACCCGTTGTGCAATGCAGCAATTCTAGTGCCCGGCCATTTGCAGTGTGTGTCGCCAGCGTTCCTTGCAAGGCAGAAAGAGGGGCTTGGAACGAAGGCATTTCGCCATAAATGCGCAGGGCCGGCCCGCTTTCGGCGGGTCCGGCCCTGTGTTCGATGGCCGATCGTGCGATCAGCGCATCGAAGTGTGGTGCTGGAAGCGCGGATCTGAGGGGGATCGGCGCTCAGCCCTCTCAGCCCTCTCAGCCCTTCTTCACGGCGGCGATCGCGGCGGCGACGGGTTTCAGGTTCTTGCTGTTCAGGGCGGCGACACAGATCCGGCCCGAGTCGACGCCATAGACGCCGAACTCCGAGCGCAGGCGCTGCATCTGTTCCGCGGACAGGCCGCTGTAGCTGAACATGCCCTTCTGGCGGGTCACGTAGCTCAGGTCGTCGGTGATGCCGGCGGCCTTGAGTTCGGTGACCAGCGCTTCACGCATCTGCTTGATGCGCACGCGCATGCCGGCCAGTTCCTCTTCCCACTGGGCGCGCAGCGCCGGGGTCGACAGCACCGTGGCCACGACCTGGGCGCCGTGCGTCGGCGGGTTGGAGTAGTTGGTCCGGATGACGATCTTGAGCTGGCTCAGGACCTTGACCGTTTCTTCCGCGGAGGCGCAGACCACGCTCAGCGCGCCGACGCGCTCGCCGTAGAGCGAGAAGCTCTTGGAGAAGCTGGTCGACACGAAGAAGTCCAGGCCGGCGTTCAGGAACTGCTGGATCACGGCGCCGTCCTCGGCGATGCCTTCGCCGAAGCCCTGGTAGGCCATGTCGAGGAAGGCGACGAGGTGCTTGGCCTTGACCGTCTCGACCACCTGCGCCCATTGCGCGGGCGTCAGGTCGTAGCCGGTCGGGTTGTGGCAGCAGGCGTGCAGCACGACGACCGTGCCGGCCGGCGCGGCGTCGAGCGCCGACAGCATGCCGTCGAAGTTGATGCCCCGGTTGGCGGCGTCGTAGTAGGGGTAGGTCTCGACCGGGAAGCCGGCGTTGGTGAACAGCGCGCGGTGGTTTTCCCAGGACGGGTCGGAGATCAGCACCGTGGCGCCCGGGTTCAGGCGCTTGAGGAAGTCCGCGCCGATCTTCAGGCCGCCGGTGCCGCCGATGGCCTGCACGGTCGCCACGCGCTTGCTCTTGAGCACGTCGCTGTCGGCGCCGAAGACCAGGCCCTGGACCGCGAGGTCGTAGGCGGCGATGCCGTCGATGGGCAGATAACCGCGCGGCTTGGGGGCCGCCTGCATCTGCGCTTCCGCGGCGGCCACGCAGGCCAGCAGCGGCAGCTTGCCGTTGTCGTCGTAATAGACGCCGACGCCCAGGTTGACCTTATCGGGATTCGGGTCGGCGTTGAATTGCTCGTTCAGACCCAGGATGGGGTCGCGAGGGGCCATGGCGACGGCGGCGAACAAGGACATGGAGGCTTTCCTGACAAACGGTGGTGAGGACTGCGCTACGCTGTCGCGTCCTGACGCCCGAGGCGCCTCCTGAGCGTCCAGCGAAGCCCGCCGATTGTAGGCAGGGAACATGCGTTGCCCCTGGGAAACCCTGATGAGCCGATCCACCGCCGCCAAGCCTGAAACCTCCGTCGCCAAGGGGGAGAAACCTGCCCCGCCACAGGTGGACAACGCCGGCGCGCGCGAACCGCCGAAGGGCGAATTCGTCTCTTTCGAAGGCTCTCCTTTCCAGCTCTTCCAGCCGTACCCGCCCGCAGGCGACCAGCCGACCGCGATCCAGGGGCTGGTGGACGGTGTCAACGACGGCGAGAGCTTCCAGACGCTGCTGGGCGTGACGGGCTCGGGCAAGACCTTCACGATGGCCAACACGATCGCCCGCCTGGGACGCCCGGCGATCGTCTTCGCGCCCAACAAGACGCTGGCGGCGCAGCTGTACAGCGAGTTCCGCGAGTTCTTCCCGAAGAACGCCGTCGAGTACTTCGTCAGCTACTACGACTACTACCAGCCCGAGGCCTACGTGCCGCAGCGCGACCTGTTCATCGAGAAGGACAGCGCGATCAACGAGCAGATCGAGCAGCTGAGACTGTCCTGCACGAAGAGCCTGCTGGAGCGGCGCGACGTGGTGATCGTGGCATCGGTGTCGGCGATCTACGGCATCGGCAACCCCAGCGACTACCACCAGATGGTGATGACGCTGCGGGTGGGCGACAAGGTCGGCCAGCGCGACGTGATCCAGCAGCTGGCGCGCATGCAGTACACGCGCAACGAGATGGAATTCACCCGCGGCCACTTCCGCGTGCGCGGCGACACGATCGACGTGTTCCCGGCCGAGCACTCGGAGCTGGCGCTGCGGATCGAGCTCTTCGACGACGAGGTCGACGGCCTGGTGCTCTTCGATCCGCTGACCGGCCAGATCCGGCAGAAGATCCCGCGCTTCACCGTCTATCCGTCGAGCCATTACGTGACCCCGCGCGACCGCGTGGTCGCGGCGATCGAGACGATCAAGGAGGAGCTGCGCGAGCGCGTCGCCTTCTTCATCAAGGAGGGCAAGCTCGTCGAGGCCCAGCGGCTGGAGCAGCGCACGCGCTTCGACCTGGAGATGCTCCAGGAGGTCGGCCACTGCAAAGGCATCGAGAACTACACGCGCCACCTGTCGCAGGCCGCGCCGGGCGATCCGCCGCCGACGCTGGTGGACTACCTGCCACCCGACGCGCTGATGTTCCTGGACGAGAGCCACGTGCTGATCGGCCAGTTCGGCGGCATGTACAACGGCGACCGGGCGCGCAAGAGCACGCTGGTCGAGTACGGCTTCAGATTGCCGTCGGCGATGGACAACCGGCCGCTGAAGTTCGAGGAGTACGAGCGCAAGATGCGCCAGGCCATCTTCGTCAGCGCGACGCCGGGCGACTATGAGAAGCGCCAGGCCGGCAACGTGGTCGAGCAGCTGGTGAGACCGACGGGACTGGTGGATCCGATTGTCGAGGTGAGACCGGCGGTGCATCAGGTCGACGACGTGCTGCAGGAGATCCGCGACCGCGTCGAGATCCACGAGCGCGTGCTGATCACCACGCTGACGAAGCGCATGGCCGAACAGCTGACCGAGTACCTCAGCGACAACGGCGTGAAGGTGCGTTACCTGCACTCGGACATCGACACCGTCGAGCGTGTGGAAATCCTGCGCGACCTGCGGCTGGGGACCTTCGACGTGCTGGTGGGCATCAACCTGCTGCGCGAGGGCCTGGACATTCCCGAGGTGTCGCTGGTGGCGATCCTGGATGCGGACAAGGAAGGGTTCCTCCGCGCGGAACGCAGCCTGATCCAGACCATCGGACGGGCCGCGCGGAACGTGAACGGCAAGGCGATCCTGTATGCGGACCGCATGACCGAGTCCATGAAGAAGGCCATCGGCGAAACCGAGCGGAGGCGTGCCAAGCAGATCGAGTTCAACGAGGCCAACGGCATCACGCCGCGCGGCGTGGTCAAGCGCATCCGCGACCTGATCGACGGCGTCTACAGCGACAAGCCGGGGCGCGACGACGCCAAGGTGATCCACGACGCGGCCGAGGTGGAGGCGCTCAGCGAGAAGGACCTGAGCAAGCGCATCACCCAGCTGGAGAAGCAGATGCTGGAACACGCGCGCAACCTCGAGTTCGAGAAGGCCGCGCGGCTGCGCGACCAGCTGTCCCAGCTCAAGGAGCAGGCCTTCGGCGCGTCCGTGCACGACAACGTCGTGCCGATCACGGCCGGCAAGGGGAAGTAAGGCTAGTCCTCGACCACGCGGAAGAAGTGCGTCCCGTCTCGGTCGAGCTGGGCCACCAGTCCGAACTCCCAGTCGAGGTAGGCCTGCATGGCGTCGCGCGCGTGGTTCGTGCCCTCGTAAGGGCGGCGATAACGGTCGTCGCGCGGGAAAGCCAGACGCGGATTGGCGGATTCGATCGGCAGGCCCGCGTCGTACCAGGCGGTCGTGCCGCCTTCGAGTACCAGCAGCTCACGTCCTTCTGAAGCCAGTTCGGCCGCCAGGTCCGCCGCGACGAAACGAGGCAGCACGCCCAGGTTGCCGGTGAGCACGACGCGACGCGCGTGGGGGATCACGTTCCTCAACGCGTCGGTGAGTCGGGCCCGCGGGCTCCACCAGGCACCGGGGATGTGCCGGACGATGTAGGTGATGCTCGGCGCCACGTCGACGACGACAGTGTCGGGATGCTCGCGGTCCGCCTCTTCGGTACGCCAGCCGGCAAGCTCGGCGGGCGTGATGGTCGCGACTGCCGGCGAGAGCGGTTGTGGCGGCAGATCGGGACCCGTTTCGGTGTGGGTGGCGTCGTCGGGGGGCAGCACGGCGACTTCCCAGCCCATCTGCGCGAGCCAGGCCGCCGCCATCGGCGCGCGAATGCCGTCGTCGTCGGCCAGCACGACGCGCGCGCCGCGCACCGGGACGTGGTGGTCGGTTTCCTGGACGAGCTGTCCGCCCGGCGCATTGCGGAATCCGGGTCGATGGCCGCGACCGTATTCAGCGGCGCTGCGGACGTCGAAACGATAGGTCGACCGCCGCGTATCGGCCAGCCATTCCGCGAGGACCGAAGCATCGATGGCCTGGACGTGCGCACGGCGGGCGAGGGCGGCCGCGCCCTCCCGCGCAGCGGTCAGGTCGCCTACCGCGACGTCCTCATGGGAGCGGCCCTGACCCTGGGCCAGCGTGAGTCCGGCGAGCGTCCATCCGATCGTCCCGTTGCGCAGTGCCGCGACGGGATTCGGGAGGCCGGCGTCGATCAGCGATTGAGCGCCGATCAGGCTGCGGGTGCGGCCGGCGCAGTGGACGACGATGGTCGTCGACGGATCCGGCGCGAGGTCGCGCGCGCGGCGGACGAGCTCGCCGCCCGGCGTGCTGATCGAGCCGGGCAGGCTCATCGTGCGGTACTCGTCGAAGCGCCGGGCGTCGAGCAGGACGAGATCGTCCCGGCGCGCGAGACGCTCCTGGACTTCTTCCGCCGGCAATGAGGGCGTGTGGCGGCGCGCCTCGACGAGCTCGCCGAAGGCCTTGCTCGGGACATTGACATCGCGGAAGAGCTCCAGGCCGTCGTCGCGCCAGGCACCCAGACCGCCGGCGAGCAGGGCGACATCGGTGTAGCCGAGCGACTGCAGCTTCCGCGCCGACGGCACCGCGACGCCTTCACCGTCGTCATAGACCACGATGGGCACGTTGCGCCGGGGCAGTCGCCCCCAGGCGTCGAGTTCCAGCCGGGAGGCCGCTAGATTGGCGGCCCACAGCGGATGGGCTTCGGCATAGGCGGCTTCCTCGCGGACATCGAGCAGCGCGATCTCCACGCGCGCCAGCAGCGCGGCGCGGACGTCGGCGGGCGTGCGGGTTGGCAGCGGCGCGGGATGCTTCGGGGTCGGCGGGCGGGACAGCCCTGGGGCGGCTCCGGTGTCGGAGTTCAGGACGGACATGGGGTGACTCCTGGCGATCGGACCGGGACGGTGTGGGTCGGGCATCGGTTCGGGCGTGGGTTCGGGGATGAGGCGCTGTTCAAGCAGGGCGCCAGACGGGCGATTCCTGGATGGCGATGCGGCGCGGCAGGATCTGCGCGCCGCTGAAGGCGTCGGCGATGCGCTGCTGCTCGGCGAGCGATTCCGCATCGACGGGGCGGACCGCGTACGTGCGCCGCTCGTTCGCGGCGGCGACGATGGAGGCGTCCAGACCCAGCACCGGGGCATGCCACTCGGCCGCGGCGGCGGGGTTCTTCTTCACCCACTCGCCGGCGCGCTGGAGTTCGTCGTAGACGCGCTGGAGCACCTCGGGATGCTGTTGCGCGAACGAGGTGGCCGCGAGATAGAAGCGCCGGTAGGCGGCGATGCGGGTGCCGTCGACCAGGATGCGGGCGCCGGACTGGCGCTGCACGGCGGCCAGGAACGGATCCCAGACGACCCAGGCGGCGATGGCGCCGTTCTCGAAGGCCGAACGTCCGTCGGCGGGATTGAGGTAGGCGGGCTCGATGTCCTTGATGGACAGGCCGGCCTGGTTCAGCGCTTCCAGGAGCAGGTAATGCGCACCGGCGCCCTTGGCGAAGCCGACCTTCTTTCCCTTCAACTGGGCGACGCTGGTGATCGGCGAATCCTTGCGGACCACGATGGCCTGCGCGGTGGGCGAGGGTGTCTCGATCGCGTAGTAGGTGAGCTTGGCGCCGGCGGCGAGCGCGAACGGCGGGACCGCGTCGGCCACGTCCGCGCTGAGGTCGAGCGCGCCGATGTTGAGCGCTTCCAGCAGCGGCAGTCCGGAGGTGAACTCATGCCAACTGACGCTGACCTGCTGCGGCGCGAGCGCCTTCTCCAGGACGCCGCGCGACTTCAGGAACAGCGTCAGCGTGCTGGACTTCTGGTAGCCGATGCGCAGGGTCCTGGCGTCGGCGGCGAGCACCGGAGGCGCTGGCAGGGCGGCGGCGGCCGCGAGGGCAGCTGCCTGGGCCAGCCATTGGCGGCGGGAAGTCGGAAGGGCAGAGGAGGGCATGGCGCGGTGAACTCGCAATCACGAGGAAACGGGAGGTCACTGCAGCCTAGGGATCCTCGTCACGACCTGGAACGAAGCAAAGCGAGGATCGATAAACGTCGTCGGCGTCAGGCAGGCGCCGCCTGCGCCTTTATCCAGGTCTTGACCGTCGTGCTGACGACTTCAGCCGGCCCGCGGCGTGTCGCGCTGGGGCGGAGTTCCGGAAGTCGGCGAGGAGGCGGCCTTGTCCTCCAGGGCCCATTCCAGCAACGCCGCGGTCTTCTCGTCGCCGAGGTCGATCAGTTGCAGGCGGGCGAGACGGATGGTTTCGATTTGCGTGAGGCTCATGGCAGCTTTCCAAGGGTTGGGAACGGTGGAAGGGCAAATCCCGGGCCAAGCCACAATACAGCGTCATGGCTGCAGAACTCTCCATCCTCTTTGTGTGCACAGGCAACATCTGTCGCTCGCCGACGGCGGAAGGGGTGCTCCGCCATCAACTGACGGCCATGGGACTGGCGGATCGCGTCCACGTCGACTCTGCCGGCGTCCAGGGCTGGCATGCTGGCGAGCCCCCCGACGAACGCTCCCAAGACCACGCCCTGATGAGGGGTTATGAGCTCGGCGACCAACGGGCGCGCGCGCTTCGCACCGATGATTTCGAGCGCTTCGATCTCTTGATCGCCATGGACGGCGGCCACCTGCGCGAACTCCGTCGACGCTGTCCTGCTGCGCTGCAGCACCGGATTTCCCTGCTTCCGGGGGAGATCGAAGTACCAGATCCGTATTACGGCGGTGCGGACGGGTTCGAGCAGGTGCTCGATCTGTTGGAGTCCGGATGCGGTCGCCTGGCCCAGATGGCGGCCAGCCGCCTGGCCTGAAAAGGCCCCCTCGACCCCTGTCCGGGGTAACCCGAGCACGCTTCTTCTTAATTGAGTAAAATGGTCGGACTTAGCGGGGTTAACCCTGCTCCGTGAGTCGACCCGGCGTCAGCCGAGCCGCCGCCTCCATGTCCTGTAGCCCGACACGGGCGCCAAGGAGAAGTTCGATGCGTCTCACCACCAAAGGTCGTTTTGCCGTCACCGCGATGATCGATCTGGCCCTGCGCGAAAACGGCGGGCCCGTCGCGCTGGCGGCGATCAGCCAGCGCCAGCAGATCTCGCTGTCCTATCTGGAGCAGCTGTTCGGCAAGCTGCGCCGCCATCAACTGGTGGAGTCCACCCGCGGTCCCGGCGGCGGTTATTCCCTGGGCCGCCGCTCCGATGAGATCACCGTGGCCGACATCATCGTCGCCGTCGACGAACCCATCGACGCCACCGGCTGCGGCGGCAAGGAAAACTGCATGGGCGACGACACCGGCCGCTGCATCACGCACGACCTGTGGACGGCGCTCAACAACAAGATGATCGAGTACCTCGATTCGGTCACGCTGCGCAAGCTCGTCGACGACCAGCTCGCCAAGGGCGTCACCGTCGAGGAAGCGCCGATCAAGCGCGCCATCTCGAGCACCCCCGTCGTCAAGCCCATCCGCATCACCGCGCCGAATTCCGTGTTCGCGCTCGGCAATGCGATGAGCAAGTGATTCCGGCCCTCCGGTCCACGTCAACCATTCAGTAGTCGACAAGAAGAACGTTCCCATGGACATGACCCCGCACTTCCCCATCTACATGGACTACGGCGCCACCACGCCGGTGGACCCGCGCGTCGTCGACGCGATGATTCCGTGGCTGCGCGAGCACTTCGGCAATCCGGCGTCGCGCAGTCACGCGTGGGGTTGGGAGGCGGAAGAGGCCGTGGAGAAGGCACGCGTCGAAGTCGCCAAGCTGATCGGCGCGGATCCGCGCGAGATCGTCTGGACCTCCGGCGCGACCGAGTCGAACAACCTCGCCATCAAGGGCGCGGCCAACTTCTACCAGTCGCGCGGCAAGCACCTGATCACGATCAAGACCGAGCACAAGGCCGTGCTCGACACGACGCGTGAGCTGGAGCGCCAGGGCTTCGAGGTCACCTACCTCGACGTCCAGGAAGACGGCCTGATCGACCTGGACGTGTTGAAGGCGGCCATCCGCCCCGACACGATCCTGATCTCGGTGATGTTCGTGAACAACGAGATCGGCGTGATCCAGGACATCCCGACCATCGGCGCCCTGTGCCGCGAGAAGGGCATCGTCTTCCATGTCGACGCCGCGCAGGCCACCGGCAAGGTCGAGATCGACCTGACCACGCTGCCGGTTGACCTGATGAGCCTGGCCTCGCACAAGTCCTACGGCCCGAAGGGCATCGGCGCGCTGTACGTGCGTCGCAAGCCGCGCGTGCGCCTGGAAGCGCAGATGCACGGTGGCGGTCACGAGCGCGGCCTGCGTTCGGGCACGCTCCCCACGCATCAGATCGTCGGCATGGGCGAGGCTTTCCGCATCGCCCGCGAGGAGATGGCCACCGAGCTGCCCCGCATCAAGGCGCTGCAGCAGCGCCTCCTGGACGGCCTGAAGGACATCGAGCAGGTGTTCATCAACGGCGACCTGACCCGCCGCGTGCCCCACAACGTCAACGCCTCGTTCAACTACGTCGAGGGCGAGTCGCTGATCATGGGCATCAAGGGCATCGCCGTGTCGTCGGGCTCGGCCTGCACGTCCGCGAGCCTGGAACCGAGCTACGTGCTGCGCGCCCTGGGGCGCAGCGACGAGCTGGCGCATTCCTCGCTGCGCATGACGATCGGCCGTTTCACGACCGAAGAGGAAATCGACTACGCCGTCTCGCTGCTGAAGGACCGCGTCGCCAAGCTGCGCGAACTGTCCCCGCTGTGGGACATGTACAAGGAAGGCGTCGACATCAGCACCATCCAGTGGGCGGCGCATTGAGCGTCCGCTGACGGCAGAGCGAACGACGCAGTTCATCAAGACAGAGTTGTTGGAGAACACGACATGGCATACAGCGACAAGGTCATCGACCACTACGAGAATCCCCGCAACGTGGGCGGCTTCGACAAGGGCGACGAGTCCGTCGGCACCGGCATGGTCGGCGCGCCGGCCTGCGGCGACGTGATGAAGCTCCAGATCAAGGTCAATCCCGCGACCGGCCTGATCGAGGACGCCAAGTTCAAGACCTACGGCTGCGGCTCGGCGATCGCGTCGAGTTCGCTGGTCACCGAGTGGGTCAAGGGCAAGACGCTGGACCAGGCGCTGTCCATCAAGAACAACCAGATCGCGGAAGAACTGGCCCTGCCGCCGGTGAAGATCCACTGCTCGATCCTGGCGGAAGACGCGATCAAGGCCGCGGTGGACGACTACCGCGCCAAGCACGGTCAGAACGCCGACGCGACCGCCGCCGCCTGAGGTCCGCGATGTCCGTCACCCTGACCGAAGCCGCCGCGCGGCACGTCACGCGCTACATCGCCAAGCGCGGTCGTGGCGTGGGCGTGCGCCTGGGCGTGAAGACCACCGGCTGCTCGGGTCTGGCCTACAAGCTGGAGTACGCCGACGAGGTGGCCCCCGAGGATGTGATCTTCGAAGGCCATGGCGTGAAGGTGCTGATCGACCCGAAGAGCCTGCCGTATCTGGACGGCACCGAGTTGGACTTCGTCCGCGAGGGCCTGAACGAGGGCTTCAAGTTCCGCAATCCGCGTGAGAAGGACCGCTGCGGCTGCGGCGAGTCTTTCCGGATCTGAGTTCCGCACGCGAAAAAGGGCGCGGCCGCGGTGCCGCGCTTTTTTGTTCATGAAACTCGACGACGACGACTTCACCCTGTTCGGCCTGCCGCAGCGTTTCGCGCAGGACGGCACCGAGATCGCCGAGCGCTGGAAAGCGCTCGCGGCCAAGGTGCATCCCGACCGCTTCGCCGCCGACGGCGCGGCCTCGCAGCGCCTGGCGATGCAGTGGGCGCTGCGCGTCAACGAGGCGCACCAGCGCCTGCGCGATCCGCTCAAGCGCGCGTCCTACCTCTGCGAGCTGCGCGGCGCGCCCATCCAGGCCAACGAGAACACCCGGATGCCCGCGGCGTTCCTGATGGAGCAGATGGAATGGCGTGAGTCGCTCGACGAAGCGAAGACGCCCGACGCGATCCTGGCCATCGACAAGCAGGTCGCCGACCGTGAACGCGCGCTGCTGGCGCAGGCTGGCCGTCAGCTCGACGACGAGGGCAACGCGGCCGGCGCCGCCGAGTCGGTGCGCGCGCTCATGTTCCTGACGCGTTTCCGCTCGGACATCGATCATCGGCTCGACACGCTGGCGCACTCCTGAGGCCGGATCGGCCAACACCTCCCCGGATCGCCTCACCGACATTCGAAGAACAAGACAACACACCATGGCCCTGCTGCAAATCTCCGAACCCGGCGCGTCGCCCGATCCCCATCAGCGCCGCATCGCGGTGGGCATCGACCTCGGCACGACGCATTCGCTGGTGGCGTCGGTGCGCCACGGCGTGGCCGAGTGCCTGCCGGACGACCAGGGCCGCGTGATCCTGCCGTCGGCCGTGCGCGTGATGCCGGAAGGCCGCCGCCAGTTCGGCTACGACGCGCTCGCCGCGCAGGCAGATGACCCGGAGAACACCATCGTCTCGGTGAAGCGCTTCATGGGCCGCCGCCTCGACGACATCGCCAACCGCGACAAGCTCCCGTACCGCTTCGAGGACACGCCCGGCATGCTGAGCGTGGCCACCCGCGAGGGCCTGAAGTCGCCGGTCGAGATCAGCGCGGAGATCCTGGCCACGCTGCGCCAGCGCGCTGAAGACACGTTCAACGACGACCTGTTCGGCGCCGTCATCACGGTGCCCGCGTACTTCGACGACGCGCAGCGCCAGGCGACCAAGGACGCGGCGCAGCTCGCGGGCCTGAACGTGCTGCGCCTGATCAACGAGCCCACCGCCGCCGCGATCGCCTACGGGCTCGACACCGGCAACGAGGGCCTCTATGCCGTCTACGACCTGGGCGGCGGCACCTTCGACATCTCGCTGCTGCGCCTGACGAAGGGCGTGTTTGAAGTCGTCGCGACCGGCGGCGATGCGCAGCTTGGCGGCGACGATTTCGATCGCCTGCTGGCCGACTGGGCGCTGGCGCACGCGGGTCTGAGCGTGAGCAGCGCAGCGGACAAGCGCCGTGTGCTGGTCGCTGCGCGCGAAGCCAAGGAATCGCTGACCGACCACGAGCGCGTGACGCTGAGCGCCGCGCTGGACGCCGGCGCGCTGAACGTCGAGGTCTCGCGAGGCCAGTTCGACGAGTTGGCCCAGCCGCTGGTCAACAAGACGCTGCTGGCCGTGCGCCGCGTGCTGCGCGATGCGAAGGTCGGCGCGGACGAGGTGCAGGGCACGGTGATGGTCGGCGGTTCCACGCGCATGCCGATCGTGCGCCGCGTCGTCGGCGAACTGTTCGGCCGCGAAGTCCTGACCGATCTGAACCCCGATGAAGTCGTCGCGCTGGGCGCCTCCGTGCAGGCCAATCAGCTGGCCGGCAACAGCTCGGACGGCGAGATCCTGCTGCTGGACGTGATCCCGCTGTCGCTGGGTCTGGAGACCATGGGTGGCTTGGTCGAGCGCATCATCGAGCGCAACGCCACCATCCCCGTGGCGAAGGCGCAGGACTTCACCACCTTCAAGGATGGTCAGACCGCGCTGGCGGTGCACGTGCTGCAGGGCGAGCGCGAGCTGGTGAGCGAATGTCGCTCGCTGGCGCGCTTCGAGCTGCGCGGCATTCCGCCGATGGTGGCCGGCGCAGCGCGCATCCGCGTGACCTTCCAGGTCGACGCCGACGGCCTGCTGAGCGTTTCCGCGCGCGAGCTGGGCTCGGGTGTCGAAGCGGCGGTGCAGGTCAAGCCGAGCTACGGCCTCTCCGACGATCAGATCGCGACGATGCTGCGCGAAGGCTTCGCCAGCGCCGAGGGCGACATGGTCGCCCGCAAGCTGCGCGAAGCGCGCGTCGACGCCGAGCGGATGATCCTCGCGACCCAGTCCGCGCTGCGCGCCGACGGCGACCTGCTCAGCGACGCCGAACGCGCCGAGATCGCCGCGCTGCAGACGGACCTGCTCGCCAAGGCGCAGGCCGACGACGCGGTCGCGGATGCCGACGCAATCACCGCCGCGGTCGAGACGCTGGCCAAGGGCACCGAGGCCTTCGCCGCCGCGCGCATGAACCGCGGCATCCAGCAGGCCCTCACCGGCCTCAGCATCGATCAGGTCTGACCGCAAGCCGACGCCCAGCAGGAAAAGCTCCGCTCGCCAGCCTCAAGGACACCTCCCCATGCCCGTCATCAAGATCCTTCCCCATCCCGAATACGCGCCCGAAGGCAAGTCGATCGAGGCCCCCTCCGGCACGACGATCTGCGAGGCGATGCTCGACAACCACATCGACATCGAGCATGCCTGCGACCAGGTCTGCGCCTGCACGACCTGCCACGTGATCGTGCGCGAGGGCTTCGCGTCGCTGTCCGAGATGGAAGAGAACGAGGAAGACATGCTGGACCGCGCCTGGGGGTTGGAACCCAACTCGCGCCTGTCCTGCCAGGCCATCCTGTCCAACAAGGACGTGACGGTCGAGATTCCCAAGTACTCGATCAACCACGCCAAAGAGAATCATTGAGTCTCCGCTCGGCGAACCGGAACGGCTGATCCCATGCGCGTCCTCGGCATCGAATCCTCCTGCGACGAAACTGGCGTGGCGCTGGTCGACGCGTCCGGCGAAGGCGTGCCGACGCTGCTCGCCCATGCGCTGCACAGCCAGATCACGATGCACCAGGCTTACGGTGGCGTCGTGCCCGAACTGGCCTCGCGCGACCACATCCGCCGCGTGCTGCCGCTGACCCGCGAGGTGCTCGCGGGCGCCGGACTGTCGCTGGCGGACGTGGACGTCGTCGCCTACACGCAGGGGCCCGGTCTGGCGGGGGCGTTGCTCGTGGGCGCGGGCGTTGCCGCGTCCCTGGGCGCGGCGCTCGATCGGCCGGTGATGGGCATCCATCACCTCGAAGGCCACCTGCTGTCGCCGTTCCTCTCGGCGGACCCGCCGGAGTTTCCGTTCGTCGCGCTGCTCGTGTCCGGCGGTCATACGCAGCTGATGCGTGTCGACGACGTCGGCAGCTACGAGCTGCTCGGCGAGACCATCGACGACGCCGCCGGCGAAGCCTTCGACAAATCGGCCAAGCTGCTCGGCCTCCCGTATCCCGGCGGTCCGCATCTGTCGAAGCTGGCGGAGTCGGGGAATCCGGAGGCTTTCGCGCTGCCTCGCCCGCTCATGCACAGCGGCAAGCCGGATTTCAGCTTTGCCGGTCTGAAGACAGCGGTGCTGACGCAGGTCCGCAAGCTCGAAGCGCAGCCCGGCGGCATCACCGAAGTGCAACGCGCCCATCTCGCCGCATCGACGCAGGCGGCGATCGTCGAGGTGCTGGTCAAGAAGTCGCTGCTGGCGCTGAAGGAGACCGGACTGAAGCGCCTGGTCGTGGCGGGCGGCGTCGGCGCCAACAAGCGCCTGCGCGAGCAGCTGGATGCGGCCTGCGAGAAGCGCCGCGTGCGCGTCCACTATCCCGAGCTGCACCTGTGTACCGACAACGGCGCCATGATCGCGCTCGCGGCCGGCCTGCGCCTTCAGCGCGACATGGCGAACCTGACGCGCGGCGGCGGCTTCGAGGTCAAGCCGCGCTGGGATCTGTCGCAACTCGCCAGCCCGGCCCAGCTGTGACGCGTTGGACGAGGCGGGCGGTGGTCGCATTGGCCGCCGCGGCGCTTGCGCTAGTCGGTCTGGCTGGCGCGATGGCAGCCGCTCCTGCCGATCCGATTCGACTCGGCTTGATCGAGGGCCTCTCCGGCCCGCTCGGCAATGGCGGCGAGGCCGTGTTCCGCAACCTCATCTGGGCGACCGAACGCGTCAACGCGCGTGGCGGTGTGAAGCTGCCGGGCGGTGCTCGCCGGCTGGAGATCGTCCGCTTCGACAGCAAGGGCTCCGTCGAAGAGTCGCTGTCCATGCTGCGCTCGGCGACGGACCAGCGCATCCCGGTGATCCTCCAGGGCAATAGTTCCGCCGTCGCGGGCGCGTTGATCGGCGCGCTCGAGCGCCACAACGCCCGCGAGCCCGACCGTCGCGCGCTGTTCCTCAATTACGCGGCCGTCGATCCAGCGCTGACCGGCGCGCAGTGCAGCTTCTGGCACTTCCGTTTCGATGCCCACACCGACATGCGCCTGGCGGCGCTGGTCGAGGTGATCGCCCAGGACAAGAGTCTCAAACGTCTCTACCTGATCGGCCAGGACTACAGCTTCGGGCAGCATCTGCGCGAGCAGGCGAGGGCGATGCTCGCCCGGCGACGCCCCGACCTGCAGATCGTCGGCGACGAGCTCCACCCGCTCGGCCGCGTGAAGGACTTTCTGCCTTACGCGACCAAGATCCGCACCAGCGGCGCCCAGGCGGTGCTCACCGGGAACTGGGGCAACGACCTGACGCTGCTCATCAAGGCAGCCAAGGACATCGGACTCGACGCGCGCTTCTACACCTTCTACGGCAATGCGCTGGGCGTTCCCGGCGTCCTGGGCGAGGCGGGCGTCGACCGCGTGCTGGCGGTGGCCGAATGGCATCCGAACGTCGGAACCGCGGACTCGGAGCGCTTCTATGCGGCCTTCCGGCAGCGTTTTGCCAAACCGGAGCACGACTACCTTCATGCGCGGATGCAGCTGATGATCGAGATGCTGGTCACCGCGATGGAAAAGGCCGGCAGTACGGATCCGAAGATGGTCGCGCTCGCGCTGGAGGGGTTGCGGCTCGATGGTCGACCGCTCGGCGTGGCGCACCAGGGCTGGATGAGGCCGTCCGACCATCAACTCCAGCAACCGCTGTACGTCAGTGTCATGCGTCGCGCCGGCGATGCCGGGACCCCGCACGACAACGAAGGATCCGGGTACGGCTTCCGCACCCAGCGTTTCCTGGCGGCCGCGCAGGCGGAGCGGCCGTCCGTCTGCCGGATGGTGCGTCCTGGCTGACGCCGGGCCGCGTGGGTCGGTTCCGGGGCACGGTTCGCCGGTTGATGGTGAATCAGCTATACTCCGTGGGTTTTTCGCCAGCTCAATGGATCGAACACCCAGTCGATCTCCAAGCG
Organism: Mitsuaria sp. CC2; assembly: GCF_048957715.1. Taxonomy (NCBI): domain Bacteria; kingdom Pseudomonadati; phylum Pseudomonadota; class Betaproteobacteria; order Burkholderiales; family Sphaerotilaceae; genus Roseateles; species Mitsuaria sp. CC2. Next base: position 174,852 of record NZ_JARVXN010000033.1, on the reverse strand, counting down.
CGGCGGGATGCAATCAGCACGACACGGGTCGGTTTCACCTGTGATCGCAAGTCAAACCTCGGAAACCGTCTGCGCATTTGACGCCTTCACTGGCATGCCGGCGGACCTTCCGAATCATTCCGGAACAAGGAACGCATCATGTCCAGCTTCGACCAAAACAAGGCCGAAATCGTCAAGGCCAACGCGCGCAGCGCCAACGACACCGGCTCGCCGGAAGTCCAGGTGGCCCTGTTGACCGCCCGCATCAACGAACTGACCCCCCACTTCAAGCTGCACGCCAAGGACCACCACGGCCGTCGCGGTCTGCTGAAGATGGTCAATGCGCGCAAGAGCCTGCTGTCCTACCTGAAGAAGAAGGACGCCGACCGTTACACCGCCCTGATCCAGAAGCTGGGCCTGCGCAAGTAATCGGCGCATGAAAGCAAAGAGCCTGATTGGTCTGACTCCAACAGGCTCTTTGTCGTTTCTGCGTGCTTCTGCATGCATGCTTTTGCCGTTGGCCGGAGTGTTCCGGCAGGCGGCCCGACCGGTCCCGGGACCGGTCAGACAACGGAGTTGAACTGACGTGGCGCCGATGTGTCATTCCAGAGCGCTTGCCGGAGGGAAGTCCCCGCAGGCGCTCTGGAATGGCATCCCGCCAAACCCAGTCCCACTCCCGGTCCTGCGCCGCACCGCGAGCGGCGCATCCCTGAACTGAGGAGAACTCGAATGAGCATGTTCAACAAGGTCGTGAAGACCTTCCAATGGGGTCAGCATCAAGTCGTGATGGAGACGGGCGAGATCGCCCGCCAGTCCTCCGGCGCCGTGCTGGTGAACATCGAGGACACCGTGGTGCTGGCGACCGTTGTCGCCAAGTCCTCGCCCAAGGCCGGCCAGGACTTCTTCCCGCTGACCGTCGACTACATCGAGAAGACCTACGCCGCCGGCAAGATCCCCGGCAGCTTCTTCAAGCGTGAAGGCCGTCCGAGCGAGCTCGAGACCCTGACTTCGCGCCTGATCGACCGCCCGATCCGCCCGCTGTTCCCGGAAGGCTTCTTCAACGAAGTCCAGGTCGTGGTCCACACGGTGTCGCTGAACCCTGAGGTCCAGGCCGACATCGCCGCCCTGATCGCCACCAGCGCCGCGCTGGCCATCTCCGGCATCCCGTTCAACGGTCCCATCGGCGCCGCCCGCGTGGGCTACGTCAACGGCGAGTACGTGCTGAACCCGGGCAAGACCCAGCTGATCGACTCCAAGCTGGACCTGGTCGTCGCCGGCACCGAAGCCGCCGTGCTGATGGTCGAGTCCGAAGCCGACCAGCTGAGCGAAGACATCATGCTGGGCGCCGTGACCTACGGTCATGATCAGGGCAAGGTCGCGATCGCCGCGATCAACGACCTGGTCCGCGACGCCGGCAAGCCGTCCTGGAACTGGGTCGCCCCGGCCAAGGACGAGGCCTTCATCGCCAAGATCAACGCCCTGGCCGAAGAAGAGCTGCGCGCCGCCTACCAGATCCGCTCGAAGCAGGCCCGCACCGAAGCCTGCCGCTCGGCCTACTCGAAGGTCAAGGCCGCCCTGACGGCGGAAGGCACCGAGTTCGACGGCGTCGAAGTCGACGGCCTGCTGTTCGAGATCGAAGCCCGCATCGTCCGCAGCCAGATCCTGGCCGGCGAGCCGCGCATCGACGGTCGCGACACGCGCACCGTCCGCGCCATCGAGATCCGCAACGGCGTGCTGCCGCGCGCGCACGGCTCGTCGCTGTTCACCCGCGGTGAAACGCAGGCGCTGGTCGCCGCGACGCTGGGCACCGACCGCGACGCGCAGACCATCGATGCGCTGGCCGGCGAGTACTCCGAACGCTTCATGCTGCACTACAACATGCCTCCGTTTGCCACCGGCGAAACCGGTCGCGTGGGCAGCCCCAAGCGCCGCGAAATCGGCCACGGCCGTCTGGCCAAGCGCGCGCTCGTCGCCGTGCTGCCGACCAAGGAAGACTTCCCGTACTCGATCCGCGTGGTCTCGGAAATCACCGAGTCCAACGGCTCCTCGTCGATGGCGTCGGTCTGCGGCGGCTGCCTGTCGCTGCTGGATGCCGGCGTGCCGCTGAAGGCGCACGTCGCCGGCATCGCCATGGGCCTGATCAAGGACGCCAACCGCTTCGCCGTGCTGACCGACATCCTGGGCGATGAAGATCACCTGGGCGACATGGACTTCAAGGTGGCCGGCACGACCTCGGGTATCACCGCGCTGCAGATGGACATCAAGATCCAGGGCATCACCAAGGAAATCATGCAGGTGGCCCTGGCGCAGGCCAAGGAAGCCCGCCTGCACATCCTGGAAGCCATGGTCGGCGCGCAAGGCGCGGCCAACACCGAGATCTCGCAGTTCGCGCCGCGTCTGTACACGATGAAGATCAATCCGGAGAAGATCCGTGACGTGATCGGCAAGGGCGGCGCGACCATCCGCGCGCTGACCGAAGAGACCGGCACGCAGATCGATATCGGTGAAGACGGCACGATCACGATCGCGTCGACCGACGGCGCCAAGGCCGAGATCGCCAAGAAGCGCATCGCCGAGATCACCGCCGAAGCCGAGATCGGCAAGGTCTACGAAGGCGCGATCACCAAGATCCTGGACTTCGGTGCCCTGGTCAACATCCTTCCCGGCAAGGACGGCCTGCTGCACATCAGCCAGATCGCGCACCAGCGCGTCGAGAAGGTCACCGACTTCCTGAGCGAAGGTCAGATCGTCAAGGTCAAGGTGCTCGAGACCGACGAGAAGGGCCGCATCAAGCTGTCGATGAAGGCGCTGCTGGACCGCGACGCTCCGGCGCCGCACCACGGCGAAGGCTCGGCCGAGTAATCGGCCCCGTCGTCCGGCACGCACCTCGCTGCACGTCATGAAGGCGATTGCCATCACCCAGCCCGGCGGACCGGAGGTCCTGCAGCTGATCGAACGCGCCGACCCTGTCGCCGGGGTCGGGGAGTGCTTGATCCGCGTGTCGGCCTACGGCATCAACCGCCCGGACGTGCTGCAGCGCAAGGGCGCGTACCCGGCGCCGGCCGGTGCCAGCGATCTTCCAGGCCTGGAAGTCGCGGGCACGGTCGAGTCGGGTGACGCCCAGGCGTTGGCCGCCGCCGGCCTCCGGGTTGGCGACGCGGTCTGCGCGCTGGTCGCTGGCGGCGGTTACGCCGAGCTGTGCGTCGCGCCGGTGGCCCAGTGCCTGCCGGTGCCCGCGGGCTGGAGCATGGTCGAGGCGGCGAGCCTGCCGGAGACCTTCTTCACCGTCTGGAGCAACGTCTTCGAACGCGCGCGCCTGCAGCCTGGCGAAAGCCTCCTGGTCCATGGTGGCAGCAGCGGCATCGGCGTGACGGCGATCCAGCTGGCGAAGGCGCTGGGCTCGACGGTGCTGGTCACGGTCGGCAACGCGGACAAGGCGACGGCCTGCCTGGCGCTCGGCGCCGACGTCGCGATCAACTATCGCGACCAGGACTTCGTCGAGGAAGTGAAGACAGCCACGGACGGTCGTGGCGTCGACGTGATCCTGGACATGGTCGCCGGCAGTTATGTCGCGCGCAACGTGCAGTGCCTGGCCGACGACGGCCGCGCCGTGATCATCGCGGTGCAGGGTGGCGTGAAGGCGGAGTTCGATGCGGGTCAGGTCTTGCGCCGCCGGCTGACGATCACCGGCTCCACGCTGCGTCCGCGCCCGATCGTGTTCAAGGCCGGCATTGCGCGCGCGCTGCGTGAGCGCGTGTGGCCGTTGCTCGAATCGCGGGCGATCTCGCCGGTGATCTTCAGGCAGATGCCCGCGTCGGAAGCCGCCGCGGCGCATGCACTGATGGAATCGGGCGAGCACGTCGGCAAGATCGTGCTGAGCTGGTGAGCGGTTCCGCTCATCCGCAGGATTTTTCGGATTCAAGGGAGTTGATCTGATGCGCAAGAAACTGGTGGTCGGCAACTGGAAGATGCACGGCACCCGTGCGTCGAACGCCGTGCTGCTGGCGGGCCTCAAGGAAGCGGGCCCGTGGAACGCCCAGGTCGCCGTGTGCGTGCCGTTCCCGTACATCACGGACACGGCGCTCGCGCTGACCGGCACGCAGGTCGTGTACGGCTCGCAGGACGTGTCCACGCACGAGCAGGGCGCCTACACCGGCGAGGTGTCGTCGGCCATGCTGGCGGATCTGGGTTGCCGCTACGCCATCGTCGGCCATTCGGAGCGCCGCGCGTACCACGCCGAAAGCGATCAGTTGGTCGCCGACAAGGCCAAGGCCGCGCTGGCGCACGGCGTCACGCCGATCGTCTGCGTCGGCGAGACGCTGGCCGAGCGCGAAGCGGGTCGCACCGAGGAAGTCGTCAAGCGCCAGCTCGCGGCGGTCATCCACACGCTGACGCACTGCATCGGCGAGATCGTGGTGGCCTACGAGCCGGTGTGGGCGATCGGCACGGGCCTGACGGCCACGCCGGAGCAGGCCCAGCAGGTCCATGCGCTGCTGCGTCAGCAGCTGCGCGCGGCCACGCAGAAGGCCGATCAGATGCAGATCCTGTACGGCGGCAGCGTCAAGCCCGACAACGCTTCCCAACTGTTTGCGCAGCCGGACATCGACGGCGGCCTCATCGGAGGCGCCGCGCTGAAGGCGGTTGATTTCGCGGCGATCTGCCGCGCCGCCGGCTGAAGCCCGGCGTTCAAGGTTCCTGGAGAAATAGCAATGCAAGTGATGATGAATCTGGTGCTGGTGCTGCAACTGATTGCAGCCCTGGCGATGATCGGCCTGGTGCTGGTGCAGCACGGCAAGGGCGCCGACATGGGTGCGTCGTTCGGCAGCGGTGCCTCGGGCTCGCTGTTCGGCGCGACCGGCAGCGCGAACTTCCTGTCGCGCTCGACGGCCGTCGCGGCGACGATCTTCTTCGTGTCGACGCTGGCGCTGGCCTACATGGGCAGCCACCGCGAAGGCGGCATCGGTTCGGGTCCGTCGGCGGGCGAGCAACTGCTCGAACGCGCCGCCGTGCCGTCGGCACCGGCCTCGGCCGCGGTGCTGCCGGGCGCCTCGATCGCTCCTCAAGCCGCGCCTTCGGCCGCTGCTTCCGGCGCGTCGAACTGACAGGGCTGGGCGGCAAGCGCAAGCACCTCGACAAAATTGCTTTGGTTTCCTTTTGGAGCTTGAAAAGCACTATAGAATTCGAGGCTGTCTGAAGCGCAAACCGTCAAGACAAGGTCACTGAAAGGTGACGACAAGCCGACGTGGTGAAATTGGTAGACACGCTATCTTGAGGGGGTAGTGGCGAAAGCTGTGCGAGTTCGAGTCTCGCCGTCGGCACCAGAATAAATCGGCCTGCCATGGTCTTCGCGATCTAGCCGGAAAGCCGGATCGAAAGCGATCAAGCAGGTTGAGGACTCGGGAAATTCCAGCGCACAACAGGTGTGCGAATTTCTGGAGGACAAGGCGGGCGCGGTCCGTGAGCGATTGGATAATCGCTGGCGGCGCGCCCGTTGCTTTTGCCGAATCGTTGGTCGGCCCTGGCCCGCCAATCTTCGGTGACACGCCGGGAAATGGTGTTGCCGTTCAAGGTCGGCAGTATCTAATCCCGGCCATACAACGAGAGCAAGTCGTGAGCCTGGAACAATACCTGCCCGTCATCCTTTTCATCCTGGTCGGTTGCGGAGTGGGTATCGCTCCGCAAGTGCTGGGCTTCCTGGCGGGCCCGCGTCGCCCTGACGCGGCAAAGAACAGCCCCTACGAATGCGGCTTCGAGGCCTTCGAGGACGCGCGCATGAAGTTCGACGTGCGCTACTACCTCGTCGCCATCCTCTTCATCCTCTTCGATCTGGAAATCGCCTTCCTGTTCCCGTGGGCGGTCTCGCTGCGCGAGATCGGTCCGACGGGCTTCTGGGCGATGATGATCTTCCTGGGCATCCTGGTCGTGGGCTTCGCCTACGAATGGAAGAAGGGCGCGCTCGACTGGGAGTGACGACCGACGGCGGATCCGCGATGACGCGCCGGATCCGTGAACGCATCAGGACACGGCGCCCGTTCAGGGCGCGTGTCCGTTAGGGAAGGGCAACGCGTCAGCGCGGCGTTAATGAAGCGACCGCAGTCCGACGTGCCTTCTCCGCTGATCTCGAAAGATGGGAATTCGATATGGGTAACGAAGGCGTATTGAAGGAAGGCTTCATGACCACCCAGCTGGACAAGCTGGTGAACTGGTCCAAGACCGGTTCGTTGTGGCCGATGACCTTCGGTCTCGCCTGCTGCGCGGTCGAGATGATGCACGCGGGCGCCGCCCGCTACGACATCGACCGTTTCGGCATGCTGTTCCGTCCCAGCCCGCGCCAGTCCGACCTGATGATCGTGGCCGGCACGCTGTGCAACAAGATGGCGCCGGCGCTGCGCAAGGTCTACGACCAGATGGCCGAGCCGCGCTGGGTGCTGTCCATGGGCAGCTGCGCCAACGGCGGCGGCTACTACCACTACAGCTATTCGGTGGTCCGCGGCTGCGACCGCATCGTCCCGGTCGACGTCTATGTCCCGGGCTGTCCGCCGACCGCCGAGGCGCTGCTCTACGGCATCCTGCAGCTGCAGGCCAAGATCCGTCGCGAGAACACCATCGCTCGCTGAGCAGAAGCAGGCTGACTCCCATGACCCTCAAACTCGATACCCTGCAGGCGGCGCTGCACAGCGTGCTGGGCGACCAGATCGTCGCGTTCAAGCGCGAGCTGGGTGAAATCACGATCACCGTCGCGGCCAAGGACTACTTCAACGTCGCCAAGCTGCTGCGCGACCACTCGGAGCTGCGCTTCGAGCAGCTGATCGACCTGTGCGGCGTGGACTACTCCGCCTACAAGGACGGCGCCTACGAAGGCGCGCGCTTCGCCGTCGTCACCCACCTGCTGTCGATCAACAAGAACTGGCGCCTGCGCCTGAAGGTCTTCGCGCCGGAAGACGACTTCCCGTCGGTCGCCGCCGTGACGCCGATCTGGAACGCCGCCAACTGGTTCGAGCGCGAAGCGTTCGACCTGTACGGGATCATCTTCGAAGGCCATGAAGACCTTCGTCGCATCCTGACCGACTACGGTTTCATCGGCCACCCGATGCGCAAGGACTTCCCGGTGACGGGCCATGTCGAGATGCGCTACGACCCCGAGCAGAAGCGCGTGATCTACCAGCCGGTGACCATCGAGCCGCGCGAGATCACGCCGCGCGTGATCCGCGAAGACAACTACGGGGGCCTGTGAGCATGCCAGCCGAAATCAAGAACTACACCCTGAACTTCGGCCCGCAGCATCCGGCCGCGCACGGCGTGCTGCGCCTGGTGCTGGAGCTGGACGGGGAAGTCATCCAGCGCGCCGATCCGCACATCGGCCTGCTGCACCGCGCCACCGAGAAGCTGGCCGAGACCAAGACCTTCATCCAGTCGCTGCCCTACATGGACCGTCTCGACTACGTGTCGATGATGTCCAACGAGCACGCGTACTGCCTGGCCATCGAGAAGATGCTCGGCCTGGAAGTGCCGGAGCGCGCGCAGTACATCCGCGTGATGTTCGGCGAGCTGACCCGCATCCTGAACCACCTGCTCTGGCTGGGCGCGCACGGCATCGACTGCGGCGCGATGAACATCCTCATCTACTGCTTCCGCGAGCGTGAGGACATCTTCGACATGTACGAGGCGGTGTCGGGCGCGCGCATGCACGCGGCCTACTTCCGTCCGGGCGGCGTCTACCGCGACCTGCCGGATTCGATGCCGCAGTACAAGGTCAGCAAGATCAAGAACCAGAAGGCCATCGACAAGCTCAACGAGAACCGCCAGGGCTCGCTGCTGGACTTCATCGAGGACTTCTGCAACCGTTTCCCGGCCAACGTCGACGACTACGAGACGCTGCTGACCGACAACCGCATCTGGAAGCAGCGCACGGTCGGCATCGGCGTCGTCACGCCCGAGCGCGCGCTGAACCTGGGCCTGACCGGCCCGATGCTGCGCGGCTCCGGCATCGCGTGGGACACGCGCAAGACCCAGCCCTACGACGTGTACGGCAAGATGGACTTCGACATTCCGGTCGGCACCAACGGCGATACCTACGACCGGTACTGCGTGCGCGTCGAGGAGATGCGCCAGTCCAACCGCATCGTGCAGCAGTGCGTGAAGTGGCTCAAGGCCAACCCGGGCCCGGTCATCACCGACAACCACAAGGTCGCTCCCCCGAGCCGCGTGGCGATGAAGACCAGCATGGAAGAGCTGATCCACCACTTCAAGCTGTTCACCGAAGGTTTCCGCGTCCCCGAGGGCGAGGCCTACGCGTCGGTCGAGCATCCGAAGGGCGAGTTCGGCATCTACATGATCAGCGACGGCGCCAACAAGCCGTACCGGCTGAAGATTCGTGCGCCGGGCTATTCGCACCTGGCCGCACTGGACGAGATGGCCCGCGGACACATGATCGCCGACGCGGTGGCCGTGATCGGCACGATGGACATCGTGTTCGGTGAAATTGACCGTTGAGTGGTGACCGCATGAGCAGCACTGAAATTGCAAGCACCGGGTTCGTGTTGAGCGAGGCCACCGCGGCCCGCTTCGCGCGCGAAGTCGCGAAGTACCCGGCCGAGCAGGCGCAGTCGGCCGTGATGGCCTGCCTGTCCATCGTCCAGCAGGAGCAGGGCTTCGTGTCCCGCGAGGCCGAGGACGCGATCGCGCAGTACCTCGGCATGCCGGCGATCGCCGTCTACGAGGTCACGACCTTCTACAACATGTACAACCAGCGCAAGCTGGGCCTGTTCAAGCTGAACGTCTGCACCAACCTGCCGTGCCAGCTGCGCGACGGCCAGAAGGCGCTGGACCACCTGTGCTCAAAGCTGGGCGTCGAGGCCGGCGGCACGACCGCCGACGGCGTCTTCACCGTGCAGCAGAGCGAGTGCCTGGGGGCTTGCGCCGACTCGCCGGTGATGCTGGTCAACGACCGCCAGATGCTCAGCTTCATGAGCACCGAACGTCTGGACGAGCTGGTGGAGGCTCTGAGAGCCCACCACGCCGCCAACAAGAACTGAGGGACCTGGACGATGACCAACATCGCGAACATCGACCTCTCGAAGTGGCAGGCCACCGGCAAGGAAACCTGCTTCCACGACCGCAACGTCACCCCGCAGATCTACGCGGGCCTCGATGGCAAGAACTGGTCGCTGAAGGACTACGAAGCGCGCGGCGGCTACCAGGCCCTGCGCAAGATCCTCGCCCAGGGCGAGGGTCAGGGCATGACCTCCGACCAGGTCATCGCCGAAGTGAAGGCCTCCGGCCTGCGCGGCCGCGGCGGCGCCGGCTTCCCGACCGGCCTGAAGTGGAGCTTCATGCCGCGCCAGTTCCCGGGTGCGAAGTACCTGGTCTGCAACAGCGACGAGGGCGAGCCCGGGACCTGCAAGGACCGCGACATCCTGATGTTCAACCCGCACATCGTCATCGAAGGCATGGCGATCGCGGCGTTCGCGATGGGCATCAAGGTCGGCTACAACTACATCCACGGCGAGATCTTCGAGGTGTACGAACGCTTCGAAGCCGCGCTGGAAGAGGCCCGCTCGGCCGGCTACCTCGGCGACAACATCCTGGGCAGCAACTTCAGCTTCCAGCTGCACGGTCACCACGGCTTCGGCGCGTACATCTGCGGCGAGGAAACCGCGCTGCTGGAATCGCTCGAAGGCAAGAAGGGCCAGCCGCGCTTCAAGCCGCCGTTCCCGGCCTCGTTCGGCCTGTACGGCAAGCCGACCACCATCAACAACACCGAGACCTTCGCGGCGGTGCCCTGGATCATCCGCAACGGCGGCCAGGCCTACCTCGAAGTCGGCAAGCCCAACAACGGCGGCACCAAGATCTTCTCGATCTCCGGCGACGTCGAGCGTCCGGGCAACTACGAGATCCCCCTGGGCACCTCGTTCGAGAAGCTGCTGGAGCTCGCCGGCGGCGTGCGCGGCGGCCGCAAGCTCAAGGCGGTCATCCCCGGCGGTTCGTCCGCCCCGGTGCTGCCGGCCGACGTGATGATGCAGTGCACGATGGACTATGACTCCATCGCCAAGGCCGGCTCCATGCTGGGTTCGGGCGCGGTCATCGTGATGGACGAGACCCGCTGCATGGTCACCAGCCTGCTGCGCCTGTCCTACTTCTACGCGCACGAGTCGTGCGGCCAGTGCACGCCCTGCCGCGAAGGCACGGGCTGGATGCACCGCGTGATCGAGCGCATCGCCCACGGCAAGGGCCGCGTCGAGGACATCGACCTGCTGAACTCCGTGGCCGACAACATCCAGGGCCGCACCATCTGCGCGCTGGGCGACGCCGCGGCGATGCCGGTGCGCGCGATGCTCAAGCACTTCAAGGGCGAGTTCATCGCGATGATCGAACAGGCCCAGCAGAACAAGGCGCCCGCCGCGTCGTCCCCGTCCGCCACGGCGAAGTCGCCGGCGCACGCCTGATCGGAGCCGCTGAGAAGAACTATGGTTGAAATCGAACTCGACGGCCAGAAGGTCGAAGTGCCCGAAGGCAGCATGGTGATGCATGCTGCCGAGAAGGCCGGCACCTACATCCCGCACTTCTGCTATCACAAGAAGCTGAGCATCGCGGCCAACTGCCGCATGTGCCTGGTGGACGTGGAGAAGGCGCCCAAGCCGCTGCCCGCCTGCGCCACGCCGGTGACGCAGGGCATGATCGTGCGCACCAAGAGCGAGAAAGCCATCAAGGCCCAGCAGGGCGTGATGGAGTTCCTGCTGATCAATCACCCGCTCGACTGCCCCATCTGCGACCAGGGCGGCGAATGCCAGCTGCAGGACCTGGCCGTCGGTTACGGCGCCAGCGCCTCGCGCTACTCGGAAGAGAAGCGCGTGGTGTTCCACAAGAACGTCGGCCCGCTGATCTCGATGGAAGAGATGAGCCGCTGCATCCACTGCACCCGCTGCGTCCGCTTCGGCCAGGAGATCTCCGGCGTGATGGAGCTGGGCATGGCGCACCGCGGCGAGCACAGCGAGATCCAGACCTTCGTCGGCCGCACCGTGGACTCGGAGCTGTCGGGCAACATGATCGACATCTGCCCGGTCGGCGCGCTCACCAGCAAGCCCTTCCGCTACAGCGCCCGCACCTGGGAACTGTCGCGTCGCAAGAGCGTCAGCCCGCATGATTCGACCGGCGCCAACCTGATCGTCCAGGTCAAGAACAACGAAGTGATGCGCGTCGTCCCGCTGGAGAACGAAGCCGTCAACGAGTGCTGGATCGCCGACCGCGACCGCTTCTCCTACGAAGCGCTGAACGGCGACGAACGCCTGACCACGCCGATGCTCAAGCAGGGCGGCGAATGGAAGTCCGTCGACTGGACCACCGCGCTCGAATACGTCGCCAACGGCCTGAAGCAGGTCAAGACGGAAAAGGGCGGCGCCTCCATCGCCGCGCTGGGCTCCGAGCACAGCACCGTCGAGGAACTGCATCTGCTGGCGCAACTGGTGCGCGGCCTGGGCAGCGAGAACATCGACACGCAGCTGCGCGTCGTCGACCCGGCGCTGCGTGCCGCGGACGGCAAGGCGCTGTGGCTGGGCACCTCGATCGCATCGCTGTCGCAGCTGGACCGCGCCTTCGTCGTCGGCTCGTCGCTGCGCAAGGACCACCCGCTGTTCGCGCAACGCCTGCGCCAGGCCGCCCGCCGCGGCGCGCAGGTCGTGTCGCTGGCCGGCTCGGTCGAAGACTGGAAGATGCCGGTCGCCGCCGCGATCACCGCCGCCCCGTCGGCCTGGGTCGCTGAACTGGCCAACGTCGCCGCCGCCATCGGCGCCGCCAAGGGCGTCAGCGCCCCGGTGCAAGGCAACGCCACCGACGCCGCCAAGGCGATCGCCGACACGCTGCTGTCGGGCGAGCGCAAGGCCGTGCTGATCGGCAACGCCGCGATCCAGCACCCGCAGGCCGCGACGCTGCTGTCGCTGGCGAACTGGATCGGCGAGCAGACCGGCGCCACCGTCGGCGTGCTGTCGGCCGCCGCGAACAGCGTCGGTGCTCAGCTCGTCAACGCGCGTCCGGGGCAGGGCGGTCGCACGGCGGCCCAGCTGCTGAACGACCAGCCGGCCAAGGCGCTGCTGCTGCTCAACACCGACCCGGTGCTGGACGGCGCCAACGCCGCCGCCGCCAGGAAGGCGATCAACGCGGCCGAGATGGTCGTCGTGCTGACCCCGTTCAAGACTGGCCCGGTGGTCGAGTTCGCCGACGTGCTGCTGCCGACGGCGCCGTTCACCGAGACCTCGGGCAGCTTCGTCAACGCGGAAGGCCGCCTGCAAAGCTTCGTCGGCGTGGCCAAGGCCCGCGGCGAGACCCGTCCGGGCTGGAAGATCCTGCGCGTGCTGGGCAACCTGCTGAGCCTGCAGGGCTTCGACTTCGACAGCTCCGAGCAGGTCCGCACCGCGGCGCTGGGCTCGTCGCTGGACCTGGCGAACCGCCTGGGCAATACCGTGTCGGCGCAGTCCGCCGCGGTCGCTCCGGTGCAAGGCCTGGAACGCCTGACGACGGTGCCGATCTATGCGACCGACGCCCTGGTGCGCCGCGCGACCTCGTTGCAATTGACGCGCGACGGCCGTGACGCGGCGGTCGCGTCGCTGCCGCAGGCGCTGTGGACCGAACTCGGCCTGTCCGAGAAAGGCGCTCACGTGCGCGTGACGCAGAACGGTGGCGAGGCCGTGCTGGCCGCGCAGCTGGACGCATCGCTGCCCGCGACCGTGGTGCGCATCCCCGCCGGCATCCCCGAGACCGCCGCGCTGGGCGCGTTCACCGGCGCCATCGCCGTGACCCAGGCCTGAGGACGAGACGACCATGGAAAACTTCTATAACGCCGGCGCCTCGCTGCTGGGAGGTGTGGTCTGGCCGGTGGTCTGGAGCGTGCTCAAGATCGTCGCCGTGCTGCTGCCGCTGCTGGGCTGCGTCGCCTACCTGACGCTGTGGGAACGCAAGGCCATCGGCTGGTCGCAGATCCGTCCGGGTCCGAACCGCGTGGGTCCGATGGGCCTGCTGACCCCGATCGCCGATGCGGTGAAGCTGATCTTCAAGGAGATCATCATCCCGAGCGCGGCCAACAAGAACCTGTTCTTCCTCGGCCCGATCATGACGATCATGCCGGCGCTGGCGGCCTGGGCGGTGGTGCCCTTCGGCCCGGGCGTGGCGATCGCCGACGTCAACGCCGGCCTGCTGTTCCTGATGGCCATCACCTCGCTCGAGGTCTACGGCGTGATCATCGCGGGCTGGGCCTCGAACTCGAAGTACGCCTTCCTGGGCGCGCTGCGCGCTTCCGCGCAGATGGTCTCGTACGAGATCGCGATGGGCTTCTGCCTGGTCGTCGTGCTGATGGTGACGGGCTCGATGAACGTCAGCGCCATCGTGATGAGCCAGGAGCAGGGCTGGTTCGCGTCGCACGGCGTGAACATCCTGTCGTGGAACTGGCTGCCGCTGCTGCCGATCTTCCTGGTGTACTTCATCTCCGGCCTGGCCGAGACGAACCGCCACCCCTTCGACGTCGTCGAAGGCGAATCGGAAATCGTGGCCGGTCACATGATCGAGTACTCGGGCATGTCGTTCGCGATGTTCTTCCTGGCCGAGTACGCCAACATGATCCTGGTGTCGGCGCTGGCGGTGCTGATGTTCCTGGGCGGCTGGTCGGCCCCGGTGTCCTGGAGCCTGTTCGGCATGGAGACGCCGGCCTTCATCCAGCAGACCATGGGTCTGTGGAACTGGGTCTGGCTGTTCCTGAAGACCTTCTTCGTCGTGACCTGCTTCCTGTGGGTGCGCGCGACGTTCCCGCGCTATCGCTATGACCAGATCATGCGTCTGGGCTGGAAGATCTTCATCCCGGTCACCCTGGTGTGGCTCGTCGTGGTGGGTCTGTGGATCCAGTCGCCGTTCAACATCTGGAAGTAATCCGAGGTATCCGCTGTGATCAAGGACCTAGTCAAGAGCTTCATGCTCACCGAGCTGCTGAAGGGCATGGCCCTGACCGGCCGGCATTTCCTCTCGAAGAACATCACGGTGCAGTTCCCGGAAGAGAAGACCCCGCTGTCTCCTCGCTTCCGCGGTCTGCACGCGCTGCGCCGCTACGAGAACGGTGAAGAGCGCTGCATCGCCTGCAAGCTGTGCGAGGCCGTGTGCCCCGCCATGGCGATCACGATCGAATCCGACGTGCGCGCGGACGGCTCGCGCCGCACGACGCGCTACGACATCGACCTGACCAAGTGCATCTTCTGCGGCTTCTGCGAAGAGAGCTGCCCGGTCGACTCGATCGTCGAGACCGACATCTTCGAATACCACGGCGAGAAGCGCGGCGACCTGTACTTCACCAAGGAGATGCTCCTGGCGGTGGGGGACCGGTACGAGCCGCAGATCGCAGCCAGCAAGGAGGCCGACGCCAAGTACCGCTGACCGGTCGCGCGGTCGTCTCCACCTCGCCGCCAGGGGAGGGGAGAGGACTGCGACCGGCGGCCTGCTTGCAGGACATCGCATGGATATCACTACCGCGCTCTTCTACGTTTTCTCGGCCGTGCTGCTGGGCTCCGCGATCCGTGTCATCACGGCCAAGAGCACCGTGCACTCGGCCCTGTTCCTGATCCTGTCCTTCTTCAGCGCCTCCTGTCTGTGGATGCTGCTGAAGGCCGAGTTCCTGGCCATCACCCTGGTGCTGGTCTACATCGGCGCCGTGATGGTGCTGTTCCTGTTCGTCGTCATGATGCTGGACTTCGAGTCCACCGCCGTGCGCGAGAGCATCTGGAAGCACCTGCCGGTGGCCAGCCTCGTCGGCGCGGTCATCGCGCTGGAGATCGCGGCCGTGCTGATGGGCGGCTTCCGCGGCGTCGAGAACGCCCCGGAGATCCCCAACATGGCGCAGCTGGGCAACACCAAGCTGCTGGGCATCGAGATCTACACCAACTACCTGTTCCCGGTGCAGATCGCCGCGGTGCTGCTGCTGGTGGGGATCATCGCGGCGATCGCGCTGACGCTGCGCGGCCGCAAGGACTCGCGCCATCAGGACCCGTCCCAGCAGGTGCGCGTGAAGAAGGCTGACCGCCTGAAGATCGTCAAGGTCGCCGCGACCGTCGAAGCGCCGTCGCTGCCGGC
The DNA here is from genome assembly GCF_048957715.1 of Mitsuaria sp. CC2. Classification (NCBI taxonomy): domain Bacteria; kingdom Pseudomonadati; phylum Pseudomonadota; class Betaproteobacteria; order Burkholderiales; family Sphaerotilaceae; genus Roseateles; species Mitsuaria sp. CC2. The sequence continues at coordinate 159,771 of NZ_JARVXN010000033.1, read as the reverse complement.
GGCTGACAAGAACGAAGGAGCCGCGTGATGGGTGCGCTGAGCCTGAACCACTTCCTGATCCTGGGCGCGTTCCTGTTCGCGCTGTCGGTGATCGGCATCTTCCTGAACCGCAAGAACCTGATCGTGCTGCTGATGGCCATCGAGCTGATGCTGCTGGCGGTCAACATGAACTTCGTGGCCTTCTCGCACTACCTGGGCGACATGGCCGGCCAGGTGTTCGTGTTCTTCATCCTCACCGTGGCGGCCGCTGAATCGGCGATCGGCCTGGCGATCCTGGTCGTGCTGTTCCGCAACCGCAGCAGCATCGACGTGGAAGAGCTGGACGCCCTCAAGGGCTGACGAGGGAAGCGAGAAAAACAATGTCTGCAACACTCTCTCAGAACATGCTGCTGGCGGTGCCCCTGGCCCCGCTCGCCGGCGCCATCGTGGCGGGCCTGTTCGGCAAGCAGGTGGGCCGCCGCGGCGCCCACACGGTGACCATCCTCGGCGTGCTGGTGGCGCTGGTCATCTCCGTGATGACGCTCAACGCCGTGCTCGACGGCGCGCGCTTCAACCAGACCGTCTACGAATGGATGGTGCTGGGCGGCCTGAAGATGGAAGTCGGCTTCATGATCGACGGCCTGTCCGCGATGATGATGTGCGTGGTGACCTTCGTCTCGCTGATGGTGCACATCTACACCATCGGCTACATGGAGGAAGACCCCGGCTACCAGCGCTTCTTCAGCTTCATCTCGTTGTTCACCTTCAGCATGCTGATGCTGGTGATGTCCAACAACATGCTGCAGCTGTTCTTCGGCTGGGAAGCGGTGGGCCTGGTCTCCTACCTGCTGATCGGCTTCTGGTACACCAAGCCGACGGCGATCTTCGCCAACATGAAGGCCTTCCTGGTCAACCGGGTGGGTGACTTCGGCTTCATCCTGGGCATCGGCCTGCTGGTCGCCTACGGCGGCTCGCTGAACTACACCGAGACCTTCGCCAAGTCGGCGGAACTCGCGAAGATCGGCTTCGCCAATCCCTTCGGCGCTGAACCCTGGATGATGCTGAGCGTGGCCTGCATCTGCCTGTTCATCGGCGCGATGGGCAAGTCGGCGCAGTTCCCGCTGCACGTGTGGCTGCCGGACTCGATGGAAGGCCCGACCCCGATCTCGGCGCTGATCCACGCGGCGACCATGGTGACGGCCGGCATCTTCATGGTGTCGCGCTTCAGCCCGCTGTTCGAGCTGTCCGACACCGCGCTGAACTTCGTGCTGGTGATCGGCGCGATCACGGCGCTGTTCATGGGCTTCCTGGGCATCATCCAGAACGACATCAAGCGCGTCGTCGCGTACTCCACGCTCTCGCAGCTGGGCTACATGACGGTGGCGCTGGGCGCCTCGGCCTATTCGGTCGCGGTGTTCCACCTGATGACGCACGCGTTCTTCAAGGCGCTGCTGTTCCTGGGCGCGGGCGCGGTCATCATCGCGATGCACCATGACCAGGACATCCGCAACATGGGCGGTCTGGCGCGTCACAAGAACATGCGCATTACCTGGATCACGTCGCTGCTGGGGTCGCTGGCGCTGATCGGCACGCCGTTCTTCTCGGGCTTCTACTCGAAGGATTCCATCATCGAGGCCGTGCACGCCTCGCACCTGCCAGGCGCGAGCTTCGCCTACTTCGCGGTGGTGGCCGGCGTCTTCGTGACCGCGTTCTACAGCTTCCGGATGTACTTCCTGGTCTTCCACGGCAAGGAGAACTTCCATCACAAGCCGTTCCCGGGACCGGACGATCACCATGACGCGCATGGCGACGACCACCACGACGACCACCACGCGCTGCCGATCGACCAGCCCTGGGTCGTGAAGGTGCCGCTGGCGCTGCTGGCGATCCCGTCGGTGCTGATCGGCTACTTCACGATCACGCCGATGCTGCACGGCGACTTCTTCAAGGACTCGATCTTCGTGAACCACGAGGTCCATCACGCGATGGCCGAGCTGGGCGAGGAGTTCCACGGCGCGGCCGAGATGGCGGTGCACAGCCTGAAGACGCTGCCGCTGTGGCTGGCGTTCGCCGGTGTCGTGACGGCCTACGTGTTCTACATGCTGGCGCCGCAGATCCCGGCCACGATCGCCCGGATCTTCCGCCCGATCGTGACCATCCTCGAGAACAAGTACTACATGGACTGGTTCAACGAGAACGTCCTGGCCCGCGGCGCGCGCGCGCTCGGATCCGGGCTGTGGAAGGCCGGGGACCAGACCGTCATCGACGGCGTGCTCATCAACGGCTCGGCGCGCACGGTGGGCGGTTTCGCCGGGCTGGTGCGGCTGGTCCAGACCGGCCACCTCTACTGGTACGCGCTGGTGATGATCCTGGGTGTCGTCGGTCTGATGACCTGGCAGCTGTGGCCTTACATGGGGCCCCAATTCAAGGCCCTGTTCGGCCTCTGACGCGGGCGGAGAATAAGAATGTTGCTAAGTCTCTCCATTTGGCTGCCCATCGTCTGCGGTGGCCTGCTGCTCGCGCTCGGTCGCGACAACAACGCCGGCGCGGTGCGCTGGATGGCGCTGGTCGGCGCGGTGCTGTCCTTCCTGGTGACGCTGCCGCTGATCAGCGGTTTCGACACCTCGACGGCGCAGATGCAGTTCGTCGAAGTGGCGTCCTGGATCCCGCGCTTCAACATCCACTACCACCTCGGTGTGGACGGCATCTCGATGTGGTTCGTGCCGCTGACGGCCTTCATCTCGATCATCGTGGTGATCGCAGCCTGGGAGGTCATCGACACGCGGGTGCACCAGTACATGGGCGCCTTCCTGATCCTGTCGGGCCTGATGATCGGCGTGTTCTGCGCGCTCGACGGCATGCTGTTCTACGTGTTCTTCGAGGCCACGCTGATCCCGATGTACATCATCATCGGCGTCTGGGGCGGACCTCGTCGCGTGTACGCGGCCTTCAAGTTCTTCCTGTACACGCTGGCCGGCTCGCTGCTGATGCTGATCGCGCTGCTGTACCTGTACAGCCAGTCGGGCAGCTTCGAGATCCTGCAGTGGCACAAGCTGCCGCTGCCGATGTCGGCGCAGACACTGCTGTTCTTCGCCTTCTTCGCGGCCTTCGCGGTCAAGGTGCCGATGTGGCCGGTGCACACGTGGCTGCCGGATGCCCACGTGGAAGCCCCGACGGGCGGCTCGGTGGTCCTGGCGGCCATCATGCTGAAGCTGGGCGCCTACGGTTTCCTGCGCTTCTCGCTGCCGATCGCACCTGACGCCGCGCATCACTACGACTGGTTCATCATCGGACTGTCGCTGATCGGCGTGATCTACATCGGCCTGGTGGCCATGGTCCAGCGCGACATGAAGAAGCTGGTGGCCTACTCGTCGGTCGCCCACATGGGCTTCGTGACCCTGGGCTTCTTCATTTTCAATGAGCTGGGCATCGCCGGCGGTCTGGTGCAGATGATCTCGCACGGCTTCGTGTCGGGCGCGATGTTCCTGTGCATCGGCGTCCTGTACGACCGCGTGCATTCGCGTGAGATCGCCGACTACGGCGGCGTCGTCAATACCATGCCCAAGTTCGCGGCGCTGGCGGTGTTCTTCGGCATGGCCAACTGCGGCCTGCCGGCGACGGCCGGTTTCGTGGGCGAATGGATGGTGATCCTGGGCGCCGTCGGCCACAACTTCTGGATCGGCCTGCTGGCGGCCACGGCGCTGATCTTCGGCGCGGCCTACACGCTGTGGATGATCAAGCGCGTCTACTTCGGCGCGGTGACCAACGACAACGTGCGCAACCTGACCGACATCAACGGCCGTGAGTTCCTGATGCTGGGCGTGCTGGCGATCGCGACGCTCTACATGGGCGTGTACCCGAAGCCGTTCACCGACGTGATGCATCAATCCGTCGACGCGCTGCTCAAGCACGTCGCGGTGTCCAAGATCCAATAAGGGCCCAACACAATGAACGACATGAACTGGGTCGCGGTCTATCCCGAAATCCTGTTGCTGGTGCTGGCCTGCGTGGTCGCGCTGGTGGACCTGTTCGTCACCGATCCGCGCCGCGCGACGACCTACTGGCTGACGCAGCTCAGCCTGGCGGTCGTCGGCGTGATGCACTTCGCCGCGATGGGCGACGCCCGCATCGAAGCGATGCAAGGCATGCTGGTCATCGACCCGTTGAGCCACCTGCTGAGCGGCGTCAGTGCCTTCGCGCTGATCATCACGCTGGTCTACGCGCGTCCGTACGCGGAGTCGCGCGACATCCTCAAGGGCGAGCTGTTCACGCTGAGCCTGCTGGTGCTGCTGGGCGTCAACGTGATGGTGGCGGCCAACAACTTCCTGACGACCTATCTGGGTCTGGAGCTGATGAGCCTGTCGCTGTACGCGCTGACGGCGCTGCGTCGCGATCACACGATCTCGACCGAAGCCGCCATGAAGTACTTCGTGCTGGGTGCGCTGGCCTCGGGCTTCCTGCTGTACGGCCTGTCGATGATGTACGGCGCGACCGGCTCGCTGTCGATCCCGCGCGTGTACGAGGTCATCTCGAGCGGCACGGTCAACCAGGGCGTGCTGGTGCTGGGCGTGGTCTTCGTCGTCGCCGGCCTGGGATTCAAGCTGGGCGCCGCGCCGTTCCACATGTGGGTGCCGGACGTCTATCAAGGCGCGCCGACGGCCGCGACCCTGCTGATCGGCGGCGCGCCCAAGCTGGCCGCGCTGGGCATGACGCTGCGTCTGCTGGTGGAAGGCATGCTCACGCTGGCCAACGACTGGCAGCAGATGATGCTGGTGATGGCCGTGGCCTCCCTGGTCGTGGGCAACCTGGCCGCGATCGCGCAGAGCAACCTCAAGCGGATGCTGGCGTACTCGACGATCTCGCAGATGGGCTTCGTGGTGCTGGGCCTGGCCTCCGGCGTGGTGAACAAGACGCCCGACGTGCACGCGCTCAACGCCTACAGCTCGTCGATCTTCTACGCGATCACCTACGTGCTGACGACGCTGGGCAGCTTCGGCCTGATCATGCTGCTGGCGCGCCAGGGCTTCGAGTCCGAGCAGATCAGCGACCTGGCCGGCCTGTTCAAGCGCAGCCCGTGGTACGCGCTGGTGATGGCGATCTACATGTTCTCGCTGGCCGGCATCCCGCCGATGGTGGGCTTCTACGGCAAGCTGGCCGTGCTGCAGGCGATGGTCACGACGGGCCAGTCGCTCTACCTCTGGATGGCCGTGATCGCGGTGCTGCTGTCGCTGGTCGGCGCCTTCTACTACCTGCGGGTCGTGAAGGTCATGTTCTTCGACGAGCCGGCCGACCACAGCCCCGTGAGCGCGCCTGTCGACGCCCGCGTGGTGATGTCGCTGAACGGCGCCGCGGTGCTGGTGCTCGGCGTGTTCCCGAGCGGCCTGCTGGCGCTGTGCAGCCAGGCGGTCACGCGCGCGCTGGCGCACTGATCGCCGGCGACCACGGACACCAACAGAGTACTCGACCATGGATCAAGGCGCTTCGGTCTGGATGGTGCTGGTGGTCGCGCTCATCGCGGCCAACCTGCCGTATGTGAGTTCACGCATCCTGCTGGTGGGGCCGCGCCGCGATCCCAAGGCCGGCGGCTGGCGCCTGCTGGAGCTTTTCCTGCTCGGGCTGGCCACGCTGGCCGTGGGCTTCGGCCTGGAGTCCACGCAGGGCCAGCGTTTCCCGCAGGGCTGGGAGTTCTACGCCGCCGCGCTGGCGATGTTCGTCACCTTGGGTTTCCCGGGTTTCGTGTGGCGCTACCTGCGTCGCTCCCGGGCCAAGGTGAGAGAGTTCGATGACGAAGAAGCTGCCTGAGGCCAACCAGCCCGACGGCGACGGCGTGATCGGCATCCCGCCGGCGTCCGATGCTGACGAGCACCTGCGCGAAGTCCCGCTGTCATCCGACTGGATCCTGCGGGGCAATTTCCTTCAGGTGAAGCGCGATCGGATCGCGCTGCCCAACGGCCGGGAGGCCACGCGCGAATACATCCGCCACCCCGGCGCCGCGGTGATCGTGCCGCTGTTCGACGACGGCCGCGTGCTGCTGGAACGGCAGTACCGCTATCCGATCGGTCGCGTGGTGCTGGAGTTTCCCGCCGGCAAGCTGGATCCGGACGAGACCCCGCTGCGCTGCGCGATGCGCGAGCTGGTCGAGGAGACCGGCTACCAGGCGCGCGAATGGGCCTATGCCGGCGTGCTGCACAACGCGATCGCCTACTCGGACGAGCGCATCGAGATCTTCTTCGCCCGCGGCCTGATCGCCGGCGAGCGGCAGCTGGACGACGAGGAGTTCCTCGACCTGCTGCCCGTGGCCGAGGACGAACTCGACCGCATGGCCTTCGACGGCCGCATCACCGACGCCAAGACCTTGATCGGGCTGCAGTGGCTGCAGCGCTGGCGGGCCGGCGCATGGCCATTGGCATGGATGGCGGCGGAAGAGGCCTCCAGCCGCTAGCATCGGTCCATCATGCTGGTACTGAACCTGGCGTGCGAGGCCGGCCATGCCTTCGAGGGCTGGTTCGCCTCCGCCACCGATTTCGAATCGCAACAGGAGCGGGGACTGCTGAGCTGCCCGCTGTGCGACAACACGGCGGTGCGACGGATGCCGAGCGCGCCACGTCTGAATCTCTTGGAGCCGAGGGCGGCAAAGGCCGCGAAAGCGGCGGAGGCGGCCGAAGCGGCTGAAACTGCAAAGGCGCGCGCGATGGATGTCGCGGCGAAGTTGCCCTCAGGCCTGACCCCATCGGACGGCGTCCCTCCGATCGCGATCGAATTGCAGAAGCAGGTGCTGCAGGCGGTGCGCACGCTGATGGCCAAGACCGAGGACGTCGGCGACCGTTTCGCCACCGAGGCGCGCCGCATCCATTACGGCGAAGCCGAGGAGCGCGGCATCCGCGGCCGCGCCACGCCGGACGAGGCGCGCGAGCTGGCGGACGAGGGCATCGACATCGTCGCACTGCCGGTGCCCGACGCCCTGAAAGACCCTCTCCATTGACGACCTGACGCCGCTTGGGATTGCGGGCGACACCTCCCGGGTGTCGAATGCCCCGTCGCATCTCTTGAGGAATCAGGTTCATGAAGACTTTCCGTTTGCTCTACGGTGCCGCGGCGGTGACCGCGTTCCTGTCCTTTGCGCCGATGGCGCCGTCGCTGGCCGCCTCGGCCGCGCCGGTGGCCGCGCAGAACGGCATGGTGGTGACCGCGCAGCACCTCGCGACGCGGGTCGGCGTCGATGTGCTGAAGGACGGCGGCAATGCCGTCGACGCCGCGGTGGCAGTGGGCTACGCGCTCGCGGTCGTGTACCCGGCCGCGGGCAACCTCGGCGGCGGCGGGTTCATGACCATCCAGCTGGCCGATGGCCGCAAGACCTTCCTCGACTTCCGCGAGAAGGCGCCGCTGGCCGCGACGGCCAACATGTACCTCGACAAGGACGGCAACGTCGTCAAGGGCCTGAGCACGCACGGACACCTCGCGGTGGGCGTGCCGGGCACGGTCTCGGGCATGGAGTACGCGCGGGAGAAGTACGGCACGATGAAGCGTCCCGCGCTGATCGCGCCGGCGATCGCGCTGGCGGACCGCGGCTTCGCGCTGGACCAGGGCGATGTGGACATGTTCCAGACGGCCACCAAGGACTTCGAGGCCGACGCGGCTTCGGGCGCGATCTTCCTGAACAAGGGCAAGCCCTTCCAGGCCGGCGACAAGCTGGTGCAGAAGGACCTCGCGAAGACCTTGCGCGAGATCGGCGCCAAGGGCACGGACGGCTTCTACAAGGGCTGGGTGGCGAAGGCGCTGGTCGAGTCCAGCCAGGCGGGCAAGGGCATCCTGACGCAGGCCGACCTGGACCAGTACCGGACGCGCGAGCTGCCGCCGGTGGAATGCGACTACCGCGGCTATCACGTCGTCTCCGCGCCGCCGCCGAGCTCGGGTGGCGTGATCATCTGCGAGATGCTGAACATCCTCGAGGGCTATCCGCTGCGCCAGCTCGGCTGGGGATCGGCGCAGGGCGCGCATTACCAGATCGAGGCGATGCGCCATGCCTACGTCGATCGCAACAGCACGCTGGGGGATCCGGACTTCGTGAAGAACCCGCTGCAGCGGCTGCTCGACAAGAACTACGCGGCGAAGGTCCGCGCGGCGATCGATCCGGCGAAGGCGGGCGTGTCCATGGACATCAAGCCCGGCGTCGCGCCGCATGAGGGCAGCAACACGACGCACTACTCGATCGCGGACAAGTGGGGCAACGCGGTGTCGGTGACCTACACGCTGAACGACTGGTTCGGCGCCAAGGTCACGGCGGCGAAGACCGGCGTGCTGCTCAACAACGAGATGGACGACTTCACCTCCAAGGTCGGCGTACCCAACATGTACGGCCTGGTGCAGGGCGAGGCGAATGCCATCGCGCCCGGGAAGCGGCCGCTGTCGTCGATGAGCCCGACCATCGTGACCAAGGACGGCAAGCCGGTGATGGTGGTGGGCACGCCGGGTGGCAGCCGCATCATCACGGCGGTGCTGCAGACCATGCTCAACGCGATCGACTTCGACATGAACGTGCAGGAGGCGGTGGACGCGCCGCGCTTCCACCAGCAGTGGTTGCCGGACGTGACCAACGTCGAGCCGTATGCCTTCTCGCCCGACACGCGCAAGCTGCTGGAGGGCATGGGCCACAAGCTGGGTGCGCCGCATCCTGCGAACCACCTGGCGGCGATCATCATCGGCGCGCCGTCGTTGAACGGGAAGCCGGTGGGGAACAACCGGTTTTACGGCGCCAACGATCCGCGGCGGAACTCGGGCTTGGCGGCGGGGTATTGAGTCGCCTCAATCCTCGCTTCAGCGCTCGTGACGGGCGTCGTTCCCCGGGGGACGGCGCTCGTCGCGGCGCGCTTCACTGCCTGGGCTTGTAGCCCGGCACGTCCCCGAGCGGGAGCGTCCGCACCCGGACCACGACGCCGGTCTTGTCCGGGTCCTCCGGCGTCGACTGCGCGCCGCCTTCGACGCCGTCTTCGAGCAGCAGCGTGCTCTTCAGCACCGGCTGCCCGCCCTCGCGCACATCGAAGTCGAGGTAGACGCGCGTCCCGTCGCGACGCCTGGCGCCGATCTCGACGCGGACCTGGTCCGGCGTGAGCAGATCGGGCTTGCCGCCGATGACGACGAGGGACTTCTTGCCGCTGTCGGTGACGAGGCGCATCGTCGACAGCTTCTGCTCCTGGACCACGCCGTTGCTGCGGCGGTTGAGCTGGATCGTCAACTCCAGCGCGACCGGATCGATGGCGAGATCGGGCATGACCGCGTTCATCGCCTGCACCGCGCCTGCGGCGCCAAGCGCCAGCAGGGCGAGGCCGGAGGCGCCGAACAGGCGGCGCGTGCGGGAATGGGGGAGGGCGTGGCGCATGACGACTCTTTCGATCAACGGGTGGCGGGCTCGGCGGCCGTCGGGCCGCTCCACGGCTTCAGCGCGTCGTAGCGCTGCGGCAGCGTGAGCGAGTCTCCCCATGACCCATAGGTCGGATTGGGAATCGGCACCCACGACAGACCCCAGCGCTTCGCTTGAGACTCCTCGTCGTACTTCGCGCGCGGCACGAAGTCGTTGAGGTCGTCGCCGACGAGCATTGCGATGCGGTGCGTGCGCGCGACCGCGAGGCGCCTGGCGCTCTTGTCGGACTCGGCCCAGTCGGCGCGGTCGCCGCGCAGCATGAGGTCGCCGGGCGCGACGACGCGGCCCAGCACCCGCTCCAGATTCGCGAGCGTCTGCGCCTTCTGCGGGCAGGCGGTGTGAAGGCCGTCGGGGCCGAAGGGGCCGTCGGCGGGGCAGGTCCGGTTGGTGATGAAGACGATGCGGAATCCCAGCGTCCTGGCCCGGGCGATGAACTCAGGCGCACCTGGAATGGCGGTGGCCTGCGCGGATGCCACCCAGGCGGCCCAGGACGCGCTGTCGTAGGGCTTGCCGGCACGGATCCGCCATGCCTCGTAGGGTGAGTTGTCGACTACCGTCTCGTCGACGTCCAGCACGATCGCCGGCGGCTTGCGCATGAAGCCGCCTTGCGAGTCCTGCTCGAGCGATGCGGTCTCGCGCGTGGCCCGGCGAGCGGCGGGAAGGCGTTCGGTCGCGGCGCGGTATACCGCGAGCGTGGCAGCCCGACGCTCGACCGCAGACTGGAACCACAACGTCGCCGTCACGCCTTCTCGACCGACGATCGGCAGAGCGTCGGCGCCTGACGAGGAGGCGGTCGATGCAGCCGAAGCTGATGAGGCTGATGAGGCTGATGAGGCTGATGAGGCTGATGAGGCTGATGAGGCTGATGAGGCTGATGAGGCTGATGAAGCTGATGAGGCTGATGAGGCCGCTTCTGTCGACGCCTTGGCGCTGATGGCGGTCACTGCCATGAGCAGGGCAACGAGCACGGCAGGCACGGGCTGCGCGAGGTGAGGGCGGGTCGCAACGAGGTGCATGTCGTAGGGCTTCAAGGGGTTGGTGGGATATTGAGGCGCGCGGCCGGAGGCCGCCGTTCAGTCCTGCAACGTCGGCGTGATCCGCAGGTCGATGATCGGCATGGACCCGTCCGCAGGCGCGACATTCAGATGGGAAGGCTGTGCGTTGGCCATCACCGCCTCGTTCTCATACAGCGGGCGTCCGCCCTGGCTGGCCACGACGGTCACGAAGAGATCGCCCAGCAGGCTGCCCGGCGGCTGCCGGCGCGCGGTGAGGACGAGCTTGACCTGATCCGGTGCGGGCTTGTCGGGCGTGCCGCCCATCAACACCATCGCCTGCTCGCCTTCACGGACGATGAGCCGCATGCTCGACTTGCGCTTGTCGCTCGCGGCCTTCGTGCCTGTAGTGACTTCCACGGCGATGTCCAGGCTGATGCGGGCTTCACCCGGCGGGATGTCCGCGGGCCTGGGCTTGGTCGCATGCACGGCGCTCGCCGCGCCCAGCGCCAGGGTGGCCAGAAGAGCGGCGCCCAGCATGCGGCGGAAGAGGGATCGCGGCGGGTGACGCAACATGGCGACCCTGTCGATCAGTGGGTGGGACGAACGCCAGGCGGACCACGGCTGGAGCGGCGAGGGGGATTGCTGGGCCCGCAGCAGCGCGCGGCCGTAATCGGCCTCGCGGCCCGGGAAGCGACGCATCACGGCCTGGTCGCAGGACACCTCCTGGTCCGCGCGCATCGCGCGCAGCGCCAGCCACGCCAGCGGGTTGAACCAGTGCAGCGCGCAGAGCGCGGCGGCGAGGGCGTTCCAGTGGTTGTCGAAGCGGCGGCGATGGACGTCCTCGTGGGCCAGCACCAGCGGGCGTTGGCGGGCGTCGAAACGTTGCTCGAAATCCGGTGGCAGGACCAGCCGGGCCGGCCAGAGTCCGACCAGCGCCGGGCCTTGTTCGCCGATCCAGTGACGGGCGTGTGGAGCGTGCGTCAGCGTCGCGCCGAATCGGCGCTGCAGCCAGACCATGCGCGCGACGATGACCAAGGCGCCCACCGCCCAGAGCGATAGCCAGAGCGTCGAGGAGGCGAGCGGCGAACCGGTCGTCGCGGTCACCGGTTCCGCCGGCGGTCCGTCGATCATGCGGATCTGGCCCGGCGCGAAGGTCGGCACCGCGCGGCTCGCGGGCAGAAGGTCGACCAGCAGCAGTGCCGGCAGCACAGTCCAGGCCGCATAGGCCAGCCCAGGGCTGAAGTAGCGCGCCAGCGGACGGCGCAGGGTCAGCAAGGCGATCGCGACCACGGCAATGAGCACGCTCTGCCGGAGCAGCGCATGGAGCAGGGCGTCACTCATCGGCGGCGTCCCCCTTGCGGGACTTGCGCGGCTTCGCGGCCCGCTGCTCGTGGTCGTCGATCAGCTGCCTGAGCGCCTTGACGTCGCTGGCCTTGAGCTGGCGGCGGGTGGAGAAATGCGACACCAGCGGCGCGAGGCTGCCGCCGAAGAGGCGGTCGAGCAGCGAAAGGCTCTCGCTGTGCGCCCAGTCGGTGCGCGGGAAACGCGGCGCGTAGAGGAAGCGCCGGCCGTCGCGCTCGGCGACGAGGGCCTCTTTCTTCAGCAGCCGGTTCAACAAGGTCTTCACCGTGGCGAGCTGCCAGTCCTGCCGGTCGGCGAGCGCGGCGGCGATGTCCTCGGCCGACAGCGGCGAGGAGCGCCAGAGCACTTCCATGACCTCGGCTTCGGCGGCGGTGATGGCGGGGAGGTCGTCGGGCATGCGATGTCGTTTACGCGTGTAATCGGATGAATGATTACAGCTGTAAATGAAATCGTCAAGGGGTGGCAGGCGTGCATGGCCGAGCGCCCGGCGTCATCCGAACGGATGATGCGCAGGCCCGTCGCGCGGGATATACGGGCGATGTCGCCCACTCGCTCCCCACCATGCAAGCTCCTCCCGCCGGCTCGACTGACACGGATCGCCACGGCGAGCGCGTCCGGCGGTGGGGATGGCTATGGAGCGGACTGGCCTGGTGTGCGCTCAGTTCCGCCGCGGCGCTGTGGCAGCCGCCGGGGCCAGTCGATTCGCCGCTGGCGGTCACCCGGGCCGATCGAGGTCTCTGGGACTGGTGGCGTTGGCCTGTAGAGCGCCACGCGTTCCTTCGTCTGCCCGATGTCACCGACGATCCGATCTCCGCAGCGGAGGGACCATCGCAGCAGCAGCAGCAGCAGCAGCAACCGCATCCTCAGCCGATCGAGACGAGGCGCGCGCTGGAGGCGCTGACGAGCATCGATTTCTCCGAAGACGGCCGACTCGGCTGGATCGTCGGCGCCAGCGGTGCGGTACTGAGGAGCGAAGACCGCGGCCGTACCTGGAGGCAGCAGTCGACGGGCTACGCCGTGCCTCTGGCGCTGCTGCACGCCAGCGCCGACGGCATGAAGGCCTGGGCGGAGGAACGTGATGGCGGGCGTGTGATCCAGACCGCCGATGGCGGCCTGTCATGGGGACCCGGAACGCTCACCTCGCCAGATGCGCAAACGGCGATGGCGCGTGCGCGCCAATCGCTGCAGCCGCCGATGCCGTTGCCCTGGGGCCTGCGTGCGGGTTACATCGGCGCCGACCGCCGACGCGGCTGGGCCGTCGGCGACGCCGCGCTCTTGCTGAGCACGACCGACGGCGGCAAGACCTGGAACGATCCGCGCGTCTACGCCCGCTATCCGGCGCCCTGGTACTGGCTCGCCCTGCTGCTGTCGGTGCCGATGTTCCTGCGGGCGTGGCGGCTCTTCACCCGGGCGCGGCGGGTGGTGACCGGCATGGCCGACACGCCCGCCACCGATGCGGCCTTGACCGATCCGAAGCAGGACCGACTCAACTTCGGGCCACTTGCCGCGGGCATCTCCCGTTTCCTGCGCAACCCCGCGACCGAGCCGCCGTTGACGCTCGCCATCACTGGCGACTGGGGCTCGGGAAAGAGCTCGCTGATGGGCCTCGTCTGCGCAGACCTGCGCAAGCATGGGTCGCGCCCGATCTGGTTCAACGCCTGGCACCACCAGAAGGAAGATCACCTCTTCGCCGCGTTGCTGGGCGCGCTGAGCAAGCAAGCGCTGCCGCCGTGGCTCAGCCTCGACGGCATCGGCTTCCGGCTGCGCCTCCTGTGGCTGCGCTCGCGCAAGCATTGGGTGCTGACGGTGTTGCTGTCCGCGGCGGTCGCGCTGCTTGCGACCCTCCATGCGGGGATCAACGATCCCTCGGCGGAGGCGCAGAGGCTGCGGCGGGTCGGTCAGACACTGGCCTCGCTCGCGGGACAGGAACCGGCGAAGAGCGCTGCGTCGGGTGCCCCCTCGAGTGCCGTGTCGCTCACCGCGCAGGACGCTGCGCCATGGCCCTGGGCGGAATGGCTGGCGCTGCTGACGGTCGCGGGCACCACGCTGGCCGCCTTGCGCAAGGCGCTGACGGCCTTCGGCGCGGACCCCGCGGCGCTGCTGGCGGGCGGGATCCAGGGCATGAAGCCCAGGCTCGCCGCCGAGCAGAACAGCTTCCGCACGCGCTTCGCCGAGCAGTTCGGCGAGGTCTCGCGCGCCCTGGCCGAGCGCGTGGTCGTCGTGATCGACGATCTCGACCGCTGCCGGCCCGAGGCCGTGCTGGAGATCATGGAGGCGGTGAACTTCCTGACCTCGTCGGGGCAGTGCTTCGTGCTCTTCGGCATGGCGACCGACAAGGTGCAGGCGGCGCTGGCGATCGCGTTCGAGCGCATCGCCAAGGAGCTGGCGAGCGCCTCGGCCGCGGATGTCCATCCGGAGCAGGCCGCGCGCGAGCAGCGCCGCGCCTACGCGGCCAACTACCTGCAGAAGCTGATCAACCTGGAGATCAAGGTGCCCAGCGCGCAGTCGTACGAAGCGTGGCGGCTGCTGGCCGACGATCCGGCGGCGACCGCCCCGTCGTCTTGGCGGCGAGGTGCGATGCAGGGACTTCATCGCTACGCGATGTGGCTGGCGCTCGCCGGCGCGATCACGGGCGGCGCAAGTGTGGGCGTGCTGCTGAGACCGGAAACGCCGCTAGACGTCGACACGCAGGGCCTGGCACGCGCATCCGCATCCGGCGCTTCGAGCGTATCGAACACGTCGAGCGCGTCGAGCGCGTCGAGTGCTTCCGGCTGGGTGGCGCCGCCCGGCCTGACGGCCTCCGATCCCACGCGCGCGTGGGGGCGATCGCCCGCGCAATCGGAGGCGAGGGTCCTCGTGCAGCCCGGCGCGAGCAGCCACGCCGACGCCTGGATCGTGGCCGGCGTGCTGGTCGCCGGCGCGGCGACGGCGGGGCTGCTGCTCCTGCGCGCGGCGAGCCGGCGGCACCGTGAAGCGACGGATTCGAAGGACTTCCGCGACGCGCTCAAGGTCTGGACCGAGCTGGTGCGCGAGTCCGCCCACACCCCGCGCGCGGTCAAGCGCTTCGGCAACAAGCTGCGCTATTTCGAGATGCTGCGGCAAGGCGAGGAGCGCGATCGCTCGCTGCTCGACGACCTCAAGGCGCGGCTGCGTCGTTTCGCGACAAGGGGCGACGACGCTGCGTCGCGTGGGTCCGTACGGCGCGCGGAGCCGAATCGACGCATCGCGGCGCCGCAGCTTGTTGCGCTGGGCGCGCTGTACGAGGCGTTCGGATCGGAGTGGCTGGTCCATCAGCTCGCCTCATCCAAGTCCGACAGGGGGCGCTATCTGCCTCCGGCGGCCGATCAGGTGTTCGCCAACCAGCTGATCGAGGAGCACATGGCCTTGTTCTCCACGGACTGGCCTCCCAGTCTCGAGGAGATGGAGACCTTCGCCCGTCTGCTCGACGGCATCCGCATGCCCGGGGAGTCCGAAGAACTCGGCATGAGCGTCGCCGGCGGGGTGCGGGGCAGCGAGGCGTCGGAGGTGCGGGCGATGTCTTCGGGGTCAGGCGCGCCCGCGTAGTCGACGTCATTCAGCGTCGTTCAGTGGTCTCCGTCGCCTTGAACTGCGGCGGCCAGGTCCTCGGGATGAACCATCAGCTCCCGCACGGCGCGCAGCGTCACGTACTGGCGCAGCACCGAGGTGAAGGGCGGTGCTTCCAGCAGCTGTCGCCAGACCGGGCGCAGCAGCGACGGATCGACCGGCGCGCCGTCTTCCAGCAGCGCGGCGACATCGAGGCTGGCCTCGGCGGACAACAGCTGCATGCGGCTCGCGGCGTTCAGCAGGCGCGGCACGCGATCGTCGGCACCGTCGCAGCAATAGAGTACGGCGCGCGCGAGATCACCTTCCTCGGTGGGCAACGCGTTCAGCGACATGCCGCGCAGGCGGACCTCGCCGTCGGCCGAATTGAAGACATAAGTCGTGTCGACGTCGGCCTGCGCCAGCAGGCGCAGCCCGCGCAGCAGACGCGGAAGGTCGGTCGTCGCGGCGTCAGGCGAGGCCTTGGCCTCCACGAGCAGGCAGAGATCCCAGTCCTCGCCGACGCTGTGGCGTCGCAGCAGCGCCACGTCCCATTCGCTCTTGGCGCGTGCCGCATCGCCCGGGAAGGACGGCGGTACGCGCAGCGATGCCGCGATCCGGTAGCGCGCCTCGCCGGCTTGCGCGTTCATGCGCTCGACCAGCACGTCCAGCGCGTCGACGGCCAGAGCCTCCACGGCATCGCCCCGCTGCTGCGCGCCGGCGCCGCGCGCGGCGGCCTGCTCGCTGCCCGCGAGCGGACCTCGCCGCTCCGACAGCTCGCGATATCGGGCCACCTGCGCGTCCGAGGCCAGGTCGTCCAGTCGACGCAGGCGCGTCAGCGCGGGCTCATCGATCAGGCGCTCGATGCCGCGATGGCATGCCGGGTCGTCGCTCCCGTCGACGCCATCACGCATGTCGACGCCATGACGCCCGTCGGCGTCATCGCGCAGGGCGCCGAGGAGCCCGGATACGCGCACCCAGTCGCCGGCTGTCGCCGCGGCGTGGAGCGCCAGAAGCGCGTCGCGCATCGGTCCCGGCCGGCGTCGCTGCGTCTTTGCGGGATGGGCGAGTGCGTTGACGGCGGCGCGGACCGCGCGTCGGTCGCGCTCGGCATGCGCGCTCAGCGAAGCGTGCTCGCGCACGACGGCGGAGCGATGGCGGAGCGCCATGGCCTGGAAGGCGGGATCGCCGCGCATCGCCTCACGCAGGAGCTGGGCGAGGGCGGCCAGGAAGACCGACTGGACTTCCTCCTGCGGCGTATCGCCTGCGGCGAGCGCTTCCCGCGCACGTTCGATGGCCACGGCGAGCGCGGTCGCCGCGCCGGTGGCGCGCGCGTCCTCCAGGGAAGCCGGCATCGCGGGCGCCCGGAACCGGCGGACCGTCCGCCCAAGCACGTCGTCGAGCATCGGCGGCAGTGCCGGCAACGAGCCGTGGAGCGAGGACATGGACGAGGCTGGCATGCGACGCGGCACGGTGCCGCCCGGAAGCAAAGCGGGCATTGTCGCGTCCTGCGGCGCGCGCGACCCCATGGCAACATGGCGGATCCCGCATCGACTTCCCGACAGCCCCTGCTCATGCGCCCATCACTGTCCCCGATCTTCCTCGCCGTCGCTGTCTCCGCGAGCCTGTCCGTGCCGATGCGCGCCTGGGCCGGTCCGCTGCCTCCGGCCGCGAAGGCCGAGGTCACCGCGCTGCTCGGCAAGCTGACGGACTCGTCGTGCGAATTCAACCGCAACGGCGACTGGCATTCCGCCGCCGAGGCGAAGACGCATCTGGCGCGCAAGCTGAGCTACCTCGAGGACAGGAACCTCGTGAAGACCGCCGAGCAGTTCATCGACCTCGGCGCCTCCAAGAGCAGCATGAGCGGCAAGCCCTATCTGGTGCGCTGCGGCGGCGCGGCGCCGGTCGAGAGCAAGACCTGGCTCACGCGTGAACTCGCGATCGTGCGCGCCGCGGGGAAGGGCGCCTCGGCGCCTTCCCTGTCGGCATCGACATCCCCGACGACATCGCCGTCGAAGTAGGCATTGAAGTAGACGTCGACCGCGCGTCGGCCCCGCTTCAGCGGGCGTTGGCCGCCTGCAGCCGGCCGAGGATCGCGTAGGCCGCGTCCACGCGTTCCGGGATCGGCCAGCGCCGGTTGCCCAGCAGCACGACGCCGATGCGCTGCGTCGGCACGAAGACCACGTACGCGCCGAAGCCGCGCGTGGAGCCGGTCTTGTTGAACAGTCGCGGCCCCGCCGGCGTGCGATCCAGCGGCACCACCTTCGACGTGGCGTTCCCCAAGGTGTTCCCCGCCTGGAGCTGCGCCAGCGGCACCGGCCACGGGTACTGCTCCCAGCCCAGTCCCTGCGTCATGCCGTCGACCTGGAAGTGGCCGATGTGCGTCGCCTCCACGGCCTGGCGGGTCGTCGCCTCCAGGGCGCCGGGGTCGATGTTGACCTGCATGAAGCGCACCAGATCCGCCGCCGTCGTCTTGATGCCGTAGGACTCCGCATCGAATGCGCCCGGCGTGACTCGTACGGCCACGTCCGGCGCGCCGGCCTGACGGTCGTCCTTGTCGTAGCCCGTGGCGTAGTCGGCCATGGCCGAGGCCGGCACGCGCAGGTAGGCCTCGCGCAGGCCGAGCTGGGGCAGCAGGTCCGATTCGACCGCGTCCGCGTAATCACGCCCCATCGCCGCGGCGGCGGCGCGGCCGAAGAGGCCGATGCTCGGATTCGAATACCGACGCTTCTCACCCGGCGCGAATTCGGGCTTCCACTGCTGCAGGTAGCGCATCAGCGAGGCCTCGTCGGTCACCGCGTCCGGCACCTGCAGCGTCAGTCCGCCGGCCGTGTACGTGACGAGGTTCAACAGCGTCGCATGATCGATCGGATGGCCCTTCAATGCGGGGAGATGGCGGCTGGGGTGGTCCGACAGCTTCAGCTTGCCTTCCACCAGCGCTTTCGCGCCGAAGGTCGCGTTGAAGGTCTTGCTGACGGAGCCGACCTCGAACAGCGTCCTGTCGTCGACCGGCTTGCCGGACTGCTTCGATGCGACGCCGTAGTTGAAGACGTAGGACTTCCCGCCGACTGTCACGCCCACGGCCATGCCGGGGATGTCGTTCTTCGCCATCATCGGGCGCACCGCGGCGTCGACAGCGGCGCGGATGGCGGCGACGTCAGGCGCCGCCTCGGGGGCGGCGTGTGCGCAGATGACAGTGAGTCCGGAGGCGGCGAGCGCCGCCAGTCGGATGGCCGTTCGCGTTGCCCGTTGCGCCGCGGCGCGTGGAATGCCCTGCATCGATGTAGCCTCGTTGAAGTCGTTGGAATCGGTCCGCGCGAGCTGCGCGGCGTTCATCCCGGACCATAGAGGCAGATGCCCGACAACGACGGCGAAAGGCGCGTTACGGGCGTCCGCCGTAACGCGCAGCGCCTCTCAAGGCTGGATCTCGAAAACGATCATCTGGTTGCGGTCCGTCGCCGAGTCCGCCGCCGGGAAATTGTCGTCCGCCACGACGACCAGGCTGCGCTTGCCGTTGGCCAGCTTCGGCCCGAAGGTCATGCCTTCGAGGTTGGCGATGCCCCCGAGCGGCGTCTTCAGCGTCTCGAAGTCCAGCACCAGCTTCTTCGTCACGGGCGTCGCGCCGGTCAGTGAGGAGGCCGTCAGCACGTTGGTCGCGGCGGCGGTGTCGATCTCGTAGAGCCGGACCTGATTGCCCACCACGCCGACCGAGAAGCTGCGCTCCAGCACCAGGAAACGCGTCGCGGACAGGGCCAGGATCTCGGTCGGGCCGTTGACGGTGAATTGGTCCACCGGCTGCGGCGTCGCCTGCACCCTCTCGATCGGATAGACGTACTGCGCGTTGGCCACGCCGCTGACCCGGTCGAAGCGCGTCAGTCGCGAGGCGCTGCCCGTCGTCGGCGTCGGCGCGGCGCCGTCCTGGATCAGCGCGCCTTCCATCAGCACCCAGGCCGACTCGCCGCTCGGCGAGAAGGTCAGGCCTTCGAAGACCAGGTTGCCGCGCGGGCCGGTCTCCTGTGCGCTCATCTGGAACATCGCGGGCAGGGTGTACTCGCGCACGTGGTTGCCCTGCGGCGTGATCTCGCGGAGGAAGGGATTGATCACGCGCGGCGGGGCGCTGGTCAGCGTGCGGTCGCCCTCGCTGAGCCAGACCCAGTGGCCGGTCACCGGATCGATGCGGACCGACTCCGGGTCCGCGACCTTCGCGTCCGGCACCTTCGGATAGACGCTGCCGTCGGGCTGCTTCATCGTCACCGTGCCGGTGAAGGTCACGGCGCTGAACGCGGCGGCGTCGAAGCTCAGCCTGGCCGTGTAGAGGCGCGGCGCGCCGGCGGAGTCGGTCGCCGTGCGGTCGTCGCTGATGAACACGTAGGTGTCGGTCTTGGGGTCGTAGTCGACGCCCGACAGTCCGCCGACGACGGTGCCCGCGTAGTCCATCCGGCGCGGCAGCACCTGCTGCCCGATCAGGCGCAGGCTGGAGACGGTGACATTGCCGTTGAGCGGGTCGCCGGCGTCATCGTCGCTGCCGCCGCCGCAGGCGGTCAGGGCAACGGTCGCGAGCAGCACGGGCGTCAGGCGGAAGAAGGCCGTGGAATAACGGAAGCAGGGCGTGGAAAGAAGGGACATGACAGCGATCGAGGTCGTGATGCGTGTCATGTTCGTAGCGCAAGGTTGCGCCCAGGTGACAGGCCGTCGCTATCATGCCCACCCGCCGCGCCGCATCATTTCGAAACACATCGGGCCGGCGGATCAGGGAGAAGAAGTCATGCGAGTTGTATTGCTGCTCATCGTCATCGCCGTCCTGGGCGTCGTCGGCTGGAAGAAGCGCGACGAGATCCCGTTCCTGCGCGATGCCGCCCGCGAGGTGCAGCGCCACGCCGACAAGGTCGAGGTGCCGAAGAACCCGTTCGACACGGAGCCGCCGCCGCCCGTGACCTCGGGCGGTCCGAAGTCCAAGGTGCCGACGGGCGCGCCGCGCCGCTGCGTGGTCAACGGCAGCGTGCTCTACACCAACGAGGCCTGCCCGGAAGGCAGCACCGAGCACCAGGTCAAGGGCGGCACGATCACCGTCTACAAGGCGCCGGCGGCCCCCGCGGCGGCGGCCAGCTCCGGCATTCCCAATGCGCGCGAGCTGCTCGGGCCCAAGGGACCCTCGCTGCAGCAGCAGGCCCAGGACAAGATCATCGATGGGCTCTGAGGGTCCCTGAGAGTCAGGCCTGGCGCCCGACCTTGCCGACCGTCCTGATCGGCAGCACCGCGAGCAGCAGGCGTCCGCCGCCGAAGAGGACGATGGCCAGCGGCCAGGCGATCACCTTCACGAGCGAGAACAGGCTCATCAGGTAGAGCGTGAGTCCGGCGACGCCGGGCAGGCCGATCAGCTGGATCGCGATGGCGGCGAGCGTCGTGAGGTTCTCGAGCGCATCGGCGCCGACGGCGACCGCCGGCAGCCAGCCGACGGCCAGCAGCCACCGCGACCGGGACTCGCCGGGCCTGCGCCAGCCCGCCATCCACGTGAACACCCGCGAGGCCAGGCGCGAGAGCAGATAGGCCGCCGCGAGCAGGAACACGAAGTCGAAGGCCATGCCCACGATGACTGCGGCACGGTCATGGCGGAGCCAGTCCGGCGCGGGCCAGCCGCCGCAGCAGGTCAACAGCTGCAGCTGCTGGCGCGCGAATTCCACCGCCGGCTGGAGGGCGGTCGGCATCCGCGCCAGCCAGCCCTCGAGCGGCAGCGCGAACGCGACGGCGGGTACGCGCGCCAGGTTCCATGCCGACAGCCACAGCGCCACGACCGCGACGGCGGCCGCGATGAACAGCCAGCCCGGCGAGCGCCGTTCATCCCAGACGCTGGGGCCCTGGAACGGCGCGGGCGGCGTGTGGGCCACCACGTCGACCTCGATCTCTTCGCCGAGGCTGGGGATGTGCACCGCCTCGGTCGTCATGCGCCGCACCGTCATGCCGGCGAGCGCCCAGAACGGCGTGTCGTGCAGCGCGTCATGGCGCAGCGGCAGCTTGCCGACGAAGGGCCCGCGCAGGGGCGCGCCGAAGGCCAGACTGCCGGTGGGCAGGGGCAGGGGTCCCGCGGGGCGGGCGGTCAGCGGCGGCACGCCGAGTTCCGCAGCCACCTCGTTGACCATCCAGACCATGGAGGCGTCCGGCAGGCCGGTGCGTTCATGCGGATAGGCCTCGCTCTGCGGCGATTCGGACGGATAGCTGCCGCCGACGTCGCAATGCACGCCCGGGAACCAGAACTGGCGCAGGGTGCGCATGACGTCCCGGCCGCGACGGTCCTTGCCCTTCACGTCGACCCGGTGCGGCGAGTCGTAGACCCGCGGCAGGAAGGGCCAGCGGTGCTCGTCGAAGGCCAGCGCGTGGCGGACGTTGAGCATGTGCTTCTTGTCCTTGAAGGTGGCGGTGGCGGGGTTGTCCCGCGAGCCGAAGGGCGGCAGGCCGACCGATTCCACCGTGTCCCAGACGCCGACCCAGAACACGTCCGCGTCGCGCGCGAAGTTGCGCCGCACCTGCTGCGCGAGCTGGTTGCGGTCGGCGGCGGTCGCCTCCTCGCCGCCCTGGGCGCCGCGCGCGCCTTCCTGGCCCGGTCGGGCGAGTCCCCGGTGCATCGCCCGCGCCATCGCGCGCCGCCAGCTCTTGCGGCCCTCCGCCTGGTCCTCGACCGGCGGCTGGGAGAAATAGATGCGGACCAGCGTCGGGATCAGTTCCTCGTGTTCGGGCCGCAGGATGCCGAAGAGGTTGACCATGCCGACGATCGCCCGCGCCGTGAACGCGCCGCGCGAGAAGCCGAAGCAGAAGATGCGGTCGTCGGCGGCCTCGTCGTAGTGGCGCATCAGGAAGCGGTAGCCCTCGCCGATGTTGTCGTAGACGCCCTGGCCCGAGGCCAGCCCGGCGATGCGCGCCCAGCGGCGCTTGATCAGGTCGAACAGGCCGGTGGGCGGCGCCGAGTCCGGCGAGCCGACGCCGGGGTCGTAGTACAGCAGCGACGGGATCGTCGGCTTCTGGCTGCGCAGGTAGCCGAACAGCTTCAGGACGTTGGTGTCCTCGATGCCGCCGGTCAGCGTGTTGTTGGTGCCGTCACAGAACAGCACCAGGTTGCGACGTCTCAGCACGAGGTCCGTGCTCTCGTGCGTGCCCGTGTCCTTGTGCGTGTGCGTGCTCCCGACGTCGCTCGCGTCCGTGCCTGTTGCCATGGCCATCCTCCCTCAGTGCTTCTTCTTGTCGAAACGCCAAGGCTAGGCCGTCTCGCGACGATGGTCATCCCCGAATGTGGGGACGAGGGACACCAGCGCTTGCGCGTCCGGGCAGGAAGCATCTGGTTGCATGGCGGGATTAGGGATGTTGCGTGGGAGCGCGCCACCTAGACTGACTCGGACGTGATCGCAGTTCAGGCCGCGGGCAGTGATGCAGGGTTGCCCTTGAAGAACGACAGAAAGCCGGGAGCCAGTCGCGCCATGGAGCAGCCATCGCTGCTGGGATGCTTACGGGGGAGCCATCGGTGCCATCGGCCTGGATCGTCTTCACCGGGTCGTGCGACGCCGGTCTGCCTGAGCGCTGCCTCGCGCTGCTGAAATGCGCCGGCGTCTCCGTGAGCGCCGCGCCGTCCGACGAGCCGGGAACGCTGGGACTGGTCGTGTTCGGCGCCTGCGACGAGGAGCTGCTCGCGCTGCTGCGACGTCATGGCGACAGCGCGATGCTGCTGGCGATCTGCGTCGGCGCCGACACCCTGTCGAGCGCGGCCCAATGGACGCTGATCGAGTCCGGTGCGCGCGACGTGCTGCAGTGGCCGGCGCTGCCCGCGACGGCCGATGAGATCAGCGCGCGCCTGCAGCACTGGTTCAGGGTCGACGCGCTGGTCGATTCGCCCGCGGTGGCGTCCTGCCTGGTCGGCACCAGCCCCGCGTGGCGGCGCTCGATGCGCAGCGTGATCGAGGCGACGGTCTCCACCTCGTCGTCCGTGCTGATCACCGGCGAAAGCGGCACCGGAAAGGAACTGATCGCGCGCCTGATCCACGACCTCGACCCGCGGCCCGACAAGGGCGAGTTCGTCGTCGTCGACTGCACGACGCTGTCGCCCGAACTGAGCGGCAGCGAGTTCTTCGGGCATGAGCGGGGCGCCTTCACCGGCGCGGTGGGCGCGCGCGAAGGGGCCTTCGCGCTCGCGCACAAGGGCACGTTGTTCCTCGACGAAGTCGGCGAGTTGCCGCCCGAACTGCAGGCGCGGCTGCTGCGCGCGGTGCAGGAACGCCAGTACAAGCGCGTGGGCAGCAACACCTGGCAGCGCAGCGACCTGCGCCTGGTCTCGGCCACGCACCGCGATCTGGAGCGGGGCATCGCGGATGGCAGCTTCCGCGCGGACTTCTACTACCGCATCGCCGGCTGGCAATGCCGCACGCTGCCGCTGCGCGAGCGCAAGGATGACGTGCTGCCGCTGGCGCGGCACTTCATGCGCGAGTTGCTGTCGCCGACCGGAGGGCCGGCCGTTGAGCCGACGATCGATCCGGCGGTGTGCGAGTTCCTGGTGGCGCGCGACTACCCCGGTAACGTGCGCGACCTGCGCCAGCTGGTCACGCGCATCTGCCATCGCCATTGCGGCCGGGGCGTCATCACGGTCGGCGACATCGCGCCGGAAGACCGCGCGGTCCCCGGCGCGTCGCCGCTGTGGCCGGACAACAGCTTCCGCGCGGCGATACGCGCGGCGGTGCAGCTGGGCATCGGCATGAAGGACATCAGCCAGCGCGCCACCGAGCTGGCGGTGGAGATGGCGCTGGAATGCGAAGGCGGCAACCTGCAGCGCGCCGCCGCGCGGCTGGGCGTCACCGACCGCGCGCTGCAGATCCGGCGCGCCAGTCAACGAGCCCCGGCGTGACAATCTTCGCCGCTGCGTTGTTCCCCTCCCGCGCACCGCGGGAGAGGGAGTCGAACGCGCGCCGTCAGGCGCAGCAGGTTGCCGCCGGTGACGAGCGCTTCGTCCGACGCGGAGAGTCCGAGCGCCCGCACCTTCTGCAGCTCTACACCCGGATGCAGCCAAGGCCCGTCGCTGCCGAACAGCACCTTGTGCGCGCCGGCGCGCCGGACCGCTTCGAGCAGCACATCGAAGCGCCGCACGCCCGACGTGTCGGCGTGGATGTTGTCGCGACGGACCAGCGTGTTGATCAGCGCATGCTGAGCTCGCCAGTCGTCCGCGAAGCTGCCCAGGTGCGGCACGATGAAGTTCACATCGGGGAATTCCTGCGCGAGCAGTTCCGCCTGCGCCACTTCGCCGACCACGTCGTAGAGCACCGGCAGCGCGTGTTCGCGCGCCGCTTCGCAGACCTCGCGCGAGATGTTGGCGTCATGGCGATGCAGCTTGATGCCGACGAAGCCGTAGTCCTCGACGCCGGTCCGGACCAGTTCGCGGATGCGCCCGCGGTCACGGGCCGCGTGCACGAAGACGAACCCGATCCACCGCCGCGGCTGAGCCGCGACGATGCGCGCGACCGCCGCGTTCGCCCGCCCGTAGTCGGAGTGGAAGGCCGCGAAGATCACCGTGCGCGCAATGCCGGCCCGCGCGGCGCGCCGCGCGTAGTCGCGCAGTGGCGCGCCGCTGTCCCACGGGCCGGTGAAGCCGTCGCCGGGACCGGCATGGCAGTGGCAGTCGATGATCATGCTCGTGCTCGTGCTCGTGCTCAAGCCGGCGCGATCTGCTCGAACTCCCAGCGCACGCCGCGCGGCAGCACGAGCTGACCCGGCGGCATGGCGCCGAATCCGGTGGGCGGAAGCGGCGCGGCCTTCAGCGCGGCCGCCAACTGATCCTTCAGATCGGAGGGCAGGGCGTTGACGATCTTCACCGGCCCCCGCGTGAGCGACGGCGTGAAAGGCAGCTGCGCGCCGGTCAGGTCGCCGGATCGTCGCAGCAGCCGCGCCAGCGCCAGCTCGACCATGCGCACGACGCCGGCCACGCCGTGCGGGCCGCGATGGCCGTGCACCTTGGCCAGGTAGTAGCGCAGGCGGGGGTTGGATCGCTCCAGGGCGACGTGCTCCGCGTCGCCCATGCGCCGCGCGAAGGTGTCGCTCATGCCCACCTTCAGGACCTTCGGCTTCGCGCCGGCCGCTGCCGCGGGCACCACCGCGATGTACACGCCGCCGAAGTCGCTGAACATCCCGCCGGCCCGACGGATCTCGGCGCGCGTGTAGGTCTTCTTCATCCAGTTCAGCGTCGCGGTCAGCGGACCGAGGGCGCTCTCCTGTTCGCCTTCGGGCTCCCCGTATCCGCTGGACTCGCCAAGCTCCCCGATCTCATGGGCTCCGGTCTCGCCGAACTCGGCCTCCTTCACCGGCGGGCTGCGGCCCCAGGTGCGCCACAAGTCCGGGATCGCGTTGCCGTCGCCGACCTTGAAGCCCGCGCCGCCGTCGCTGAGCTTCAGCGTGTCGACGGCCCATTGCCCGACGTGGTACCAGATGTCGGGACCGGGGTCGTTCTCGCGCGAGGCGCTGCTCTGGCGGTGCGCGAGGATGGTCTTCAGCCCGATCTTGGCGACGAGGTGGCGCACCAGCCGCCGCCCGGCTTCCAGCTGCGCCGGCGTGACCTGGTCGCGGCCGAACTTGTCGCCCTGCCACCACTTGCCCTTGGTGTTGGGGAAGTTGCCGGCGAACTCCACCGCCACGCTGCCGTGGTTGAAGCCGTTGCTGGCCCAGACCATCGCGAGCTCCGGATGCAGCTGCAGGATGCGGCCGTCGGGCAGGATCGCGAAGTGCGAGCCGATCTTCAGGTAGTCCGTCATCGCGTTCTTGCGGTTGCGGCAGCAGGCCATCTGGTGGAGCACCAGCGCCTTCACCTGCGCGGCCGGGCGCATGCCGTGGCGGTTGCGCTTGTCGGCCTTGTCGGTCAGGTCGATGATGCCGGCGCCGGCCAGCGTGCCGGCGATCTGTCCGGCGACCTGGCCCGCGACCTGGCCTATCCGGCTCCCGATGCCGCCGATCACGTCGCCCAGGCCCCACTCGCCGACGATCTCGAATTCGCGCGTGTCCATGTGCGTCTCCCGGTAGGTGGCTGATCAGACGCCGTGCAGCACCAGCGTGGAGCCGCGGCGCGTCCAGCGACCGCCGTTGCGCGGACCCGCGCGACGCGCGCCAGTCGGACCGCCGGGCAACGCACGGCCGCTGAAGTGCGGCAGATGCTGCTGCGCGGCGGCGGCGACGGTGGCCTCGAATTCAGCGGGCGCGGTGCCGTCGTCGGTCTGCTGCGCGGCGGTGCCGGCGATGCGCACGAAGCGGCGTGCCATCTCGAACTCGCGGTCCTCCAGCTCCAGGCCTTCGAACTCCATCTCCAGCGCGGAGCTCACCGCGCTGCCCAAGGCCGTGCCCAGCGCCGTGCCGACGCCGGGGATCGGGATCATCGAGCCGAGCGCGCCGCCGACGAAGGGCAGCGCCTTCTTGGCCACCGCCTTCAGCACACCCGAGAAGGGCTTGGCGATCTTGCCGACCGTGCCGGCGACCTTGTTCACCCCCTTCCACAACTTGCCGAGGAACTGCTCGAGCTCGGCTTCGTTGGACACCGAGAGCAGCTCCGCGGCGAGCGCGATTTCCTCGGCTTCGCTGAAGGGCGAGCCGGATTCGCCTTCGCCTGCGTACTCGCCCTCGTACTCGCCCTCGTACTCGCCCTCGTACGCCCCTTCGTACTCGCCTTCGCCTTCGTACTCGCCCTCGAATTCCCCCTCGTATTCGCCTTCACCTTCGTCGGCGAATTCGAAGGTCTCCTGGGCGTTACCGCATCGGGGGCAGTTGCAACGGATCGGGTGCATGGTCATCTCCTCGCTGGGGGCATCGGGGGCCGGCGCGGGACCCGCGTCGGCGGCGGGGGCAGGGGCGGACTCAGGCGGCGCGTACGGCGCTGCATACGGCGCCGCCAGGCATTGCTGCATGCACTGCGTGTAGCGCGAGCCGGGACCGCCCCAGGCGGGCCACGTCGCGGGCTCCCAGGCCGCGCCGTAGCGGCCCCACGGCGAGCCGCGCGAAGGCCAAGACGAACGCGGCGGCGGTCGCTGCGGCGAACGCTGGGACGACCGCTGCGGTGACCGTTGCGGCGATCGTCTTTGGGACGGCGGATATCGGCGCTGCGACCCGTGGCGGGACCCGCCGGAGCGGCCGCCGCCATAGCCGCCTCGATGACCGCGTTCGAACTCCTCGGACGCGGTCTCGAATTCGTTGCCGGTGGCCAGCAACTCGAAGGATGTGGGGGGATTCATGGAACCTCCGCTGGGCTTGAGGAGATCAGGCGTTGCGCTGCTGCTGGGCCAGCCGGCGCTGCATCAGCAGCGAGGGCAGGGTGGCGTCGGCGGCGGGATCGAAGGTCTCGCTGGCGAGGTCGATGCCGGTCGCGGCGCGGTAGGCGTGGATGTAGCCCTGCACCTGCGGCCGCCAGAAGCGCGCCCAGTTGAAGGCCTGCGTGGGCTCGTAGACCTCGCTCCAGGCGCCGAAGCGGATCGACAGCATCATCTGCTCGCCGAAGATCGCCAGGTTGCGGAAGTGCACGACGCTCGTGTCGGTCCAGCCCTGCAGCTTCTTCATCGCGTCGACGCGGTCCATCCACGGCTCGGGGTAGGCCACCATGATGCGGCTGGGCAGGAATTCGCGGAACTCGGGCCGGCCGAGCAGCCATTGCTGCATCAGCATCTCGATGCGCGCGGTGGTCGCCAGCTCGCCGAAGTTGTTGTGCGCGCCCTGCGACATCACCAGGTGGACTTCCTTCAACGCGTTCAGCACGGGGAAGGCGTCGGCCTTGACGGTGGTGTCGTCGTCCTGCCTGTAGAAGGTCGTCAGCAGACGCAGCAGGTGGTGGAAGCCTTCCAGGAACTGCGAGCGCGAGTCCGCGAGCCGGTACTCCCGCACCGCCTTGCCGCGCAGCGTCAGCCCGTATTGATGGGCGTACTCGGCGTTGCGGCGGTTGACGGTGAGCCGGTGCTGCTCGTCCTGCGTGTAGCCCCACAGCAGGCTGTTGAGCGGCCGCAGCGGATCGATCTCCAGGTTGGCCAGCGGATCGGGCGTGCCCGGCGCGGCGCGGTTCTGGAAGCGGCGCGTCACCGCGTTCATGGTCTGGACCAGCATCGCCTCCTCGTGCCAGTAACACCAGATCAGCTCGACCAGGCAGGGATTGGCCAGCTTGTCGTGCACGAAGCCGACCGCCAGGTGGGCGCCGTCGGGGTTGCCTTCGATGATGGGGATGTCGGGCAGCTTGCGCGCGACCAGCGCCAGGTAGGGCAGCAGGCCGCCCGGCCGTTCGAGGTAGTCGTTGAAGCTGCCGCGCGAGTCGTCGAAGGCGGGCAGGTCGCGGCGGTCCAGGTAGGCGTTGTCGTGGCGCGGGCGGAAGGCGAGGTCGTGGTCGCCGCCCTGCAGCACGCCGCAGTTGACCATCACGAAGGCCTCGGTCGCGGCCTTGAGCACGCGGTAGGAGTCGCTGTCGTTGAAGGGCAGGAAGCGCTTGAGCTTGAGCTGCTCGAAGGCTTCGGTCTCCGCGTCGAAGTCGCCGCCGCGTCCGCCGCGGCCCGCGCGGTTGATGCGACCCAGCTCGCCGCCGCCATCGTCACGATCGCCGTGGCGGCCGCCGTGGCGCGGCCCATGCCGCTTCCCGCCGAACAGCACGTCCATGAAGCGCAGGTAGTGGTTGAAGCCCAGCGCGTCGGTGCCGTTGCGGATGGCCAGCCACAGCGTGACGTCCTCGGTCGGCTCGGTCTCGGTGCGGCTGAGCGCGATACCGAGCTGTCCGGTGACGGGTTGGGCCGGCAGCGGCGTGACATGGCCCGAGTGGGCCAGCATCAGCACGGCCGGCGCCTGTCCCGCCGCGGCGCCCAGCGCCGGGGAGCGGACCTCGTAGCCGAGCTCGAAGCGGCCGGCCCGCGGCAGGGCCGTGGAGAACACGGTGGAGGTGTTGTCGTGCGACAGCTCGGTCGAGCCCTGCGGCGGCACGACGCGGAACTGCTCGTTGCGGACGTGGACGACCGTGGCCTTCACGTAGTCGCCGGCCTGGGGCGGACGGCAGTCCAGCTCCTCGCAGTCGCGGGTCATCCAGCGCGCGACGAGATCGGCGCCGAAGTCCGGGGTCAGGAGTTGCGCGCAGGCGTGGTCCTCCCCGACGGTGAAGCTCTCCGAATACGTCCGCGGGTGGTGCAGGAAGCCGAGCACGTAGTCGCCGGGCTCGACGTCGTCGAAGCGCAGGCAGCCGTCGTCGTCGCTGCACTTGACGAAGAGCACGTTGTCGTCGGCGGGCGGCTTGCCGGCGGCGCTCCGGCCCGCGGCCGCCTTGCCGGCGGCCAGGGCGACGGCGGGGAACAGGCCGACCTGGGCCCGAGCGATCGGACGTTGCGCGCCGCTGTTGTCGCGCACCCGGACCTCGATCGAGGACCGGCGATCGGTGTCGTGGTCGTGATGGTGCTTGCTCATCAGGGTTCTCCTTCGGTGGAAGTGAAGCGGCGGCCCCGCGCCGAGGCGCAGGTCAACGAGGTGTCCAGCGTGCTGGTCAGCGCCCAGTGCGTGAGCAGCTTGCCCAGCAGCAGCGATTCGTCTTCGGGGCTGAGCCGGCCGTCGCAGCGCGCCTGGCCGATGACCGCGAAGACGAGCGACGGCGGCGCGCGGTACATCAGCGCCGGCAGCCGGGACCAGAGCCGGAACAGCGCCGCGAGCCGCGCCGGTCGGCGTTCGGCGAGATCGAGGACTTGAGCCAGCGTGCGGCCGCGCAGCGCCGCGGGACGGTGCTGCACGAGCACGCTGACGAAGGCCGGCATCAGCGCCTGCAGCCGTCGCAGCAGATGCAGCGACGCGGCGTCCAGCCCGTGGGTGGGATAGAAGGACTCCCACATCGCGGCGAGCCGCGCCCACTGCGGATGCGGGTAGAGCGCGTCGCCCATCGCGCAGCTGAGCTTCACGCGCAGCCACGGCACCGGATGCGGGTCGTCGACGTTGATGCGGAAGACGAAGGCGCGCGGCAGGCTGACCACGGCCATCAGGCCGGTCGGCGCGGCGACGCCGATGCGGGCCACGGACCAGAAGTCGGCGACGATCTCGCTGATCCATCGCTCGTAGAGGCCCCAGGCGACGGCACCGTCGCCGGCGCCTTGCTGAAGCCCGCGCAGCACCGGGCGAAGCGAGTCGACGAGACCGAGCAATGCGGCCGCCTGGTGGCCGACCTCGTGCACCAGCGACGAGGCGATGCCGCTGCCGATCATGCGTTCGCGGGGCACGCGGATCACGGCGACCGGGCTGGTGCCGCCGCCGGGCAGGCGCGTGCGCGCGCGGCGGATGGCCGCGCCGGGGCCGCGGTCGAGGTAGCAGATCACCGGCGGCGAGTCGTAGTAGCGGCCGCGCAGCGCGAGCGCGTCGGCCGACAGCACGTCGAGGCCGGAGAGCCAGACGCCGCTCTCGTTCTCGCTGCGTTGCGTGACGACGTCGCTGAAGAGGTCGAACTGCGTCAACACCGCGTTGAACTTGAGCCGCAGGTAGGCGAAGCGGCGTTGCGCCTCGGCGGCGCTGGCGCGTTGGGCGGCGCTGCTGGCGAGCCAGGCCATGAAGCCGTGGACGAGTCGACGCAGTTCGCGCCGGCCGGCGGTCAGATGGCCTTCGATGGCGCTCTGCGCGGCCGGCAGCAGGTTGGCCGCGGGCAGCATCGGCTCGACCAGCGCGAAGGGCTTGACCCGCGCCAGCCGCGTCAGCAGCGCACGCGATTCCTGCATCAGGAACCACGCGGGGTAGGTGCCGATGGCCATGGTGGTTCACGCGCCGTAGATGACGATGCGATGGCCGCGGCGCACCCAGCGGCCGCTGGCGGCGGCGCCCGGACGTGAGGCGGTCGACGGGGTGTTCGCGCCGACGCCACCGGCCGAAGCACCGCCGGTGAGCAGACCCGGCGCCAGTTGCCTGGCGGCGGCCACGGCGGCCTGCTGGGCGACCGCGCGCGGGTCCGCATTCGGTGGCGCGGAGGCTGCCTGCGCGGCGGTCTGTGCGGCCAGGCGCACGAACTGCTTGGCGCCTTCAAACTCGCGGTCCTCGCCGGCCATCTCGGCTTCGAGCCCGAGCGCATTGCTGGCTGCGTTGGCCAGGCCGCTGCCGATCCTGGCGCCCAGCGGTCCGCCGAAGTAGGAGCCGAGGGCGGTGCCGGCCATGGGCAGCGCCTTCTTCGCGACGCCCTTGAGCACGCCGCCGACGGCCTGACCGGCGGGGGATCGCGCGAAGTTGCCGATCGCCTGGGTCGCACGGCTGAGCAGATTGCCCAGGAAGCGGTCGAGCTCGCCTTCGTTGGTCACGGACAGCAGCTCGTTGGCGAGCTCCATTTCTTCAGCTTCGCTGAAGGCGCCGGATTCCGTCGACCATTCGTTCTCTCCGTATTCGAACTGCTCGTTCTCGTATTCCATCTGGGTGCGATCGAGGTCGTGCATGGTGGGCTCCTGATTGAGAGGGGGTGAGGACAGCAGGCCGGGCGCGTGATGGCGCGCGGCCAGGACGAATGCGGCTTGCGCGGCCGGGCGCGGGGCGGTCGATGACGGACGGGCCGCGGAGGCGGCGAGACGGCGAACGGCATCGGCGGACAGGCGTACGAAATTGCGGGCGAGCTCGAACTCCTTGTCCTCGGGGCTGAGGCCTTCGAGCTCGAGGCCGGCGGCGCGCGTCGCGGCGGCGACGGGCTGGTTGCCGCGGGGGCAGGCGGCGCAGGGCAGGACGCGGAGGGCGGCCCGGCCGAGCGCGCCCAGCAGCGCCTGCGCCGCGGCCGGATCGACGGACGTGCCGAGCTGGCGGGCGCTGCGCTCGATCAGGCGATGGATGCCTGCGGTCAGCGCGGGCGCGGTGCGCGCCTCCAGCAGCTGCGCGGCGAGCTCCAGCACCTGGCCTTCGTTGAACACGCCGGCCGAGGCGGGCGTGCGCTGCGCGACGGCAGCCAGCGGTCCCGGCGGGATGCTTTCCTGAGCCTCGGTCTCGGGGCTGTAGTCGACCAGGGGATGCGACATGGGGCGGTGCTCCTTGCCTCCTCTTTCGCAAGCACCGTGCCACGACGTAGCGAGTCGATCGCCCTGGGAAAACGCCCTCCGGCGGCGAATCGCGCTTCGCTTTCCGCGTCGGCGTGCGCCTCGGGAGCGAAAGTCGGTTCGTTCGGGACCGAGCCGGTGCAGCCGCCGCAGGTCGTGCAGCAGACGGAGCCGCCGTCGCAGTCATCAATGTCGTCCGCCCGGTCTGATGACGGTGTGACGGGATGCGGCATGCCGATTGCTCGGTGACGGTTTCCTCCGCCACTTTCATCGAGGTTCGTCATGAGCAAGTCCCCCGGCCATCGTTTACATCCCGAGCACCACGTGAGGGAGAGCCAGGTCGGCGAACGCATGATCGCCGTGTTCGCCGGTCAGACGATCGCGGACTCGCGCGACGTGGTGCGCGTCGACGAGGACGGCCACCCGCCGCGCTTCTACTTCCCGCGCGGGGATGTGCGACAGGATCGGCTGAAACGGACGGAGACCTCGACCGAATGCCCGTTCAAGGGCAAGGCGAGTTACTTCGATGTCGAGGTCGGCGACCACAGCGCCAACGACGCCGTGTGGTCCTACGAGACGCCCTACGACGAGCACGAAGGCCTGAAGGAACGCATGGCGTTCGACGAGTCGAAGTCGGATGAGATCGTGGTGAGCAGCCTGCCGTGAGGCGGCGTCAGGCCGACGGCGACGGCACGGCCGTTGCCTTCGACCACACGGCCATCCAGCCGGTCGCACGGCGCTCGTAGACGTCCATGTGCCAGCAGTCGACGACCTTCCCCGACGGGAAGCTCAGTCGCGCGCGGTAGCGGATGACGGCGAGGTCCGCGGAGGCGCGGACCTGCATGTCGCTGTGTTCCCACGCGGTGCAGAACGGCGCCTCGGCGACCCACGTCCGACTTCGCCATGCCGATGCGATCCGAATTCGATCGCAAGGATCAGAGTTTCTGGATTCCCTGGCGTTCCTAGACTGGGTTCATCCCATTCGATCTGAAGGAACTGAGATGACCGATGTCGCTGTCGCCAGCGCTCGCGAGAGCCCCGATCCGAATCCCAATCCGGACTTCTGCTCCGATCCGCGAGCGTGGGCCGACGTCGAGCGATCGCTCGACGCGAGGGGCAATGCCGTTCTTCCGGGCCTGCTGTCGGCCACGCAATGCCGGCAACTGGCCGCGCTGTATTCGCAGGACGCTGGCTTCCGGTCCAAGGTCGTGATGGCCCGCCACGGATTCGGTCGCGGCGAGTACAAGTACTTCGCCTATCCGCTGCCGCCGCTGTTGAACGATCTGCGCCACGCGCTGTATCCGAAGCTGGTGCCCATCGCCAATCGCTGGAACCAGCGGCTCGGGATCGACGTGCGTTATCCGGAAGCGCTGCCGGAATTCCTGGAGCGATGCCATCGCGCCGGGCAGACGCGTCCGACGCCGCTGATCCTCCAGTACGGTGAAGGCGACTACAACTGTCTTCATCAGGATCTCTACGGCGAGCACGTGTTCCCGCTGCAGGTCGCGATCCTGCTGTCGCGACCGGGCGAAGATTTCGACGGCGGAGAATTCGTGATGACCGAGACACGTTCGGCGCATCAGACCGCGGAGGTTGTTCCGCTCACGCAGGGCGACGCGCTCGTGTTCGCCGTGAACCAGCGCCCCGTCCCGGGCCGGCGCGGAGACACTCGCACCGTGGCCCTGCGTCACGGCGTCAGTCGGCTTCGAAGCGGCCGACGTCATACGGTGGGTTTGATCTTCCACGATGCAAGGTGAAGAGGTGACAGCGTGAGCACACGGGCACTGTTCGACGACACGGAGATGGACGGCGTCCATCAGCTGGGGCCACGTGCGTGCCTGCTGCGGGGATTCGCAAGACCTGTCGCCGGCGAGCTGCTGAGGGCGGTCGACGAGGTGGCGCGGAACGCAGCGTTCCGGCATCTCGTGACCCCTGGCGGCTACACCATGTCTGTCGCGATGACCAACTGCGGCGCGCTGGGCTGGACCTCGGACCGGCGCGGTTATCGATACGCGGCGATCGATCCCGAGACGGGTTTGCCGTGGCCGGCCATGCCGGAGATATTCAGGCGCCTCGCGCACGATGCCGCAGCGGCGGCGGACTTCGACGCCTTCGAGCCCGATGCCTGCCTGATCAACCGCTATGCGCCCGGCGCGAAGCTGAGTCTGCATCAGGACAAGGACGAGCGGGACCTCGGCGCACCCATCGTGTCCGTGTCGCTGGGCATGCCGGCGGTGTTCCTGTTCGGCGGCCTGCGACGCGACGACGCGACCGCAAAGGTGCCCCTGTTCCACGGCGACGTGGTCGTGTGGGGAGCCGAGGATCGGCTGCGCTATCACGGCGTCATGGCGTTGAAGGACAGCCCACATGCCGAGCTCGGCAGCCAGCGGATCAACCTGACGTTCCGCAAGGCGGGGTGAGCAGCCGACCGCCTGCCAACGAATTCGATCGCAAGAAACGAGGTGCCTGCGATCAGGCGCTTTCCGACACTGCGTCCACAGCATTGAACACCGTGAACACCATGAACACCACCCAGAACCGTCTCCCGGAAGACAGCGAAAGTGCCTCGGTCGACGGGAACTATGCGGACGACGCTCAGCGTTGGGCGGCCGTCCAGGCGCGCGATGCCCGCGCCGATGGGCACTTCGTCTACGGTGTCCGCACGACCGGCATCTATTGCAGACCGAGTGCGTCTGCCCGGTTGCCCAAGCGCGAGAACGTCGAGTTCTTCGCCAACGAGCAGGCTGCGGAGGCCGCCGGCTACCGCGCCAGTCAGCGCCCGTCCGGCGATCGGACCGCGATGGCCAGACAGCACGCGGCGGCGATCGCGAAGGCCTGCCGGATGATCGAGCGCGCGGAAACACCACCCAGCCTCGATGAACTGGCCGATGAAGCGGGCATGAGCCCGTTCCACTTCCATCGCATCTTCAAGGCAGAGACGGGGCTGACCCCGAAGGGCTATGCGTCCGCGTTCCGAGCCAACAAGCTGCGGCAGGAACTGGGCCAGAAGGGCGCGAAGGTGACGACTGCCATCTACGACGCCGGTTTCAACTCCAATAGCCGCTTCTACGCCGAGGCGGACAACATGCTCGGCATGCAGGCGCGGGCGTACCGCGCCGGCGGGCCCAACATGCAGATCCGGTTCGCGGTGGCGCAGTGCTCGCTGGGCGCGATCCTGGTGGCGCAGAGCCAGGTCGGCATCTGCGCCATCCTGATGGACGACGATCCCGAGCCACTGGTTGAGGATCTCCAGGATCAGTTTCATCGAGGCGCCGTCGCTCGGTCTGAACCTGCCGCTGGACGTGCAGGGCACGGCCTTCCAGGAACGGGTCTGGCAGGCGCTGCGGGAGATCCCTCCCGGCGCGACCGTCAGCTACGCGCAGGTCGCGGCGCGCATCGGCCAGCCGAAGGCGGTGCGTGCCGTCGCCCAAGCCTGCGGTGCGAATCCGCTGGCGGTCGCCATTCCCTGCCATCGCGTGGTGCGTCGCAATGGGGAGTTGTCCGGCTACCGCTGGGGCGTCGATCGCAAGCGCGAACTGCTGTTGCGTGAAGCCGGGCAGGGCGTGCAGTGACGAGCGTGGAACGCGCCATCGATCGTTTGGACTGGCCGAGCATTGAAGCGCAACTGAACGAGGAGGGCTGCGCCGTCCTTCCCGGCGTGTTGGACGACGGCCTGATCGCTGAGCTGCTGTCGTTGAGCAGCGCGTGGGAGACGACGCGTCTCGGCGTGATCGAGGATCTGCGGAAGCACCTCTACGAGCGCCTCGTTCCGACTGCCAACCATTGGCACGCGGTGCGCGATGTCGCGGACAGGTACCCGGCCACGCTCGACCAGTGGACGGCGCATGTCCGCGGCGTGTCCGACGATCGCATCCCTCCGATCTTCACGCGACTGCGTGTCGATGAGCATGAAGCGCTCCACCAGTACGGCGAGCGCGCGCACGCATTTCCCCTGCAGCTTGTGGCCGTGCTCAACGAGCCGGGAACGGACTTCAACGGCGGCGAATTCGTCCTGACCGAGCAGCGACCGCGCATGCAATCGCGGCCCATCGTGCTGCCGCTCCGGCGCGGCGACCTGGGCGTCATCGCTGTGGCGCATCGCCCGCACAAGGGCGCCAAGGGCTACTACCGGGTGAGCCTGAAGCACGCGATCAGCCGCGTGCGCAGCGGCGAGCGGATCGGCTTGGAACTGCTTCTCGACGACGCCCAGTGAGGCGTCGCGTTGCCACGGCAGGCAGACCACTTCTGCTGGTCCGGCCTCCAACAGGCCGCCCTGGACAAAGAGGAGCTTCGGCTCCTCCCTTTTTTATGGACGATGCCGGTCTGGCTCACCCCTCGCATCACTCGACGATCTCCGCCCCCCAACCGTCGTAGACCACGCCGTGCGTCTTCGCGAGCATCTCGAATTGCACGGTCAGTGCCATCAGCTCATCGAGGTCGGGGACCATCCGACGCGTCGCGACCACCTGCCAGGTGGGCGCGTCGTCCTGCGGGCCGAAGATCTGGACGTCGAAATCGAGTTGGGCCAGCGACTCGGCGACCGCCATCGCGGACGCTTCTTCCTTCGCATCGAATGCGAAATGGGGGAAGTGCGGCTGCGACAGATCAGCGCCCAAGGCCACCATTTTCGACAGCACCTTGGCATCGGGGTCGTCGTTGTTGCTGAGTCGGGCGAGGAGGTCGGGAGAGGTCGGCATGGGCGGAAGGGATTGACTCGGGGAGTGCCATCAGCGAGGCTTTGAGGCAGCGTTGCTCGATCATCCCACGACGCAATGCCACGCCGAATTTGTCGCCGAGAGCGCGGGCGCTTCAATCCGCAGGCCGCCGTCCATCGAGGGGTCGACACTTGCCGTAGGCCTCCCGAAGACAGCGGGACGACCGTCACTGTGGGTGCCTCGCCTAGCGCGATCCCCTGGGTCCTCGGAGAGGCCGAGCCCGCGTCGATTTCACAGGGGACTTCGGCCACGAGATCGGGATCCTTGAACTGGACATCAACGCGGACGGGAAGATCGTCCGCATCGACGCCAGGCTGGAGTGATCCGCGTGGAGAAACGCGGGCCTTGCTCACTCCTTCCACATCCGTCCGGACCAGTCGGAGAAGGTCTTCAGGCGTTGGGCTTCGGCGCCGTGATTGCGCGCCGAGATCACGCTCCAGGTGATGTACTGCTCACTGGTCCAGTCCACCCATCCGCCGACGAGATGCGGCTGGCCTTTGCCGTTCAACGGCAGCGGCGTGCGCTTCGCGTCGAGGCAGAACCGGAAGCCTGACTTGATCTCGGGCTCGCTGCCGAAGAGCGCGTTCGGATCGCATCGACGCCATTGCTCGTAGGTCGTGGTCGCGTACATCGTGTTGTAGAGCGACATCGAGCTGTTGATGAACATCAGATGCAGCCCCGGTGTCACGTCGTCCAGCAGCCTGAAGCGCGACTTCTCCCAGCTCTCAGGGCCGCGGTCGACCACCTCGCCGACGCCCAGCTTGTGGATCGCCAGCGAGGCGCGGCTGCGATGCCCCTCGTTGCGGAACAGATCCGTCGGTGCGGCCGGATCAGGCTTGTTGAAGGACAGGCTGGTGTTGGCGAGCTGCGCCAGCTTGGTCCGTACCTGGAAGTAGCGCGCCAGATGCGACGCCGAGACCTGCGAAGGCGCCTTCGCGGTCATCAGGTCGTCCACCACCGCCGTCGTGAAACCCATGTGGTACGGCCAGTCCATCGGACCCTCCGACGCGCCGGTCCAGCCCGGGTTCATCGTCATCTGCAACTGGTACCACTGATTGGTCCGGTAGTACGAAGTCAGCCGCGGCTCCCAGGAGAAGTAGAACTCGCGCTTGCCCTGCGCCGTCTGCTCGTCGACGTAGAGCATGTGCGGCGCCATGTAGAAGACGCTCGGCCAGCTGAAGGGCCAGCCGCGTTTCTCGCCTTCGCCGACCCACTTGCCGCTCGCGTCCTTCTTGCCGCGGAACGAGGCTGTCGAATTCTCCAGTCCGAATTCGTGCGCCAGCTCCCACTGCTTGACGCCCATCCAATGGATCATCCCGAACATGGCGCGCTCGATGAAGGCCTCCTTGCTGTAGCCGGCCTTCGCGTTCGGATACAGCGCCGTCGCCGAGGACTGCGTCGACGACGACAGCAAGGCCTGCAGCTTGCGTCCGCCGATCTCCGCGCCGAAGGGCTGCGACGGGTTGGACGACACGCGGCTGCCGCGACCGCCGCCGACGAAGTCGAGGATGCGCATGCCCGGGTCGGTCAGCCAGTACTGCGCACGTTCGCGCTGGTCGGCCGTGAGGTGGCTCCAGTCGCCGTACACGCCGTTCGGATTCCTGTTGGCCGCGAGCCAGTCGGCGATGCGCTTGACCACCTTGATCGGGTTGGAGCCGGTGTCGCCCTGGGTTTCGAACAGGCCCTGGCTCTGGCCCGCGTCCGGCGTCCAGATGTCCAGCGGATGCGTGATCGGCAACCAGGCGTTCCAGTCGGGCAACTGCAGCGGGATCGGCATCTCGCGCGTGTTCAGCACCTTGCCCGGGCTCGGGTCCATCGCGGCGTCGAGTTCGGCCTGCGTCACCGCGGTGGTCGTGTTGGCCGCCTTGCCGGCGAAGACGTTGACGAAGGACTTCGCGTCCGGTAGTACCGCGTCGATGCCGGCGCCGGCTGCCCATTCGACGATCGGCTTGCTGTCGAGTCCCGGTCCCGGCTGGTACGGCGGATTCCACGGCGCCGCCTGCGGCACATGCGGGACCTGCGTCAGCGCGGCGCGCAGGTAGGCGGCGATCTGCTTGCCTTGCGTCTCGCTCAGGCCGTGGAAGCGCGAGCGTTGGACGATCGAGTGGTCGGAATAATTGAAGTACTGCAGATCGCGCCCCGTGGCCGCATGGCACGACGCGCAGGCCGCGCGCATCCTGGTGTTGACCACCGGCGACTTCAGCAGCACGCCGGAGGCGTTCCAGAGCGTCTTGCCCGCGTCGGCATCGGCGGTCCAGGTGCGGCCCGCGGTCTTCTCGGCCGCGATGTCGGCCCAGCGGCGCGGGTTGGTCGCGAGGTTGCGGCCGCTCGCGTCCTGGAGCTGCAGGTCGAGGATGCGGAAGCCGTTGGAGTTGCCGTCGGTGCCGTTGAAGCGGAACTCGATGCGGTTGGTGGCGGGACTCGCGACCAGACGCGCCCGCGCGGTGCTGTCGAGCGGCATGCGGAAGCGGATCGTCAGCAGCCCGCCGTTGACGCCGCCGTGCGCGCGCTCGATGTCGTCGAGCTGCACGCCGGTGTCGCTGATGGGGATCCAGGCCGCCGCGCTGGTGTTGTCGGCGTTGGCGGCGCCGACCACGCGCAGGCTGCCGGCGATGCCGGTCAGCGGCTTGATGAGCGCCTCGAACTCCGGCGAGTTGTAGAAGCCGCAGCGGTGGCAGCGCACCACCAGCTGCGTCGCGGTCGCGAGTGAAGCGGCATCGAGCGACAGCTCGGCGCCGACGACGGTCGGTGCATCGGGTGCGCCGGCGCCAAGGACTTCGATGGGGAAGGTGAGTGTCGGGGCCGGAGCAGGAGAGGGTGCCGGCGCAGGGCCCGGAGCGGGCGCAGGTCCAGGTGCTGGCGCAGGTCCAGGTGCTGGCGCGGGGCTCGGCGCTGGCGACGGAGCCGGCGAGGGTTCCGGTGCGGGGCTGGGGGCGGGCGCTGGTCCCGGCGCAGGTACTGGGGATGGCGCAGGCGAGGGCGCTGGCGCGGCCCCGTGCGTATCGGTCGGATCCTTGGACGGGCTTGGGGTGTCCCCACCGCCGCAGGCGCTCAGCAGCACGGTGAAGGCCAGCGCGATCGTCGTCGACGCAGCCTGGCGCTTGCCCAAGCTCGGACTGAAGGGATCCTGCATGTTCGTCTCTCGCGGAAGTTTGTCTGGATTGATTTCATTTTTTTCCGCTCGATGACCGCGCCTCCGACGAGTAGAGGCAAGAGCTGCAAACAACGGTAAGCGCGACGAGACGCGCTACCTCTCAAGAGTTAGGCGCGGGCGGTCTCGCCGGCAGCCCGGCCTGCTGCACGCTGTGCAGTGGAGGATGCTCGCGTCGAATGCGTCGCACGCCGCGGCCGCATCGTGAGCACGATTGCCGCGATGCCGAGCGCCGCGCCCGCCGGCACATCCAGCACATGGTGCTGATACGTCGTCAGCACCGAGACCCCGATCAGCGCGAACCACCCGTGAAGCCCCACTGCCCACGCGCCGCGCAGCAGCGGCGCGAAGCGCGCCCACAGCAGCACCAGCACGCCGATGTGCAGCGACGGGGCGCGGTTGTAGGGCATGTCGCAATGGCCGAGCAGATCGAACATCAGACCGATCGCGCCCTCGGTCGGCGGCCGCTCGAAAGTGAAGCGCAGCGGGAACGCGGCGTAGCAGAGCACCGACACGAACAGCACGAGGAGCAGCCGCAGCACGTGACGTCGAAGGCGCCCGGCGTCCGCGTCGATGAAGAACGACAGCGCGAAGAAGACGCAGATCGAGAGATAAGGCACCACCGTCCAGCCGACGAAGGGAATGCCGCGTTCCCACGCGAACACGCCCGCGCCGATATCGCTCCGCCAACTGGTGACGTGGTTGGACAAGGTGTACAACGCGGCATACGCCGCCGAGGTGGCCACGGCGCAGGGCAACGGCCGCCAGGCTTCGGGCCAAGGGATCGCAACGCGCATCGGGATCTCCGCCGCGAGCGCCGTCGCCCGCCTATCCCTGATTACGAGATCCCGATGCGGAAGCGGACATCGCCGCGCTTCATCGCGGCGTTTGTTCCTGCTGGCCCTGCACCTGCTGGCCCTGCGCCTGCTGGCGCTGCACCTGTTGACGCTGCACCTGCGCCAATGCGCTGAGCGCTTCCGCCACCGCGGGGCTCATCGCCGGGTCGTAGATCCGCTGGTGCAGTCGCACGGCCTCCTGCAGCACCGGTTCCGCCTCGGACGCCTTCTGCTGTTGAAGCAAGGCCTGACCCAGCACCAGCATGGCGGTGGCCTCATGGTCGCGCTGGTAGTCGGCGTTGCCGCCGTTCCGGATCGCGCCGAGCGTTTGTCGCGCCTGCGCCTCCGCGACTTCCGCATGGCCGGCGTTGAGTTCGAGCCAGGCGGATTCGGCCTGCTCCACCACGGGCTCGCCCGCCGCAGGAGCGGGCGGCAGTTTCCTCGTCGCGCGCTGAGCCTGGAGACCCGCGAGCGCTTCCCGCGCCTGACCGCTCCGCACCTGCCAGCGGCGCAGCGCGAGGCTGTAGAGCCGGCCTGGTGGCTTGCCGGCGGGGATCGCCTGTCGCTGGCGTTCGAGCAAGGTGTGCGCTTCAGACAGCCGCCCCAAGCTCGTCAGCGCCAGCGCG
This sequence comes from Mitsuaria sp. CC2, assembly GCF_048957715.1. Lineage (NCBI taxonomy): Bacteria > Pseudomonadati > Pseudomonadota > Betaproteobacteria > Burkholderiales > Sphaerotilaceae > Roseateles > Mitsuaria sp. CC2. The sequence goes on along the minus strand of NZ_JARVXN010000033.1, from coordinate 118,125 downwards.
CGGTCCGTCAGGGCCTGCTCGTCCATGCCGTCGGGCGGGTGGGGCGTCCCGAGCACCGAGACGTCGTCGGCGCTGACGGCCAGTGCGGCCTGCGTGTGACCGTAGCTTGCGAGCGCACGTGCCTGCCACGCCCGCACCCAGCGCCTTTGCGGAAGATCGACTGCGGCGGTCTCGCTCCAGCGCCATGCCGGCGCGAGCGTCGTCAGGCTGTCCCGGAAACGCCCGGCCTGGTTGAGGAAGATCGCGTAATGCGTCTGCGTCTCCGCCACGCGGACGGCGTTGGCGTTGCGCGCGACTTCCGCTTCCATGCCTTTGCGCAGGCTGGTTTCGGCCTGGGCGTATCGACCCAGCGCGCGCTGCGCATGACCGAGGAATCCGTAGATCAGCGACAGATCGCCCGCGCCCAGCGGCGGGTTCGCCTCGCAGAGTTGGACGGCCTCCGCATACGCGCGCTCCGCGCGCTCGAAGGACTTGTTGAACAGGGCGGCGTCGCCGAGGATGCGCAGCACGAGCAACAGGTCGGCGTTGTTGTTGCCGCTCCGCGCGATCGTCAAAGCGCGTTCGGCGAATGCCATCGCCACTTCCGGCTTGGCGCGCCGGTTCAGCGAGGCCTGTCCGATCTCCACCTGCAGCCGCGTCGGCGAGTTCGCGTCCTGCCGCGCGTCCAGGATGGCCGTGGCCTCCTTCAACTGCGCGGCGGCTTCCTCGCGCTTGGTGTCGAGCGCCAGCGCGTTGGCCAGCGCCGCCATCGCGAGTACCGCCTCGTCGCTGGTCGGACCGTGCAACCCGCGCGCCACGGTGAGGCGCTCGCGCTGAAGGTCGACCTCTCGCGCGTTCAAGCCCAGGTCCTGGTACATCGAGGCCAGCACGGTGAGCAGTCGCAGCCGCGCCGCAGGCGCGTCCTTGAGTTCCGCATCGATGCGCTCGGCGCCGCGGTCCAGCAGTTCGCGCGCGGTCGTGTCGCGCGCCTTGGCCGGGTCGGCCTGGTCCGCCGAGTTCGCGCGGAACACCCCTTCCAGGAAGCCCTGCACGGCGCGCGCGGTGGCGGCTTCGGCCTGCGCGCGTTGCGTCTGCAGCCCCGCCTGGTGTGCCTGCCACAACGCGACCGAAGCGCCGCCTATCAGCGCCAGCGTGGCGACGGCGCCCGCTGCCACCGGCAGGCGGTGTCGCCGCACGAGCTTGGCCATGCGATACGCCCAGCCGTCGGGCCTTGCCTGCACCGGCTCGCCGTCCAGCCAGCGGCGCAGGTCCTGCGCGAAGGCCTCCATCGTCGGATAGCGATCGCCGGGGGATTTCTTCAGCGCGTGATTCAGGATCGCGTCGAGGTCGCCACGCAGTTGCCGGCGCAGCGCGCGATCTGCGCTGGCACTCGCGATGTCAGCGGTGTCCGTGGCCACGCTGCCCGCGGCGCTGCCGATGCTGCTCGCCAAGGGAATCTCCGCCGCGGCGATCACTTCTTCGAGCTCGGCCGCGCTGCCCCGCTTGAGGCGGTACGGGCCCACGCCCGCGAGCACCTCATAGGCCACCACGCTCATGCTGTAGACGTCGCTGGCCGTGCCCAGCGGATCGCCGCGGATCTGCTCGGGGCTCGCATAGTCCAGCGTCAGCGCGCGGCCCGAGAACTCGGTCAACGCGGTGCGCATCGTGCTGTCGCCTTCGAGCAGCTTGGCGATGCCGAAGTCCAGCAGCTTCACCTGCGCATCCCGCGTCACGAGGATGTTGCTCGGCTTCAGGTCGCGATGGACGACGAGCCGTCCGTGCGCATGCCCCACCGCCGCCATCACCTGCAGCAGCAGCGCGACGCGCTCGCGCAGCGACAGCCCGTGGCTGCGGCAGTACGCGTCGATCGGCACGCCGTCGACGAATTCCATCGCGAGAAACGGCCGGCCGAGCGCGTCGATGCCGGCGTCGTACAGGCGCGCGATGTGTTCGTGCGCCAGGGTCTCCAGGATCTCCCGTTCCCTGTCCATCCGCTCCGCGAGGCTGTCGCCCCAGACGATGCGCGGCAGCTTCAGCGCGACGCGGCGCGTCATCAGTCCGTCCGCCCGTTCCGCCAGCCACACGGTGCCCATGCCGCCGCGGCCGATCTCCTCGATCAGCCGGTAGGCGCCGACCTTGCTGCCCGGCAGGATGCCGTCGAACGGCAAGGCCAGGTCGCCCGGCCCACCCCGCCCACCGAGCCCATCGGACCCTCCAGGACCGCCCGGCGCGAAGAGCCGCGGCAGCGTGTCGAGGAAGGCGTCGGTCTCGACCTCGGCCTGATGCGCGAGCAGGGTGCGCAGTGTTTCGCGATGCACGGCGTGTTCGCCGATCAGGCCTTCGAGCCAGGCCTTGCGCGCGGTGGGCGAGAGGTTGAGCGCCTCGTCCAGCAGCGCGCTGATCGCGGGCCAGTCGCCTTCGAATCGGGAGAGGGCGGTCATGCCGACGTCCCGTCCGTCATCGTCAGTCGCGCAGCGCGTGCGCGAGCAGCAGCCGGGCCTTGTCCCAGTCCCGGCGCACGGTGCGCGCGGACAGGCCCAGCGCCTCGGCGATCTCCTCGTCTTCCAGGCCGCCGAAGTAGCGCATCTCGACCACGCGGCCCAGCCGCTCGTCGACGCGGCCGAGATCCTCCAGCGCGGCGTGCACGGCCAGGATCTCGTCGGAGGCCGCGGGCAGGGCGCCGATCAGTTCGGAGTTCAGCGTCACCTGCTCGGCATCGCCGCCGCGGCGGTCGGTCTTCGCGTGGCGTGCGGCGTCGACGATGATCGATCGCATCACCGTGGCCGCGTAGGCCAGGAAGTGGGCCCGGTCCGAGGGCGTCAGCGTCTCGCGCTGCAGGAACTTGAGGTAGCACTCGTTGACGAGGGCCGTCGTCGCCATCAGGTCGTCGCCGGTGCCGCGCGAGAGTCGCCGGTGGGCCACCTGCCGCAGCTCGGGATAGAGCAGCTCGAAGATCCTGTCGAAGGCCTCGCGGTCGCCGTCGCGCGCCCGTCCGATCAACTGCGTCACTTCCCCCATGCCGTGCTTCCGTCCAAAACGAGGTTGGTGGCGGCGATGGTAGCGCGCGTTCAAGGCGGTCCGGACTCCCGCGCGTCCCCAAGTCCCGACAGGCTTGTGTCATCTGGTGTCACTCCGTCGACCGTGAGGTGCGCAGGGGCGGCAGGCCGACGCCCGGCAGCGGCGGCAGGCGTAGCCGTACGGTCGACAGCAGGCACGCGCAGGCGCAGGCGAGGGACAAGGCTGCCACGGCCCCCGCGCGGGGCGCCAGCAGCACGAACACGGTGCCGAAAGCGGCCTTGCCGAAAAGCCCGCCGACGTAGCCGCGCAGGAAGTGCGCGGCGGCGCGGTGGCCGCCCTGGGCGTGTTCGGCCATGGCGACCGGGCCGGTGATCAGCGGCAGCGAGGAGAGCAGCCCGGCGGCGAAGCCGCCCAGGGTCGGGCCGATGAGCGTCGCGACGGCGGTGAGCAGTCCGGCCATGGCCGCGATCAGCCACATCGAACAGAAGACCGGACGGTGGCGAATCCTCCCCGGGCCCGCCGCACCGAGTCTGGGCATCGCGACGAAGGTGAGGGCGCAACTGACGAGCGCCAGCACCAGGGCCCCGGGCAGGTGGCTGCTGGCCGCCTTGGCGGGGACGGCCATGACCAGCGCGCCGCCCAGTCCGCAGAGCAGTGCGACGGCGGCGCCGCCATGACGCGCGGCGCGCGCGTACCCCAGCGCGAAGACCGCCAGCATCGCGCAGGCGGCCACGCTGCCGATCGCGGCGCTGATCGCGAAGGGCATGCCCTCGTCGTGCGCCAGCCAGGCCAGCGTCGGCGCCGTGATGGTCGGCAGCGCGGCGACAAGACCTGCCACCCGCCGGCCGCCGTGACGCGCCGCCGTCATCACCAGCAACACGGTGCCCGCGGTCAGCAGGCCCTTGAACAACTCGTCCATCGCGCTCCCCTTGGGGACGACGGGAGGAATCACGTCGTCCTGCCCAGTTGAACGAGATGGGCGGTCCGGCCTGGACAGCGGCCGGGAACCTCAAGCAGGGGACACGGAAAACGCCCGCTGAGGTCCTTCCCCTGTCCGGCGCATGTCCGGGACTTCGTTCAGTGGGGTAGCAGGCGCTGCGACCGCGCAGCGCTCCTTTCTCCTCTTCATGGAGTCGCCATGTCCCGTGCTTCCTGGTTCCCGATGGAACGACGCGTCCGCGCCGTCGTGATCGCCGGTGTCGGCGCCCTGGTCGCCGCCTTCCTCTCCGGCTGCGGCGGAGGCGGCGAGCCGGCGTTTCCCGCAGACCCCGCGCCGACGGTGCCGCCCGTCGGGAACCCGCCGGTCGTGACACCGCCCGTCGCGACACCGCCGGTTGTGACACCACCGGTCGTGACGCCACCCGTTGTGACGCCGCCGGCGGTGACACCGCCCAACCCGGCGATCAGCGTGCTGTCGCCTGTCGCCGTCATGGGGCTGCGGCAACCGGCGCCGCTGTCGTTCTCGCGCGGCATCGTGCGGGAGGCCTCGGGCAGCTACGCCTTCGCCTCGGGCAACGCCATCCTGCGGATGTCGGCGGATCTCCAGTCGATCACACCGGTCGCCGGCCAGGTCCGCGACCAGTCCGGCACCACGGTCGACGGCAAGGGCGACGCCGCGCGATTCAACAACCCGTACGGCATCACGGCCGCTCCCGACGGCACGCTCTATGTCACCGAGCGCTACAGCTATGTCATCCGCCGCATCGCGCCGGACGGCACGGTGACGACGCTCGCGGGATCTCCCGGCCAGTACGGCAGTGCCGAGGGCACGGGCAGCGCGGCGCGGTTCTACCTGCCGAGCGGCATCGCGATGGGTCCCGACGGCGATCTCTACGTGGCGGACCGTAGCAACCAGGTGATCCGCCGCGTCACGACCGCCGGGGTCGTCACCACCTATGCCGGCATTCCCGGGTCGCCGGGCTACAAGGACGACGCCCCCAATCTGGCGAAATTCAACCATCCGTCCGGAATCGCGGTCGACACCGACGGCACGGTCTATGTGGCCGACTTCGACGGCCACATCCGCCGCATCGCGCGCAACGGCAACGCGGCGGGCATGGTGAGCACGCTGGCGGGGAACGGGAGCTCGACCCAGTCGTCGGCGATGGACGGCACGGGCATGGCCGCCACCATCATCACGCCCGAGCACCTGGCGCTGTCCGACGGCACGCTCTACCTGCGCGACGGCGCCGGGCTGGTGCGCCGCATCGATACCGCCACGGGCGCCGTCACGACGATGGCGGGCACGGCGGGCACCTTCGGCTCGCTCGGCACGATCCAGCCGCGGGACGGTCCGCGCGGGAAGGCCGGCATCGAGACGGGCTTCAACGGTGGCGGGCTGGTGGCGATGCCCGACGGCGGCCTGCTGATCACCGAGACCAACTTCATGCTCGGCGCGGTGCGACGGGTGGCCCCGGACGGCTGGGTCACCACCTTGGCCAAGAGCTACATCTACGGTTTCAGCAACCACACGCAAGGCACCGGCGTGCTCAGCCAGCTGCCGTTCGGCTGGTTCCCCGACGGCTCCACCGAGGGCGAGCAGGGCCACTTCACCAGCGACGTGTCCGTGGCGCAGGCACCGGACGGCAGTCTCGTCGTCGGCACCCGTGTCGGCGTGCGGCGCATTTCACCCAGCGGCGCCGTGACGCCCGTGATCGGCCTGAGCGGCGAGGCGACCATCGACGGCACCGGCAGCGAGGCCGACGGGGTAGACGTGACCAAGACGATGGTCGTGGATCCGACGGGGCGCATCTTCTTCTCCGACGTCTCGACGATCCGGAGCATTGATGCGACGAACACGGCGCGCACGATCGCGGGCTCGCCAACGTTCTACGGCGACACGTCCGGCGTGGGGCAGGGCGCGGCGGACGGTCCCGGCGCGACGGCGAAGTTCAGGAGCATCACGGGCCTGGCGCGCGCGGCGAGCGGTGATCTCTATGCCTCCGATTCGCTGAACAACGCGATCCGTCGCATCGATGTGTCCGGCACCGTGAGCACCTTCGCCGGCGTCATGGGCGAGCGCGGCACGGCGGATGGGGACCGCGCGACGGCGCGCTTCACGATGCCGATGGATCTGGGCATGGGCCCGGATGGCACGATCTGGCTGCTCGACAGCGGACGCGGCGACACGCCGTCGGTACGCCGCATCGCGCCGGACGGCACGGTCAGCACCTTGCCCGCGAAGGGCCGGCGGCTGACCGTGGACCCCGCGGGCAACGTCTATGTCCTGACGGCGGGCGGCGACCTGGCGATCGTCGATCCGGCCACCGGCGCACTCTCGACGCTGATCCCGGCGGCCGACCAGGTGGACATGGGCAGCGATCCGCGCATCGGCCTGGATGCGAGCTGGGCCTTCAACGCCGTCGGCGTGAAGCAGCTGGTGATGATGTCGGGGCGGCAGTTGATCCGGGTGACGCTGCCGTGATCAGGCACGCAAGCCGCTGTGGCTCCGAGGACGCGACCAACCACCGAGATGGCGGCGCGCATGCACACGAGCCGTATGGTCGTGAACCGCCTGCTGGATGAAAGAGACACCGGCGTGACGCTTGCCACCCTGGCGCGTGCGAGCGTGGCGCTGGGAACTTCACTGCGATTCGAGCTGGGGGCTGCAACAGCGGCCGCGTGAGCGACCCGCGGTGCTGATCACCGGGCCTCGTCCTCACGCATACGCGTAGAGCAGCGCCGCAAAGAAATGGCAGACGCTGCCGCCCAGCACGAACAGGTGCCAGACGAAGTGGGCGTAGCGCAGCTTGTTGTCGAGCAGGAAGACGACCGCGCCCAGCGTGTAGCTGAGGCCGCCGGCGACCAGCAGCGCAAGGCCCGGCGCCGGGGTGCGCTCGATCAGCGGCCCGATGGCGAAGACCACCACCCAGCCCATGGCAAGGTAGAGCCCCGTCGACACCAGCGGATGCCGCAGCCGGTTGAGGAGCTTGATGGTCACGCCGAAGGCGGCCGCGGCCCAGACCGCGATCAGCAGCGTCACGCCCGGACCCGAGTGCAGCACGCCCAGGGTGAAGGGCGTGTAGCTGCCGGCGATGAAGACGTAGATGGCGGCGTGGTCCAGCCGCATCAGCCAGGCCTTCAGGCGGCCGTTGGCCAGCCTGGCGGGCAGGGCGTGGTACAGCGTGGAGATGCCGTAGAGCAGGATGCCGGAGCAGGCGAAAACGGCCGCCGCCGCGACGTCCGCGGGCTCGCCGTGGTTCATCGCGCGGATCACGAGGATGGGCAGGGCGGCGATGGCCAGCAGCGCGCCCAGCCCGTGGCTGATGGCGTTGGCGATCTCTTCGCCCAGGGTCTGCGGGCGGTCGACGAGGAGGGGACGGTGCGTCATGGAGCAGGTCGTAGGGTCTGACAGCCGGAGCATGCCAGCGATTTGCTGAGCGCTTCTCGCACATAGAATGAAATCACAAGAACCGATCAAGTAGCGGCGTTCCGATGGACACCCGGTGTCCCTCTGCAGTCAGGCAGAGCCTTGAAGAGCGCACGGAAGGGGAGGAATGAAACAACACATCTTTACGGCGGCCGCTTTGCCGCTGATGCTCGCGCTCGCCTGCATTCCGGCCGAGGCGGCCGTCCATCGATGCACCGATCCATCGGGCAAGGTCTCGTACCAGGAGAGTCCGTGTCCCGATGCCAGCGCTGCCCGAACCTTGCCCGAAGCGGGCGCGTCCAAGGGAAGGGCGGGCTCCGCGAGCCAGCAGCGGGGCAGCAGGCAGGAGGACGGCCAAGTCGACGATTGGGACGCGGACGATCCGGCCTTCGTCCTTGGCGACGGCAGAAAGCCGGCGCCCGGCGCGGCTTCAAACCGGGCACCCGCACGGCCGGTGTTTGCCGAAGTGCCCCGCGTCAGCCTCAAGTTCGAGCTGCTGAGCGTCACCGGCAGTCGCCAGCGATGGACGAACAGCGGCCCCGAAGGTGGTCGGCGATTCGACGGCACCGTGCGCGGCGGCTCCATCGTCGAGGACGCGGCGCTGCCCGCCGTGGTCAGCGAGAACGGTTCGGAGGCCTACACCCTGAAGGGCAACGGCGGAACGCTGGCCTGGATGCCCAAGGGCTTCGGCGGTCCGGTGCAGGAACTCACGCCGCCCAGCCGGCTGCCCGCACTGTCCTGGGCCTCCGGTCTGGCCTGGGACACGCGCAAAGGCGTGCTGGGCATTGCCTCTCACGGCGGCGAGGGCTACTTCCATCGCTACGACACACGCAATCACACGTGGTTGGATGCCCGCTCGCTGAAGAACCTGGACTTGATCGGCCTGGCCTTCGACGAAATGACCGGGACCTACGTCGGCTTCTCCAAGGATGCACAGCTCGTCACCTTCAACGACCAGGGTGACATCCGGCAGGTGCGACCGCTCGTGGATGTGCTGCCGGGCCTGCGGGGCACCTTCGACCGCGTGCCCCATGCGTCGGGGATCACCCTGGCGGCACGCGGCGGCGTGATCGCGATCGTCAATGTCCGCAAGGCCAGCGTGACGCACATCTGGACCTACGAGACGGCGACCGCCCGCGCGCAGCTGACCTACAAGGCCGCCCCATGACTGTCCTTCGCCGCGGGGCCCTGGCCCTGGCCCTGATCCTTCCGGTCCTGCTGCTCTCCGGCTGTGATGTCAGGCAGCGCCTGGACAGCGCGGAGGACCGCATCAATGCGGCAATCCCCGTCGGCATCGACATCCGTCAGGCCCGTGAGCGCTTTGCCGAACAGCTCGGACCGAAGTCCGCGGACCTGGCTGCGTTCAACCAGGCCTGGACCGCCCGTTTGCGCGCCCGCGCGCTGTCCTGCAGTCCGGACTTCATGCCGAGCTGGCGCCATTCCAACGAGCAGGTGAAAGCCGGCGTCGGCAACAGGAACTGCTTTGCGGAATTCGACCGGACGCTGTCGCGCTGGGTCGGTGTGCAGCGCGTGCGGTTCAAGCTCCAGCAGGCGCCTGTGGCGGTCGGCGGCATTCCGCCCTCGATCACGCTGCGGGGCGATCTCTCGTCGCTGTCCCGCGACGCCGGCCGGGCGCCGGTCGTTGCGGTGACGTCGTCCGAAGGCATCGAGCTGGTCGCCCTGGACGGAAGCCGCAGCCCGTTCAAGGAGGCCGGCGCGCGCAGCGAGGTGAGCGTGTCGCCGAACGGCCAGCTGTTTGCGCAAGCCGTGGGCGGCATGATGCGCATCCGCGCGACCGACGGCGGCGACACGTTGCTGGAGATCGCCGATGCGCGATCCGTCCATTGGCTGAGCGCGGACTACCTCGGCGTGCGCAGCGCCAGTAACAAGCCGGCCTCCCTCATCAGCCTGCGCAGCGCGGAGCAGGCGCCCATCGTGAACAGCGGTCAGTCCTCGTCCGAGATGCTGCTGCCGGTGCCGGCACATCCCGACCGCTTCAACGTCCTGACGTTCTTGGGGCTGTACCAGTACGGCGTGTCCGAGCGGGACGGCAGTCTCACGCTGACCCTGGCGACCGAAAAGCCCGGTGTCGACGCGCGCCTGATGTCGATGACGTCGGGCGCCGGACAGTTCTCGGCGGACGGTAACGAGTGGGTGCTGGCGGGCAGTCACAAGCTGGTCCGGCTGGACCTGAACACCCTGGCCGTCAGCGAGACCAGCTTCGAGCCCGTGCTGGTGCAGAACGCCGCCCCGACGGCCAACCGCGACCAGTTCGTGCTCAACCTGACCATGCCGGGCGGCGTGGGCGGCGTGATCTCGCGCAACGGCAACTACCTCTTCGATGCGGCCAACGGGACGCTGGCCCGCGTGGAAGGGGCGGCGGCGCAGCGCCACGTCCGGTACTTCCCCGCCATCCAGCGGCTGTCGCACATCATGCATCCGACGATGTGGCTGTCCGAGCAATTGGAGACCTCGCCGCCGGTCCCCGCCCGGGAGGTCGTGGCGGCCATGCTCGACGAGGTCAACCAGCGCAAGCTGGCCCTGGCCGCGGCGGAAGAGCAGCGCATCGACCAGAGTCCCGCGCTGCAGGCCGGTTCGCCCCTGCTGCCCGCGGTGCGGGAGGCGCAGGTCGAAGGCATCGGCATCTACGAGGCACGCGAGAAGATCGCCCAGCCCGGGCAGTCGCGCAGCATCGGTCGCGTCGACGTGGTGGTGCGACGCTCTGCGCGTCCGGTGGTGCTGGTGCTGTGCTCCTACGAGGCGGTGCAGTGGAACCTCAAGCTCGAATCCGGCGCCCGGCTCGGGGCGGTGCTGGTCGGCGGGTACTACGATTCCACCGTGAAGGGTGCCGGCGACGCGCGCGTGCTCAAGATCGGGCGGGTCTACGCCTACAAGCAGGAAGGGCCGGAGTTCTCCGCGCTGCAGCGCGAGGTCGCGCGCTGGGCCGGACGGCCCATCTCGCTGTTCCAGAGCGGGTATGACGGGGCGAGTTATTCGGTCGGGGGACCCTGACGGGGCATGCGTCGGCGTGCGGCGCTACCCGCACGCCTTCCGGCGCCTGACTCCTATCATGGGAAAAACCTGGAGCCCGCCTTGCCTCACTTCACCCTGCATCACAGCGCCAATCTCTCTGACCTCGACGCGAATCGCTGCCTCACCGCGGTGAACGCTGCGCTCGCCGCATCGGGCCACTTCGAAGAGATCGACATCAAGAGCCGGGCGTTCCGGGCGGAGCAGTTCCTCGTCGGCGTGGAAGCGGGCGGCCGCGCGTTCGTGGCCGGCACGCTGGCCGTGCTGACCGGGCGAAGCAACGACACGAAGCGGGAAATGGGCGAGATCGCACTGCGCGCGCTGGTGTCCTGCGTCCCCGCCACGCCGGGCCTTCACATCCAGGTGTCTGTCGATGTCGTGGAGCTCCAGCGCGAGACCTACGCGAAGGCGGTCATCGCGGGGTGAGTCGATGCAGCCGTCCTAGCGAGCCATCAACGCCTGATATGCCTGCCGCTTGAACCGCAATCCATACGGATGCGCGTATCCGAAGTAGCGCTGGGTCAGCAGCACCGCGGCGACGTTCGGTCTCGGATTGATCCACCACAGCGTGCCTGCGAGGCCGCCCCAGCCGACTTCTCCCGCAGTAGCGCTAGTCGACGTGTCGCACGACCTCCCGGAGGCGGGCCGGATAACCGCTCGACGACGCATGAGCGTCTCCGATGGCGCACTCGAACTCGTCGAGCAGGTGGTCGGGCGGATGGGCTCCCGCGTCCATCAGCATGTGGGGCTCGAATCGCCATCTAGGGATACGGAAAGTCGATTTCAAGACCCGCGCTGCTGGAACCCGGCCATGATCCGCATCGCATCCTTGGCCGGCGGCAGGCCGAACGCGCGCCCGTACTCGCGGCTGAACTGCGTGGGGCTTTCATAGCCGACCTCGTGCGCGACGGAGGTGACGTTCCCGCCCGAGGCCACCAGCAGCTTGCGGGCCTGGAGCAGCCGCAGCTGCTTCTGATACTGCAGGGGACTCAGCGCGGTGACGGCCTTGAAGTGACGGTGGAACGCGGACACGCTCATCGCGGCCTCGTCGGCCAGGTCCTCCACCGCAAGCGACAGGGAGACATCGCGGCGGATGCGCTGGATGACCTTGTGGATTCGGGCCAGCGCCGTCTCCGGCGTGGCGACGTCGCGCAGCATCCAGCCCATGGGCCCTTGCAGCACGCGGTACAGGATCTCGCGTTCGAAGGCGGGCGCGAGCGCGGGAATGTCGCCGGGATGGTCCATCAGCCGGAGCATGCGCACCCAGGCATCGAGCAGCTCGGACGTCACCGCGGCCACCGAGAACGCTCGAGGACCGTTCGGCGCGTCGGCAGGATTGGGCAGGCTGGACAGCAGGTCCGCCAGCACGCCCGCGTCCAGCGTCAGGGCGACGGCCAGGTAGGGCGAGCCGTCGGCGGCCGGCCTCACGGTGCCGGCCGCGGGCAGATCGACCGACATGACGAAATAGGTGGCCGGGTCGTAGTCCAGCGTCTGGTCGCCCACCGCGAGGGTCTTTCCTCCACGGAGGATGAGGTTGACCATCGGATCGTAGACGGCCGCCAGCTCATGCTCGGGAATGCTGCCCTGGACCATGAAGACACGCGGGATGCCCGTCTCCGTCGGACGGTTCTGCGCGCGGGCGGCCAAGGACCGGAGTTCGTCGAGTTGCTGTCGCATGGCGGCATTGGAACCCGTGTCCTCCCGACGGTGCAAGTCGGAAAGCAGGATTGGGCAGGAATGAGGCAGGAACGGTTGCGACAGCTGCCCACCGCTTTTCTATCGTTCAGCCATCCCAACCCTTCGCTTCGGAGCCTGAAATGAACAGCAACAACGCCAGCCACAACACGAGCACCCCAACCAGCGCCGACGTCGTCGTCATCACCGGCGGCAGTCGTGGCATCGGCGCGAGCACGGCCATGGCGGCGGCGCGCCGCGGACTCGGCGTGATCCTCACCTACAACGCGAGTCCAGATGCCGCGCATGCCGTGGTGCGCGACATCGAAAGCCTAGGAGGGAAGGCCGCCGCGCTTCGCCTGGACGTCGCCGCCGTGGACACCTTCGCCGCCTTCCGCGCCGAGGTGGAACGGGCGCTCGCGGACGTCTGGCGGACGACGCGGCTCGCGGGCCTGGTGAACAACGCCGGCTACGGCCTTTTCCAGCCGATCGCCGACGTCACCGAGGCGCAGTTCGACGGTCTCTTCAACGTGCACCTCAAAGGTCCGTTCTTCCTGACGCAGGCGCTGCTGCCGCTGCTGCGCCAGGGGGCCGGCATCGTCAACCTGACCAGCGCCACGACGCGCGTGGCGACGGCGGGTGTCGCGCCCTACGCGGCGTTCAAGGGCGGCTTGCAGGTGCTCACCCGCTACATGGCCAAGGAGTTCGGCGAGTCGGGCATCCGCGCCAACTCGGTGTCGCCCGGCGCGATCCGGACCGAGCTGGGCGGCGGCCTGAACGACGCGTTCGAGGCGCTGCTCTCGTCCCAGACGGCGCTGGGCCGGGTGGGGGAGCCGGAAGAGGTCGCGCGCGTGATCGTCTCGTTGCTGCGCGAAGAGGGTGTCTGGATCAACGCGCAGGACATCGAGGTGTCCGGCGGCTACGTCGTCTGAGGCCTCAGACCAGCAGCAGCCCCAGCACGTGTTCGTCGACGTAGTGCGCCTGATCGGCGCGCTTGTAGAAGTCCCTGAGCGTGCCTTCCACGACGAACCCGAGCCGCTGGTAGAAGGCCAGCGCCTGGTCGTTGTCGGTCTCGGCGGAAAGCTCCACGCGGCGGATGCCGGCGTCGCGGAAGTGGCGCAGGGCGTCGTCGATCATGGCGCGGCCGACGCCTCGGCCGTGGCGCCGGGGATCGACGGCCAGCGTGCCCAGCAGGAGCACATGGCTCACGCGGCCCGGATAACGCGTCGCCCGGTAGAAGCCGGCGATCTCGCCGTCGATTTCCCAGATCCAGAAGGCGCTGCTGCGCACCAACTCCTCGAAGATCGGCACGAAGGACGTGAGGTCCATCGGCTCGTAGGTCAGGTAGGGAACGACCTTGGGATGCGAATAGATCGCGAAGACCGGTTCCAGGTCTTCAGCGCGGGCGAGGCGTCGTGCGGGGCTGGTCATCGGGGGAGTCACCGGGGGCAGTCGTTGCCCCCAGTGTCCCTCAGCTTCAAATCGCTCAAGCCGCGCCAGGGAGGCTCAGTCAGGTTCACGGAGTGTCAAGCAGCTTCCGGCAGCTTCGCGATGACCTTGATCTCGAACTGGAAGCCGGACAGCCAGGTGACGCCGATCGCGGTGGCGGTCGGGTAGGGCGCATCGCCCCAGAACTCGGCGGCGACTTCCCAGGCGCGCTCGAAGTGGGTGTGCGGATCCACCATGAAGACGGTGACGTCGATGACGTCGGCGAAGCTGCAGCCGGCCTCGGCCAGGATCGCGTTGAGGTTCTTGAACGCGAGGCGCACCTGGGCATCGAGTTCCGGTTCGGGAGAACCATCGGACCGGCTGCCGACCTGGCCCGACACGAACAGCAGGCCGTTGGAACGGATGGCGGGGGAATAGCGGTGCAGCTCGTACAGGGCGTGGCGGTCGGGCGGGGAAACGACGTCGCGGGTGGTCATGAAGGGCTTTCCTTGCAGGTGATTGCGGATGCAGTCACTGTAGGAATTCGCCGGCCACGGATAAACAGGCAGTTCGCACAATCATTGTTTGGGGATGCCAAACAGTGGCGGTAGGGCTCGTGTTGCTGTCTTGAGATCCAGATCACTCCCCCCTGCGTATAGAGCGCGTCCACCGCTTCCGGCCGCTCCCATGGATCTCGACATCTCCTCGATCGCCGTCCGCCTCGCCGAGCGCGGCCTGTTGCCGGAGGCCGCCGTGCGGCTCGGCATCCGGCGCCTGCTGCGCCAGCGTCTCGACGAGTCGCATCACCACGACTATGAGACGGCCGCCGCGCTGACGCAGTCTTTCCTCGCCTCGCTGCGCGCCGCGCCGCTGGCCGTGCAGACCGAGAAAGCCAACGAGCAGCACTACGAACTGCCCGCCGCGCTGTTCGAGGCGATGCTCGGTCCCCACCGCAAGTACAGCTGCTGCTGGTGGCCCGAAGGCGTCGACACGCTCGACGCCGCCGAGGAGGCGGCGCTCGAAGCCACCGTCGCGCGCGCCGGGCTCGTCGACGGGCAGAGGATCCTCGAGCTCGGTTGCGGCTGGGGCTCGTTGAGCCTGTGGATGGCCGCCCGGTTTCCGGCGGCGGAGATCCTCGCCGTGTCGAACTCGGCCTCGCAGCGCACCTTCATCGAGGGACAGGCCCAAGCCCGCGGACTGCGCAACCTGCGCGTGGTGACCTGCGACTTCAACGCCTTCGGCGAGGACGGGAGCCTCGACGGCCGCTTCGACCGCGTCGTGTCCGTCGAGATGTTCGAACACCTGCGCAACTGGCCTCGCGCCTTCCGCAAGGTCGCCGGCTGGCTGCGCGACGACGGCCGCTTCTTCATGCATGTCTTTGCCCACCGCGAGGCGCCTTACGCCTTCGAGGTCCGCGACGCCACCGACTGGATGAGCCAGTATTTCTTCTCCGGCGGGATGATGCCCAGCGACGACCTCGCGCTGATGTGCCAGGACGACCTCGCCCTGCAGGAGCGCTGGCGCTGGGACGGGCGCCATTACGCGCGCACCGCCGCGGCCTGGCTGGAGCGTTTCGACGCCCACCGAGCCGCGCTGTGGCCGGTCTTCGAATCGGTCTACGGCGCCAAGGACGCGCCGATGTGGTGGCAGCGCTGGCGGCTCTTCCTGCTCTCTGTCGAAGAACTGTTCGGGTACGACAAGGGCCAGCAGTGGTGGGTCAGCCACTACCTCTTCGCGCCCAGGCGCTGAGGCCATCGACATGGCATTCCTCGAATCGCTGCCGCTCATGCCCGCGCTGGGCCTCGCCGGCCTGCTGATCACCCTCGTCATCGCCGTGCCGACCTGGCTGGCGAGCATCCCGCTGCGTGATGCCAGCCTGGCGGATCGCGTCTGGTCGGCGTTCATCGCGGTGCCCGTCGTGTTCTATGTCTGGCAGAGTGGCGGCGACGCGCGCTCGACCGTGATGGCGGCGATCACGGTCGCCTGGGCGCTGCGCCTCGGCGTCTACGTCACCGTCCGCAACTGGGGGCACGGCGAGGACCGCCGCTATCAAGCCATCCGCGCGCGCAACCAACCGAACTTCGCGCTCAAGAGCCTGTGGCTCGTGTTCCTGCTGCAGGCGGTGTTGGCCTGGATCGTCGGCTGGCCGATGCTCGTGGCCAGCGCGCCGGGCGCCGCGCCTTGGGGCGCGTGGGACACCGTCGGCGCCGTGCTGGCGATCGGCGGACTGCTGGTCGAGACGATCTCCGATGCGCAGCTCGCGCGCTTCCGCCGCGATCCGGCCAACCGTGGCCAGGTGATGGACGGCGGCCTCTGGCGCTATTCGCGTCATCCCAACTACTTCGGCGAAACCTGCCTCTGGTGGGGGCTCGGCGTGATGAGCCTGGCCGCCGGTGGATGGACCGGCGCCTGGGCACTGGTCTCGCCGATGCTGATGACCCTCCTGCTGCTGAAGGTCTCCGGTGTGACGCTGCTGGAACAGGACATCGGCGAGCGTCGCCCCGCCTATCGCGACTACATCGCTCGCACGAGCGCCTTCATCCCGTGGCCGCCGAAGCGCGAGGGCGCGAGATGATTGCGGCCCCGTTGCCACGAGCCGTCGTGATCGCCACCCGCGTGGCGCGCTTCGCCGCATTCAAACGCGTCGCGGCAAGCGTCGCCGTTGTGACGGTCGGCGCCTTCGGGTTTGCAGCGGCGGCCTGTGCCGAAACCTGGAACTTCGATGTTCGCCTGGACGGCAAGCCGATCGGCACGCATCGGTTCACCGTCGATGGCCCGGTCGATGCGCGCGACGTCACGAGCATCGCCGCCTTCGACGTGAAGCTGCTCGGCATCACCGTCTTCCGTTACCGCCACGAGGCGCGCGAGCGATGGCGCGGGGACTGCCTGCAGCAAATCCGCAGCAGCACCGACGACGATGGGAAGCCGGTCAAGGTGGACCGACGCCTGGAATCCGCCGCGCCCGGCGAGCCTGGTAATCCCGGCGAGTCCGACTGCCTCATGAGCTACGCCTACTGGAACCCGGCGCTGGTTCGTCAGCAGCGCCTGCTGAATCCGCAGACCGGCGAAGTGGACGAGGTCCGCATCGAGCGCCTGCCCGATGCGTCCCTTCCCGCGGGTGGCCGCGACGTCGACGCCTCTCGGTGGCGGATCACATCGACGGCGCCATCGACCGGCAAGTCGGCGCCGGCCCGCCAGGTGCTCACGCTGTGGCGCGACCGCGCGGACGGTCGATGGATCGGCCTCGACGCGCAGGTGAAGGGCGATCGCGTGCTGACCTACCGTTTGCCCTGAAGCAGAAGCATCCGATACCGCGCGAGTCAGGCGACCGACGCGTCACCCCTGAATGCGGCCCCTGAATGCGGACACCTGAACTCGGAACCCTCAATCCGGAGACCACGATGAGACACCACGACGAACCTATCCCCACCCGAGCGCCGACCTGGCGCTGGCCGCTCGCCTATGTGCTGACGCTCGTCGTCTTCCTGGGGCTGGATGCGGTCTGGCTGAGCCTCAGTTCAGCTGCGCTTTACCAACCGGCCATCGGGCATCTGATGGCCGCCACCGTCGACTGGCGCGCCGTGGCGGTGTTCTATCCGCTGTACGTCGGCGGACTGGTGTTCTTCGCAATCGCGCCGGCCCTGTCGGGTCGACCCTTCGCAGGTGCGCTCGGCCGCGGCGCGCTGTTCGGTTTCCTTGCCTACGCGACCTACGATTTCACCAATCAGGCCACGCTGCGCGACTGGCCCTGGCACGTGACGGTCATCGACCTCGTCTGGGGCGCGACCGTCAGCGGCGTCTCCGCCGCGGTCGGCTCGGCGCTCACCGCGCTCACATGCCGACGAGCGATCCGAACCAGCGGGCGATGACCCCGTCGAAGTGCAGGCGGCCTTCGACGGCCGCCACGCAGATGCATTCGCTGCCGTCCTGCACCACCGGTTGATGGTGGACCTCGTCGTCGGCGAGGTCAAAGTCCCCCGGTCCGAACAATGACCGGCCGTCGTGGAAACGGCCGTAGAGGATCTGCGTCAGTTCCGTCCCGCGGTGCGTGTGCTGGGGCAGGTACTTGCCAGCGCCGATGCGCAGCAGGAAGACGTTGGCCTCCGGCGCGTCCGGCACGCTCACGCGACTCCAGCGCATGCCAGGGCCCAGCCAGCGCCAGCGTGTCGCGTTGCAACCCGCCAGCGCCTTCGGCCAAACCGCGCCGGCTGGCAACGGTGGCGGGGCGGACACCTTGCGCGGTGTCGCCGTGCCGTCGGCGCTGTGGCCGCTGTGGAAGCTGAGGCCGCTGTGGACGTCCTCAGCGCCGTGGGCGACAACTGTCCGTCTGGTCCGGTCGAGTTGATCGATGCGGTCGAAAGCGCGTGTGAGCGCGTCCTCGCGCATCGTCGCCTCGGGCTGCTCCTCGAGCACCACGCCGCCCAGCGCGCGCAGCATCGCCACGCGCTCCCGGCAGGCCGGGCAGAGCTCCAGATGGGTCTCCGTCACCAGCCGCATGCCGATCGGCAGCGCGCCGCTGGCGAGCGACAGCAGCAGCTCGTCGGCGGGGTGATGGCGGATCTCGAGGGGCGGCAACATGGTCGGAGAGGGCATCAGGAGTCGGGACATCACAGATCGATCAGCCGGCGCAGGTGCGCCACGGCCAGCCGGATCCGCGACTTGACGGTGCCCAGCGGCAGGCCGAGCTCCGCCGCAATGCGGGCATGCGGTTCGTCGTCGTAGAAGGACAGGCGCAGCACCTGGGCCTGCTCGGGCGGGAGCTGGTTCAGCGCCTCGCACACCCGGCGCGACAGTCGCGTCGCGTCGGCCTGTTCGCCGACGCCGGGCTGGTCAGCCTCCAGCCGGTCGAATTCGAAACATTCATCGCCGGCGCCGTCCAGCAGATGGCGCCGCGCGGCGTCGATGCGCAGCCGGCGCGCGATCGTGAAGATCCAGGTCGACACCGCTGCCTGCTTGGCATCGAACAGCGCCGCCTTGCGCCACACCATCACCAGCGCATCCTGCGCCAGGTCCTCGGCGGCGCCGTCGGTGCTGCCGGTGCGGATCAGATAGCTCTTCACCCGCGGCGCGAAGTACGAAAACAGCCGGCCGAAGGCCTCGCGGTCCTTCAGCTCGGCCACGCGCAGCATCAGCGCCGGCCAGTCCTCCCCGGGCGGGGAGGGCGGCGCGCTGCGGTCGGGATCGATCGGGACGATCTTCAAGTGGCGGGCTTTCGGCGAGGACGGGCGTCGATGCGCTGGCGTCGACGCGGCGTTCGAGGATACGACGGAAACAGCCACCGGCCTGGCGCCCGGAGACAAGGGTCTGGCGCCCGGCGGGGTGGCCGGTGCCGAGGTCGGTTCGTCGTGTCGCAAGGGGCCCATGGACACTCTTACGCGGCGGACGACGTCCCGGATCATCGCTCGATCGAGGATTTGCCACCATGCGGGCGACGTTCGCCCGTTCAAATGGGGGATCCTTCACGGGCGAGGAATCCAAAACGCGGCCGACCGCGTAGAAGCGCAAACAGCAAAGAACCAGGACGCGCCCATGGACCGCCCCACCGACCGACACAGCCTGCCGATGCCGCTCCTCGAAGAGGGTCGCCGCTTGCGGGTGGCCGTCGTCGGCGCCGGCATTTCCGGCCTGTCCTGCGCGTGGCTGCTGTCGAAGCGGCACGATGTCCAGGTCTTCGAGACCGAGGGCCGCATCGGTGGTCACAGCCACACGGTCGACGCCCTTTGCGGGCTGCGGCAGGTGCCCGTCGACACCGGCTTCATCGTCTACAACGAACCCGCCTATCCCAACCTGAGCGCGCTGTTCCGCCATCTGGACGTGCCGACGAACGCCTCGGACATGTCCTTCGCCGTGAGCCTGAACGACGGCGGGCTGGAGTACGCGGGCACCGACCTCAACGGACTGTTCGCCCAGCGCGGCAACCTGATCCGCCCGCGCTTCTGGGGGATGCTGCGCGACCTGATGCGTTTCTACCGCGAGGCGCCCCGCGACGCCGCCGCCTGCGGGGACCTGTCGCTGGACGACTACCTGGATGCACGCGGCTACGGCCGCGCCTTCCGCGACGATCACCTGTACCCGATGGGCGCGGCGATCTGGTCCTCGGCGGCGGCGGACATCGGACGTTATCCCGTGGCCGCCTTCGTGCGCTTCTGCGAGAACCACGGGCTGCTGAAACTGACCGACCGCCCGGTCTGGCGCACCGTGGACGGCGGCAGCCGCGAGTACGTGAAGCGCCTGACGCGGGGGATCGAGGATCGCCTGCACCGCGACGAGGCGGTCATCGCCGTCGCCCGCGAGCCCGACGGCGTGCGGCTGCGCACCCGGCGCGGCGCGTGGACGCCGAGCTTCGACCACGTGGTGCTGGCCACGCACGCGGACCAGTCGCTGCGCATGCTGACGGTACCGACAGCCGAGGAGCAGCGCCTGCTGGGCGCTTTCCCCTACACGCGCAACCTCGCGGTGCTGCATCGCGATCCCGCGCTGATGCCGCGCCGCCGGGCCGTGTGGTCGAGCTGGAACTACCTGGCGGGGCAGGGTGACGCCGCGTTCGCCGGCGCCATGCCGGACGTCGCGCCGGACGTTGCGCGGGAAGCCTTGCAGCTGCCGCCGACGGTGACCTACTGGATGAACCGTCTGCAGCCGCATCTGCCGCAAGGTCGCTACGCGTCGCCCTTGTTCGTGTCGCTGAATCCGTCGGTGGCGCCGCGTCCCGAGCACCTGATCCGCACCGACGTCTACGAGCATCCACGCTTCGATGCCGGCGCGATCGCGGCCCAGCGCGAGCTCTGGTCGCTGCAGGGGCGGCAGCGCACCTGGTTCTGCGGCGCGTACTTCGGCTCCGGATTCCATGAGGACGGGCTTCAGGCCGGGCTGGCCGTCGCCGAGGCCCTTGGCGGCGTGCGACGGCCGTGGACCGTCGCCGGCGAATCCGATCGCATCCACCTGCCGCGGGCGGTGACCGCATGAGCACGCGGCCGGATGCGGACCTGCACTCGGCGATCTATCGCGGGCAGGTCATGCACCAGCGGCTGCGGCCGCTGCGGCACCGGCTGCAGTACCGGATGTTCACGCTGCTGCTGGACCTCGACGAGCTTCCCGCGCTGGATGCCCGGCTGCGGTGGTTCTCGGTGGGGCGCTTCAATCTCTTCAGCTTCCGGCCGTCCGACCATGGCGACGGGACGGCCGGGGATGTGCCGGCCCTGCGCGCCCATGTCGACACCCGACTCGCCCTGGCGGGGCTGCCGACCGGTGGCGCGATCCGGTTGCTGGCGATGCCGCGCCTCCTGGGCTACGCCTTCAATCCGCTGAGCGTCTGGTTCTGTCACGCGCCGGAAGGCCCGCTGCGCGCCATCGTCTACGAAGTCAACAACACCTTCGGCGAGCGCCACAGCTATCTGATCGAAGTCGACGAGGCGCAGCGCGCGGCGCCCGTGGTCGAGCAGCGCAGCGGCAAGCAGCTGTATGTGTCGCCCTTCCTCGGCATGGCGCTGGAGTACCGTTTCCGGATCGAACCGCCGCGCGAGCGGCTGTCGATCGGCGTGAGCGTGCATGACGGCGGCGATGGTGCGGCGGTCCTGAACGCACGGCTGGACGCTGCCCGCGCGCCGCTGACCGATGGTGCGCTGCTGCGCCTGCTCGTGACGCATCCGTTGCTCACGCTGAAGGTCGTCGTCGGCATCCACTGGGAAGCGCTGCGCTTATGGCTGAAAGGCGCTCGGCTGCACGAGCGGCCCGCCGCGCCGGACCGGCCCATGACGATCGTCCGCGCCGATGCCTCCACCCCCATTGAAACGACGCGACATGCATGAAGAGAGCTCGTTCATGACCGCACCCGCGGTCCTCGAGATCACCCCCGCGACCCTGGGCGGCGACCGCCTCGGCGCTCGCCATGAGCCGTTGCGACGCGTGCTCGCTCGCATCCAGCAAGGGCGGCTGGCGCTCACGCTGCCCGATGGGCGCCGCGTCGAGGCCATTGGCCCGTACCCCGGCCCATCCGCCGCGCTGCACCTGCATCGTTGGAGACCGGCATTGCGGTTGCTGTTGCAGGGCGACCTGGGCCTCGCGTTCTCGTATCGGGACGGCGACTGGAGCACGCCCGACCTGACGGCACTGCTGTCGTTCGGGATCGCGAACGAGACGGCGCTGGGCACCGTCGCCGAGACGCGCGGCCCGGCGCGCTGGATCTCGCGGCTGCTGCACCGCGCGAACGCCAACACGCGCAGCGGCAGCCGGCACAACATCGCCGCGCACTACGACCTCGGCAACCGCTTCTACGAGCGGTGGCTGGACGACAGCATGCTGTATTCGAGCGCGATATACGGCGAGCCGCAGGAGGGCATGGGCGCTGGCGCTCCCGGAACGGACATCGATGTCGATGCCGGTTCACTGGAGGAAGCGCAGGCGAGACGGCTGGATCGCATCGTCGAGCTGATGGATCTGCGCGCGGGCCAGCGGGTGCTGGAGATCGGCTGCGGCTGGGGCACGCTCGCGGCGACGCTGGCCAAGCGCTGCGGCGTGGAAGTGGTCGGTCTGACGCTGTCGACCGAGCAGCTGCGCTTCGCACAGGCGCGCGCCGAGCAGTGGGGCGTGTCCGGTCAGGTCGACCTGCGCCTGCAGGACTACCGGGACGTCGAAGGCCGCTTCGACCGCATCGTCTCGATCGAGATGATCGAGGCCGTGGGCGAGGCGTACTGGCCGGTCTATTTCTCGACCTTGCGCGACCGGCTCAAGCCTGACGGCGTGGCGGTCCTGCAAGCCATCACCATCGACGAACCGCACTTCGAGCGTTATCGCGCGAACCCGGATTTCATCCAGCGCTGCATCTTCCCCGGCGGCATGCTTCCGACGCCGACGCGCATGGCCGAAGAGGCCCGGCAAGCGCGTTTGAGCTTCTCGACGCAGGCGCGTTTCGGGCTCGGCTACGCGGCCACGCTGGTCGAATGGCGCCGGCGTTTCCTGGCCGAATGGCCGGCCATCGAGGCCCAGGGATTCGACCTGCCGTTCAAGCGGCTGTGGGAGTACTACCTCAGCTATTGCGAAGCCGGTTTCCGCTCCGGCCGGGTGGATGTCGGTCTCTACAGGCTCACGCATTCGTCGCATCCGTCGCGGTAGCATGTCCTTCTGAATCCATGCCAGCAGTAGACCGCGCCGATGTACGAACGCCCGTTCACCGCCCATTCCCTCGACGTCGCCATCTCTGAATTGCTCGCCGCCACGGCGGATGGTTTCGACCCCGATCTCGACGCGCGGATCACCGGTGTCCTGAAAGGCCTGCGCGAGCAGCTTCACATGGACGTCGTGTTTGTCTCGGAATTCCAGGACGGGGAACGTGTGTTCCGTTTCGTCGACGGCCAGTCGGAGATCGCGGTGCAGGTTGGCGATTCCGCGCCGCTGGAACAGAGCTACTGCCAGCGCATCGTCGAAGGTCGTGCGCCGGAGTTGATGACGAACGCCGCCGCCATGGCTGCCGAGTTGAAACTCCCGCCGACACCGGTCCCCATCGGCGCCCATCTGAGCGCGCCGGTGGTGCTGTCGGACGGCCGCGTCTTCGGCACGGTGTGCTGCTTCAGCGTCCAACCGAACCCGGGTCTCCGGTCCGAGGACCTCTCGCGCCTGAAGGGCTGCGCGCGCCTCGTCGCGCGCAAGGTCGAGGCCCAGGACTTCCTGGACACGCTGCCGTTCGATAACGATTGACAGCGTTGGCTGAGGGTCAGGACTTGAAGTCCGGACGCGGGACGGCCCAGCGATAGAGCTGCTCCTCGAATGCCGCGAGCGCGACGACGCGCAGCAACACGTCGAGTTCCTCGAGCACCTGGCCCATCACCGCGTGGTCGTGCGCCAGCCTTTCGGCGGAGTCGTCGACCCGCATCACCTCCATGTGATGCTGCAGCAGTTGGACACGGTCGCAGATGCCGTCGAAGGCGGCGCGGGTCGTGATCTTGCGGTTCAGCACGAAGCACCTCGATTCGCGGTTTGACGGGCAGGGCGACGCAGGATCCGCGATGAGGGTGGCGTCGTCGCGGATCCGGCGGGCGAGGGCCGCGATGTAGCGCAGCGGATGGTCGTTGATGGCGGCGTCGACATCGACATCGACGTGAGCATCAACGACGGGGTCTGAGGCGGGCGGAAGTTCGGCATCGATCAGGCGGGTCATGGTGTCTTTCCCAAGAGTTGGCGCAATGGCCCACGGGAAGGACGGGTTGATCCGCGCGATCGGGTGGGCGAGATGTCGAAACACGTCATACAGATCCGTGTGGCCGTCCTTGCGGAGAGGCCCATCTCGCCCGATGAACACGCGGAGTGGGAGGGCGAAAGTGGCCGCTCTATCGGGGCGGCCTGCCGATGTATGAAGGTGCTTCGAACACCTGGGACCTATCGTCGCGAATGACGTCCATTCGCGCCATGACCGACTTCAGTGCAAGTCGAAGGTCCGATGCCTGGGATCAGTGGGGAGGGAGACTTGGATCAGGAGTCTCGGGCCAGAACGGCGATCACCGGCGAAGTCCGCCCCGCCGTAATTGGCAAGACCGCTCACTTCAGCTTGTGATCCTCCCGCTTGGCCTCCTGCATGGCTTCGGGCTCCAGTTCCTCGGCGGAGCGGTTCAGATGGATGAACAGCCCCCAGCCGGTGAGCAGCGCGCCGACCGCGAAGACCATGGCCGCCGCGTGCAGCAGCAGGGTCGAATCGGAATGCGCGGCACGGAAGGTCGCGACCAGCGCCTCGATCGCGAGCGCGACCACGATGACGACCATGAATCGCGACAGGAAACGCCGCACGCGCGTCGGGGCGCTGATGTGGGCGGTGCGGATGACTTCCTCTTCGGTGATCGTCTGGGCGATCTGCAGCGCCACGACCGCGGCGGCCAGCACGCCCATCGCCTCGATGACCAGTTGCGCGGCCTTGTCGTCCCAGTCGAGGTGGAGCGCCATCCAGGCTTCCTTCGCCGCGATCGCGAGCAGCAGCAGCGCCATGGCCGTGAAGAGCAGCGCCAACGCGGCATGCACCACGGAGAAGCCCCGCAGCAGCACGGGGACGGTGTCCTCGTCGGCGGGTGTGGGCTCGCGGTCGGTGGAAGGGGCGGCTGGCTTCATCCCCTCACAGTAGTCGATGCGCGCGGCGAAGTCTGTAGGAAGGGCCGCCGTGCCGCTGACGGACGAGCGGCGACGGCATGGGGGATCGGAGGAGCGACGAGTGGGGATGAGTGGCGAGGCAAGGAGGATTCGAAGGCGAATCCTCCCGCATACTAGTCACCGGTCGGCGTGGCGGAACGGTAGACGCACTGCTACAGCAGTCCCCGAAAGGGGTGCAGGTGTCGAGGCCTGTCGCCGGCTCCCACAAGAAGGAAGTGCGCAGTGAAGACGATCGACGAGATGTTGAACTTGGACCTGATCACGGTGGCGCAGCACCAGGAGATTGATGCGTGGATCGCGAGAGCCAGCTCGCCGGAGGAAATCCTGCAGATGCCGGCCGACCTCTGGCAGGCCGTCGAGCGCGCCAGCGAAGCGATGGGTGTCGATGTCGACCTGATGCGCCCGCCGGCGCTGGACGCCGGCGGTCACGTGGTCGAATAAGCCTCATCGCTTCAGGCTGGCCGACAGCTCGGCCAGTCTGGCGAACTCCGCGCGGTGGCCGTACCGGTCCTCGCCGCGCGCCTCGCGGGCGAGCGGCACGAACTGCTCGGGACCGTAGTCACCGATCAGCGGGCTGCCCCGCAACCACTGACCCCAGGCGGCCACCGCCACCGCGAATCGCGTGTCGGCGTCCTGCGCGGCCAGCGCGGGCATCGTCCGCGGCTTCATCACCGGCAGTTCCACCAGCTGACTCGTCTCCTGGCCCGGCGGCTTGTAGCGCAGCTTGAGCCAGGCTAGTTCACCGTTCCTGCCGACGCGCGGCGCGTCCTTCACCGTCTTGTCCTCGTTGCCGTAGCGCAGCGGATCGACGCTGCCCTTCGCGCCGGCCGGCACGAACTCGTACAGCGCCGTGACCTGGTGGCCGGCGCCGATGTCGCCCGCGTCCACCTTGTCGTTGTTGAAGTCCTCGCGCTTGAGCGCGTGCAGTTCGTAGCCGATCAGGCGGTACTCCTGCACCGTCGCCGGGTTGAACTCGACCTGCAGCTTCAGGTCCTGCGCGATCGTCGCCAGCGTCGAGGTCATCTCGTTGACCAGCACCTTGTGCGCTTCCTGCAGCGAGTCCAGGTAGTGGTAGCTGCCGTTGCCGGTGTCGGCCAGCTTCTTCATCAGCGCTTCGTTGAAGTTGGACTGGCCCACGCCCAGCGTCGTCAAGGTGATGCCGCTCTTGCGTTCGCCCTCGATCATCTTCTTGAGCGTCTCCTGGTTGGTCTCGCCGATGTTCAGGTCGCCGTCGGTGGCCAGCAGCACGCGGTTGATGCCTTCCGGGATGAAGGACTCGCGGGCCTGCGCGTAGGCGAGCTTCAGACCGCCTTCCCCGTAGGTGCCGCCGCCGGCGCCCAACTGGTCGATGGCGTCGTTGATGGCCGTCTTCCGGTCGCCGGACGTCGGCGGCAGCGCGACGCGCGTGCCGCTGGCGTAGGTGACCACGCTCACCCGGTCCACCGGGCGCAGTTGCGCGGTCAGCAGCTTCAGCGCCGACTTCACCAGCGGCAGCCGGTCTTCAGGCCCCATCGACCCCGACACGTCGACGAGAAACACCAGGTTCGCCGGCGGCAGGCTCGCCTTGGCGATGTCCTTGCCCTTGATGGCGATGCGGATCAGGCCGCGGTCGGCGTTCCAGGGCGAGGCCAGCACCTGCGCGCGAACCTTGAACGGATCGCGCTCGCCGACCTCGGGGCCGGGGGCCTCGAAGCCGAAGTAGTTGACCAGTTCCTCCACCCGCACCGCGTCCTGCGGCGGTAGTTGGCCGCGGTTGATGAAGCGGCGGACGTTGGCGTAGCTGCCGGTGTCGACACTGGCGCTGAAGGTGGAGACAGGCTGTTCGGCGGCGCGCTGCCAGGGGTTGTCGGAGAAAGCCGTGTACTTGGCTGTCGATGCCGGCGGCGGCATCGGCATCGGTCGGGGCGCGTAGGACGAAGCGGTGATCGCCGCGCGCTGCTCCCTCGCCATGGCGGGGGCCCCTGGCGCCGGCGGCGCCCTGTCGGCCATAACGGGAGCCGGGGCTGGCGCCGGCGGCAGGGTGGCGACAGGGGCCGGCTCCGGCGGCCTCGTGTCGCCCTGCCGCTGCAGGGTGGAGCAACCGAGGAGCGTGGCGACCGCGGCCGTCAGCAGGACGGCCTGGGCGATCGTGGATCGGGACGGCAATGACATGGTTTCTCCCTCTGTGGTGCGGCCGGCCGGCGCCTCGGACGTCGTCCTGGCCGAATGCGGATCATCCTCGCGACGACCCGCTCGACGGTCAACGGGCGCGAGGGGGGATGGTTGACAGGTCACCGTCCCCGTGGAGGGGGAGAGCGGGAACCCCTCCGGCGCGTGTAAACTCCCGCCCTTCACCGTATTTCCGACGCTGCTCCAGGCAACCGGTCGCCCGATTGGGTCCGAGGCCGGCGAGTCTGTGACTTCGGGCAGGTGTTTTTCAGTTCATTTACCGGAGCCAACATGGGCAACAAGATCATCACGGAAGCCGACCGCAAGGCCGCCCCCCGTCCCGTCGCGCCGAAGGGCGTGACCGTGACCTCGCATCGCGGTCAGAAGAGCAGCCTCGAGCGCGGTTCGCACACCCGCTCGAAGAAGAACCCGGGCAAGCGTCCGCACTCGGGTTGAGGTCGCGGGGAGTTCCTCCCCATCGATCCGACAACAGGCCCATGCCCTCCGGCGGGGCCTGTTTTGTTTTCAGCGAGGCTCATGACCTGACCCTCGCGCCGCTGCCCGATCAATCGCCATGATCCGCATCAACGAACTCCGCCTGCCCCTCAACCACCCCGAGGAGGCGCTGCGCCTCGCCGTCGTCCAACGGCTCGGCATCCCCGACGCGCAACTCACCGCCTTCACCGTCTTCAAGCGCAGCTACGACGCGCGCAAGAAGTCCGCGATGGTGCTGATCTATTCCATCGATTGCGAAATCAACGGTGGGGGCGACACCGCCGCCGAAGCCGCGCTGCTGCAGCGCCATGCCGGCGACACGCACATCAAGCCCTCGCCCGATACCGACTACAGGTTCGCCGGTCATGCGCCGGCGGACTTCTATGCTGCCAGTGGCACCGACGCCGGCGAACGCCCGCGTCCCGTCGTCATCGGCTTCGGCCCCTGCGGCCTCTTCGCCGCGCTGATCCTGGCGCAGATGGGCCTTCGGCCCATCGTGCTCGAACGCGGCAAGCAGGTCCGCGAGCGCACCAAGGACACCTGGGGCCTGTGGCGTGAAAGCGTGCTCGACCCCGAATCGAACGTCCAGTTCGGCGAAGGCGGCGCGGGCACCTTCTCCGACGGCAAGCTCTACAGCCAGATCTCCGATCCGCGCTTCCTCACGCGCAAGGTGCTGACCGAGTTCGTCAAGGCCGGCGCGCCCGAGGAGATC
Source organism: Mitsuaria sp. CC2 (assembly GCF_048957715.1). Taxonomy (NCBI): domain Bacteria; kingdom Pseudomonadati; phylum Pseudomonadota; class Betaproteobacteria; order Burkholderiales; family Sphaerotilaceae; genus Roseateles; species Mitsuaria sp. CC2. The sequence continues at coordinate 90,145 of NZ_JARVXN010000033.1, read as the reverse complement.
CTCTTCGTCAGCAAGCCCCACATCGGCACCTTCCGCCTGGTGAGCATGATCATCAAGATGCGCGCCGAGATCGAGGGCCTCGGCGGCGAGATCCGCTTCCAGCAGAAGGTCACCGACCTGCTCATCGAGCCCGGCGCCGACGGCCAGCAGCATGTGCGCGGCGTGACGCTCGCGTCGGGCGAGCAACTGCGCGCGGATCATGTGGTCATCGCACTCGGCCACAGCGCGCGCGACACCTTCACGATGCTCCACGAGCGCGGCGTTCACATGGAGGCCAAGCCGTTCTCCATCGGCTACCGCATCGAACATCCGCAGTCGATCATCGACAAGGCCCGCTTCGGCCCGAACGCGGGTCATCCCATCCTCGGCGCGGCGGATTACAAGCTGGTCCACCATGCGGGCAACGGCCGCTCGGTCTACAGCTTCTGCATGTGCCCGGGCGGCACCGTGGTCGCTGCGACGTCGGAGCCGAACCGCGTCGTCACCAACGGCATGAGCCAGTACTCCCGCAACGAGCGCAACGCGAATGCGGGCATCGTCGTCGGCATCACGCCCGAGGACTACCGCCAGGACGGCAAGCAGGACGGCAGCACCGTCAATCCGCTGGACGGCTTCGCGTTCCAGCGCTTCTGGGAGTCGCGCGCCTACGAACTCGGCGAAGGCAACTACCGGGCGCCGGCCGCGCTGGTGGGCGACTTCGTCAAGCGTCAGCGCAGCACGGCGCTGGGCAGCGTCGAGCCGAGCTACAAGCCCGGCGTCACCATGACCGACCTGCAGCAGAAGGGCAATGGCAGCCTGCCGAAGTACGCGCTCGACGCGATCCGCGAAGCGCTTCCGGCCTTCGAGCGCCAGATCCGCGGCTTCGCGATGAGCGACGCGGTGCTGACCGGTGTCGAGACGCGGACCTCCTCGCCGCTTCGCATCACGCGCGGCAAGGACTACCAGAGCCTGAACGTCCGCGGCCTGTATCCGGCCGGCGAGGGCGCCGGCTACGCTGGCGGCATCATGTCCGCCGGCGTCGACGGCATCGAGGTGGCCGAAGCGTTGGGGAAGTCGCTGCTGGGTCTCTGAGTCGACCGCGGAGCGGGGCGATCGGTACTTCCGGGTCCGACACACAGGCCGCAGTGGCACAATTCCTGGCACTCACGCCGCACGTCATGGCTACCACCTCCCTCAAGAAGTCCGATCCGCAGAAGCCCGTCAAGCCATTGACGGTCAAGGGCACGGCCGTAGCTGTGTTCTCGGGCGGCATGGCGCTTGTCGATACCTCCAGCGGACGGTTCATCCCCGTCAAGCGCACCAAACGCGATGAGCAGACGAGCAGCTTGATGAAGAAGGTCGGCGAGGCGCTGGAAAAGCCGGGGGTGTCGCGCAAGACGGTGTTCCCGCCGGGCGCCAACATCAGCTTCGTCTACTCCGCCGATCCCAGCGATCCGTCGATCCTGGTGCGCAAGTCCGCCGATGGCAAGCGCGAGCGAGGCCGCCTTGTCCATGGCCGTTTCCAGGCGCTGACGAACAAGTGACCGGGCAAGTCCCGCCGTCCTTGTCCGGACTGCTCAAAGGCCTGGGAAAAGGGCAGACAAAGCCCATGGCGATCGTGCTGGCCGGACACAACGGGTCGGGCAAGTCCACGCTGTGGCGCGACAAGCTGGGTCCGACCTTGCAGATGCCGCTGCTGAACGCGGACAACCTGACCTCTTCCATTCTTCCCAGCGAGTCTCCGCTGCCGGCGTGGGCGCAGAAGCTGCGCAACGACGACGACCGCTGGGCCCGCATGTCGCAGGAAGGCGTTCGCGCCTTCAAGACGCTCGTCATGCGCGAAGGCTTGCCCTTTGCGTTCGAGACCGTGTTCTCGCATTACGTCGAGCATCCTGATGGTCGGATCGAGTCGAAGGCCGACGACATCGCGGAGATGCAGAACGAGGGCTACTTCGTGGTGCTGGTCTTCGTCGGGCTCGCACACGTGAATCTGTCCGTGACGCGGGTGGCTCAACGTGTCGAACAGGGTGGGCACAACGTGCCGCTTCGCAAGCTGCAGACGCGATTCCCACGCACGCGTGCGGCGATCGGTCACGCGGCCCCGCTGGCCGATGCGACCTTGATGTTCGACAACAGCCTGGACGGCCGACTCGGGTTCTCCCTGGCACGCGTGCAGCGCGGCGAGGAGGTGCTGTTCGACGTCCGGGCTGCGGGTTCCAGTGTCCACCCGCACATCAAGCGTCTGGCGGGTGGATGGCTGGACATCGTCTGTCCGACGAATCAGGAGCCCGCTCCCGCGGGCTCCTGACATGCACGAGCGCGACCCGCTCAGATCGCCTGCCAGAGCGTTGGGGACACCGCCGGATTCCAGCCGGCGCCGGCCCAGGCTGTGTGCGCCTGCAGGCAGCGGTACTGCTTGCCCTGGTAGCTGACGACCTGTCCTGCGGTGTAGCTTGAGCCTTCGCTCCACGTGGTCGCCCCCGGCGGCGTGGTCGGAGGTGTCGTCGGCGGCGTCGGCAGGATCACATCCAGCGCGTAGCTCGCGCCGGAGTTGGCGTTCTGCAGGTAGACGTCCATCACCGTCGCGCCGCCCGGCACGACGACGCTGCCGCCTTGCAGGGTGCCGACCTTCACGTAGCCCGAGGTCTGGTTGACCTTGGTCGCGAGTTGGCCCAGCCACGCCGCCCTGGTCGTCGCGGCGGTCAGGGCCACCGGGATCGTCTCCAGGTCATTCCCCGCGCTGTTGAACACCCGCAGCTTCACCTGGCTGCCCGACGGCAGGTCCTGCGCCGCCGAGACCTGACCGATCTGCTTCAGCCCCGAAGGCGTGCCCGGAGGCGTCGTGCCGCCGCCGAAGTCCACGTCCGAGCAGGCGTAGAAGGCCTCGGTGCTGTCCGCCCGCTGCCAGGCCGAGAACAGCACATGCTTGCCGGTGCGACGCGGCAGGCTCAGCTTCATCGTGTAGGTCTTGCCCACTGTGACGATCTGGTCCGGGCCGAGCTGCTGCACCTGCTCCAGGTCCGCCCAGCGCAGCGGCGAGGTCGTCGGATTCCAGCCGTCGCGCGTCAGGAAGAAGGTCCAGTTCAGCGAGCGGTGCGGCGCGGTCGCGTTGTAGCGGTACTCGTACTTGCCGTCGGCACCCGGCGAGTAGGCCGTGCTCGGCCAGTCCCCACGCGCCAGGTCGAAGCCCTTGAACTTCTCCTGCCCGCCGGCGCAGATCCTGAGGTCGGGCACCACCGCCTTGTGGTTGCCGTTGGCGGCCGCCTGGTTGACGCCGTTCCAGTCGTAGATCGCCTGCTCTCCGCCGAAGGCGATCGCGCCCTGGCAGGCCGGCAGCGACGGGTTCTTGTAGCAGTTGTACTGGCGCGAGATCGGGAACTCCGGTGCGCCGTGGGCGAATGCGGCGCCGGGCGTGAGTGCGGCGCCGAGGGTGGCAATGACGGCGGTCGACAGCGTCGCCAGCGCGGCGGCAGCAGAGGATCGGGCTCGGTCATTCATGCAGGTCTCCTCGAAGTGGTGGTGTAGGTGCTTTCAATGGGATGGGCCCGACATCACACCAAAGCAGTACCACCATAGGACCTGCGAAATACCAAAACAAGCCAAACAACGGTAACCACCGTCGCTGAAAATTTTCCAGCTTTCGTTTCAGACGAAGGGATTATCATGAACGACCGCAGTCTTGCTCTCTGAGCGAAGGCTACAGTTCAACCCAGCTGCCGCCACCCCATGCGCCTCGACCTCACCACCTTGAATCTCGTGCTGGCGATCGAACAGACTCGATCCATCACCCGCGGAGCCGAGCGCGAGCATCTGGCCCTGGCCGCAGCCAGCAAACGGATCTCCGACCTGGAGACGCGCCTCGGGGTGCAACTGTTCGAACGCCGCGCCCGCGGGGTCGAGCCCACCGAGGCCTGTCGCGCCCTGGTCCGCCATATCCGTTCGCTGCACGCCTCGCTGCACGCGCTGGAGAGCGAGGTCGTCGAGTTCGCCCGCGGCATCAAGGGCCATCTGCGCATCGCCGCCAACGCCGGCGCGATCGCCGAAGCGCTGCCGCCCGATCTGGCCGCGTTCTCGCAGGCCCATCCGCAGATCCGCATCAGCCTCGAAGACCAGACCAGCGCCGAGGTGCAGGCCGCCGTCGCCGAAGGCCGCGCCGATGTCGGCGTCTTCACCACCCCGCTGCTGGACAACCGGCTGCAGACCTGGTCCTACCGAACCGGCCGACTTGCCGTGCTGGTGCCGGCGGCGCATGAGCTTGCCGGGCGCGAGTCGGTCAGCTTCGACGACCTGCTCGATCACGACCTCGTCGGCCTGCACGGCGGCGCCGCGGCGCAGGAACTCATGATGCAGGAAGCCATGACCCGTGGCCGCACGCTCAAGGCGCGGCTGCAGGTGCGCGGCTTCGACGCGATCGCCCAGCTGGTCGAGGCCGGCCTGGGCGTCGCGGTGCTGCCCGACGCGCCGTCGCGCCGCTTCGCGCAGGTCTTCGACGTCAAGCGGCTGACCCTGGATGAAGCCTGGGCCCAACGCGACTATGTTCTGGGTGTGGCCCGCCAGGAGCGCCTGCCGACCGTCGTCCAGCGTTTCGTCGACGCGCTGTGCCCGGCCGCGAAGGAGGCCGCCGCCACGCCCGCCAATTCTGCGAATCCTGCGACTCCCGTTTCCAAGGCCGGCTCGAAGTGAGCCGCACCGATAGCCATCTTTCCCTGAAGTGATGGAGAGCCATCCCATGACCGCCAACATCGCCAACGCCGGTGCCGCGCGCACCCTCTACGACAAGCTCTGGGACGAGCACGTGGTGCACACCGAGGAAGACGGCACGTCCGTCCTCTACATCGACCGCCACCTCGTCCACGAGGTCACCAGCCCGCAGGCCTTCGAAGGCCTGGACCTGGCCGGCCGCAAGGTCTGGCGCCTGTCGGCCAACCTCGCCGTCAGCGACCACAACGTGCCCACCACCGACCGCAGCCAGGGCATCGCCGATCCGGTGTCTCGCCTGCAGGTCGATACCCTGGACAAGAACTGCGACCGCTTCGGCATCACGCAGTTCAAGATGAACGACAAGCGTCAGGGCATCGTCCACGTGATCGGACCGGAGCAGGGCGCCACGCTGCCCGGCATGACCGTGGTCTGCGGCGACAGCCACACCTCCACGCACGGTGCCTTCGGCGCGCTGGCGCACGGCATCGGCACCTCCGAGGTGGAGCACGTGCTCGCCACGCAGACGCTGCTGGCGAAGAAGGCGAAGAACCTGCTGATCAAGGTCGAGGGTCAGGTCATGCCGGGCGTCGGCGCCAAGGATATCGTGCTGGCGATCATCGGCCGCATCGGCACCGCCGGCGGTACCGGCTACACGATCGAATTCGCCGGCAGCGCCATCCGCGCGCTGTCGATGGAAGGCCGCATGACGGTCTGCAACATGGCGATCGAGGCGGGCGCGCGCGCCGGCCTGATCGCCGTCGACGACACGACCATCCAATACGTCAAGGGCCGTCCGTTCACGCCGACCGGCGTCGAGTGGGACCAGGCCGTCCAGTACTGGCGCACGCTGCACACCGACGCCGGCGCGACGTTCGACGCCGTCGTCGAGCTCGACGCGGCGCAGATCCGCCCGCAGGTCACCTGGGGCACCTCGCCGGAGATGGTCCTGTCCATCGACGATCGCGTGCCCGATCCCGACAAGGAGAAGGACACCGTCAAGCGCGGCGCCATCGAGCGCGCGCTGCAGTACATGGCGCTGGAGCCCAACAAGGCGATCAACGACATCCGCATCGACAAGGTCTTCATCGGCAGCTGCACCAACAGCCGCATCGAGGACATGCGCGAGGCCGCGGCCGTGGTGAAGCGCCTGGGCGGACGCGTCGCCGGCAACGTCAAGCTGGCGATGGTGGTGCCGGGCTCCGGCCTGGTGAAGGCGCAGGCCGAGGCCGAAGGCCTGGACCAGATCTTCAAGGCCGCCGGCTTCGAATGGCGCGAGCCGGGCTGCTCCATGTGCCTGGCGATGAACGCCGACCGGCTGGAGCCGGGCGAGCGTTGCGCCTCCACCAGCAACCGCAACTTCGAAGGCCGGCAGGGCGCCGGCGGCCGCACTCACCTGGTGAGCCCCGCGATGGCCGCGGCGGCCGCGATGGAAGGCCACTTCGTCGACGTGCGCCGCATCGCCTGAGGATCGAGGAAACGACATGGACAAGTTCACCGTGCACAAGGGCCTCGTGGCCCCGATGGATCGCGAGAACGTCGACACCGACGCGATCATTCCCAAGCAGTTCCTGAAGTCGATCAAGCGCAGCGGCTTCGGCCCGAATCTCTTCGACGAGTGGCGCTACCTCGACCACGGCGAGCCGGGCCAGGACCCTGCCAGCCGCAAGCCCAACCCGGACTTCGTGCTGAACCAGCCGCGTTATCAAGGCGCGTCGGTGCTGATCGCGCGCGGCAACTTCGGCTGCGGCTCCAGTCGCGAGCACGCGCCCTGGGCGCTGCAGCAGTACGGCTTCCGCGCGCTGATCGCGCCCAGCTTCGCCGACATCTTCTTCAACAACACCTTCAAGAACGGCGTGCTGCCGATCGTGCTCCCGGAGCATCAGGTCGCCCGCCTGTTCGACGAGGTCTTCGCCTTCCCCGGTTATCAGCTGACCGTGGACCTGGAGCGCCAGGTCGTCGTCAAGGCCGACGGCGAAGAGCTGCCTTTCGACGTCCAGCCCTTCCGCAAATACTGCCTGCTCAACGGCTTCGACGACATCGCGCTGACGCTGCGTCACGCCGACAAGATCAAGGCCTTCGAAGCCGAACGCATCGCCACCAAGCCGTGGCTCAACAATCGAATTACGCGCTGATCCCGCGCTGAAGGAAGTCCATGAAGATCGCAGTCCTGCCGGGTGACGGCATCGGCACCGAAATCGTCGCGGAAGCCGTCAAGGTCCTGAAGGTGCTTGACCTGCCGTTCGAGCTCGAGAGCGCGCCCGTCGGCGGCGCCGCCTACGAGGCCTCCGGCCATCCGCTGCCCGAGGCCACGCTCAAGCTCGCGCAGGACGCGGACGCGGTGCTGTTCGGCGCCGTCGGCGACTGGAAGTACGACAAGCTCGAGCGCGCGCTGCGCCCGGAGCAGGCCATCCTCGGCCTGCGCAAGGCGCTCGGCCTGTTCGCCAACTTCCGCCCGGCGATCTGCTACGAGCAGCTCACCCATGCGTCGAGCCTCAAGCCCGAGCTCGTCGCCGGCCTGGACATCCTGATCATCCGCGAGCTCACCGGCGACATCTACTTCGGCCAGCCGCGCGGCCGCCGCACCGCCGTCGACGGCCACTTTCCCGGCAGCGAGGAAGCCTTCGACACGATGCGCTACTCGCGCCCCGAGATCGAGCGCATCGCCCACGTCGCCTTCCAGGCCGCGCGCAAGCGCAACAAGAAGGTGACCTCGGTCGACAAGGCCAACGTGCTGGAGACCTTCCAGTTCTGGAAGGACGTCGTGACCGAGGTCCACAAGGACTATCCGGACGTCGAGCTCGACCACATGTACGTCGACAACGCCGCGATGCAGCTGGTCAAGGCGCCCAAGAAGTTCGACGTCGTCGTCACCGGCAACATGTTCGGCGACATCCTGTCGGACGAGGCCGCGATGCTGACCGGCTCCATCGGCATGCTGCCCAGCGCCTCGTTGGACAAGAACAACAAGGGCCTCTACGAACCCAGCCACGGCAGCGCGCCGGACATCGCCGGCAAGGGAATCGCCAATCCGCTGGCTACAATCCTTTCCGCTGCCATGATGCTCAAGTTCTCCCTCAACCAGCCCGAAGCCGCCGCTCGCATCGAGTCGGCGGTGCAAGCCGTGCTGGCCCAGGGTCTGCGTACCGCGGACATCTGGAGCGAGGGCACCCAGAAGGTGAGCACCCGCGAGATGGGTGATGCCGTCGTCGCCGCCATTTCTGCCGTTGCTTCGGGCAAAGGCATGGGCGCGACCACCATGACCACGACCAAAACCATCAAGAGCTAGTCCGCTCCGGTTCGTCTCGCCCCACCTCACACACCCGGCGAAGCGAGCCGGGCAGGCTCCCAGGGTGTGTGACGGTGTTTGGGCGATGCCCGGCCAGCAGCGCCGGGCCTTTCAATGAACGAAGGTACGCAAATGACGACATTGGTTGGTTTGGTGGGATGGCGCGGCATGGTCGGCTCGGTGCTGATGGACCGCATGGCGCAGGAGCGCGATTTCGATCTGATCGAGCCGCTGTTCTTCAGCACCTCGAACGCCGGCGGCACCGCCCCGTCGTTCGCGAAGAACGAGACGGCGCTGCAGAACGCCTTCGACCTCGAGCAGCTCAAGCGCTGCGAGATCATCATCACCTGCCAGGGTGGCGACTACACCGCCGAGGTCTATCCCAAGCTGCGCGCCGCGGGCTGGAACGGCCACTGGATCGACGCCGCTTCCACGCTGCGCATGGCCGACAACGCCGTGATCGTGCTGGATCCCGTCAACATGCCGGTGATCAAGAACGCGCTGTCCAAGGGCGGCCGCGACTGGGTCGGCGGGAACTGCACCGTCAGCTGCATGCTGATGGGCGTGGGCGCGCTCTACAAGGCCGGTCTGGTCGAGTGGATGTCCACGCAGACCTACCAGGCCGCGTCCGGCGGCGGCGCGCAGCACATGCGCGAACTGCTGACCCAGTACGGCACGCTCAACGCGGAAGTGAAGGCGCTGCTGGACGACCCCAAGAGCGCCATCCTCGAGATCGATCGCAAGGTCATCTCCAAGCAGCGCGCGCTGTCCGCCGACGAGATCGCCAACTTCGGCGTGCCGCTGGGCGGCTCGCTGATCCCCTGGATCGACAAGGACCTGGGCAACGGCACCTCCAAGGAAGAGTGGAAGGGCATGGCCGAGACCAACAAGATCCTCGGCCAGGGCGAAGGCTTCGGCACCGCCGCCATCCCGGTCGACGGCTTCTGCGTGCGCGTGGGCGCGATGCGTTGCCACTCGCAGGCGCTGACCCTCAAGCTGCGCAAGGACGTGCCGCTGGACGAGATCGAAGCCATGATCGCCGCGGACAACGAATGGGTGAAGGTCGTGCCCAACACCCGTGAAGCCACGATCAAGGACCTGACCCCCGTCGCCGTCACCGGCACGATGACCATCCCGGTGGGTCGCATCCGCAAGCTGGCCATGGGGCCGGAATACGTCGGCGCGTTCACCGTCGGTGACCAGTTGCTGTGGGGCGCGGCGGAACCGCTGCGCCGGATGCTGCGCATCCTGCTGGATCGCTGATCCGATCGCCGCCGGCCGTCGTCGGCAAGATGCCGGCTGGCGAGCGGCGCAATGAAAGCGGTGGCGCTTGTCACCGCTTTTTTCATGGCGATTAGGGAATGCCAAGGGAGGGGTGCGTTGCCTTCTGGCGACACGCCCGTAACGACCTGTGAATCAGGACTAGCTCATCGATGTTATTCATGAGCTACCTCAGCAACGATGCGTATATGCTTGCCACCGTTGTGATTTTCTACGCGGGAATGGCTGGGAGCCTGCCCGGGCGCATCAGTCGCACAACAACAATACGTCATGACAGGCGGTCCCGTTGGAGGGCCGCCTTGTTGCTTTGGGGGACGCCTTGAAAAAACATGCGAGCGCATATGCGCGATTTGCGCTGAGCCAGGTGGCCGCGGTCACCGTGTTGGGACTCGCGGCGGGTTCCGCCTACGGTCTCGGGCTTGGAAAACTGACGGTGCAATCCGCGCTCGGCGAAACGCTGCGCGCGGAAATCGACGTCAGCAGCCTCAGCCCGGAGGAAGCCAGCTCGCTCAAGCTGCGCGTCGCGCCGCCTGAGTCCTACCGGGCTTCCGGTCTGGACTACAACGCGGTGCTGGCCAGCACGCAGGTGCAACTGGCCCGTCGCGCCGACGGCCGGCCGTATCTGCGCCTGACAAGCGACCGCTCGGTCCAGGAACCCTTCGTCGACGTCATCCTCGAGGTGAACTGGTCGAGCGGCCGCCTGACCCGCGAGTTCACGCTGCTGTTCGATCCTCCGAGCAATACCGGCGTCGCCCGTTCGAGCGAGCCGACCACCTCGCCGGTGATCTCGGCGCCCGCGTCGACGCCGTCCGTGGTCGCGCCGCCGCCGGTGGCCCGCACGCAGGCCCCGTCGTCCGCCCCCGCCGCCCCGGTGAGCCAGCCGCCCGCGCCGGCCACGGCCCGCGCGCCGCGTCCCGCGCCGTCCGCCGCTCCGGCGGCACCGGCCACGCCCGGCTCGGAATACACCGTCCAGCCCGGGGACACGCTGTCCCGCATCGCGAATCGCACCCAGCCGACCGGCGTGTCGCTGGACCAGATGCTGGTCGGCCTGTACCGCAGCAATCCGGACGCGTTCATCAACCAGAACATGAACCGGTTGAAGTCGGGCGCCGTCCTGTCGGTGCCGGGCAGCGAGTCGGTCCAGTCGATCACGCCGCAGGAAGCGCGCCGCGTCATCCAGGCGCAGAGCAGCGATTTCGGCAGCTACCGCCAGCGCCTGGCCGAAAGCGCCCCGACCCTGAAGGCCGACGAGAACAGCCGCCAGGCCAAGGGCTCCGTGCAGGCGGCCGTCGAGGACCGCAAGCCTGCGGTCTCGGCCGCGCCGGACAAGCTGACGCTGAGCAAGCCCAGCGGCATCGCCGGCGCCGAGTCCAAGGTGTCCAAGGACACCGAGAAGAAGGATTCGGCCGCCAGAGTCGCCGAGCTGACGCGCAACGTCGAAGAGCTGAAGAAGCTGTCGAGCGCCGCCTCGAAGCCGGCCGCGCCGACGACCGCCGCCGCACCGACTCCGGCACCCGCTCCGGCGCCGACACCCGCTCCCGCACCCGCTCCGGCGGTCGTGCCGCCGGTGACCGTCGCCGCGAACGTGCCGTCGGCGTCTGAAGCGCCCGCCGCCTCCGAGCCGGCTTCGGCCGCCGTGGCCGAAGTGCCGGCCTCGGCGCCGGTCGTCGCCTCGGCTCCCCGCGCCGTCCCGGCGCCGCACCCCCAGCCCGAGGAACCCGGTTTCCTCGACTCGCTGAGCGACTACCTGCCCGCGCTGGTCGCCGCCCTGGCGGTGATCGCCGGCGGCATCGGCTACAACCGCTGGCGCGCCCGCCGCGATGCGGCGTCGCGTTCCGAAACCGCCTTCGCGGAAAGCCGCCTCGCACCGGACTCGTTCTTCGGTCACAGCGGCGGCCAGCGCGTCGACACGCGTGACGCGTCGACGACCGGCCAGTCGTCGATGAGCTATTCGCTGAGCCAGCTGGACGCGATCGGTGACGTCGATCCGGTCGCCGAAGCCGACGTCTACCTGGCCTACGGCCGCGACCTGCAGGCCGAAGAAATCCTGAAGGAAGCGCTGCGCGCCAATCCGGAGCGCCTGGCCATCCGCCTGAAGCTGCTCGAGGTCTACGGCAAGCGCCGCGACATCAAGGGCTTCGAGCAACTGGCCGTGCAGCTGTACGCCGAGACCAAGGGTCAGGGCGAGGATTGGGCCAAGGTGCAGGAACTCGGCCGCCAGGCCGATCCGGAGAATCCGCTGTACCAGCCCGGCGGCGCGCCGACGATGTTCGAGAGCGACGATGAGCGTCCCGAGCCGATGAATGCGAGCACGCTGCCCGCCACCGGCCTGGCCCATCCGGGCAGCGGCGCGCTGGCCCGTGCCGCCGCGACGGCCGCGGCTGGCGCCGCTGTCGCCGCCTCGCCGCGCGACAGCGGTCCCTCCAGCCTGATGGACCTGGACCTCGATCTGGACCTGGACTCGACGCCGGCACCGGCGCCGGCGATGGCCGCCACACAGGCGCTGCCGTCGTCCGCCAGCCAGGCACCGATGAACATGGACCTGGACCTCAGCGCGCCGACCGCCGCCAGCGCCCGTGAACTCGAGTTCGACCTCGGCGACCTGGACGACCTGGGCGGCAGCACGCCGGCCTCGGCGCCCGCGCAGGATTCTTCCTCGCTGGACTTCGACCTGTCGAGCATCGATCTGGACCTGCCCAGCGATGCGCCGGCCGGCCGCGGCGGCAAGGGGCATGACGACGTCACCTCGATCGACCTGCCGGATCTGGGCGCGCCTGCCGACGCCAAGCCGACGGCACGGGACACGATGAGCCTGGACGACCTGGGCGTCGACCTCGACAGCATCGACCCGAACGACGACGAGGCGCTGCAGCGTCAGCTGGAGCTGGCCGAGGAGTTCCGACAGATCGGCGACACCGAAGGTGCGCGCGACGTGCTGCAGGAGCTGGTCGGCAAGGCCGACGGCCCGATGCGCGCCCGCGCGCAGCAGATGCTGGATCAGCTTCGCTGACCTGCAGCGTGGACCGGCTTCGTTAAACTGCGGGCCGTTCACGACAAGGCGCTCGGCCTGGCCGGGCGCCTTTTCTTTTTGGCCTCCACTTGTGGGCCTTCACTTTTCCCTGAGATCCGGAGATCCGCATGCGCGTGGCGCTGGGCGTGAGTTATCGCGGCGAGGCCTACAAGGGCTGGCAGAGCCAGCCCGGCGGCGGCACCGTGCAGGACGCGCTGGAGGCGGCGCTCGCCCAGTTCATCGCTCAGCCGGTCCGCACGATCTGTGCGGGACGCACCGATACCGGTGTCCACGGCCTGAACCAGGTCGTCCACTTCGATTCGCCGGTGACGCGCGAGGCGTTCTCCTGGGTCCGCGGCGTCAACCGCTACCTGCCGCGGGACATCGCGATCCAATGGGCCGCCTTCCCCGGCGAGGACTTCCATGCGCGCAACCTGGCGCGTGGCCGGCGCTACTGGTACCTGCTGCTGGAGTCCGCCGTGCGACCCTCGATCCAGGCGGACGGCGTGGGCTGGACCTTCAAGCCCCTGGACGGCGACGCGATGCGCGACGCGGCCTCGCGGCTGGTCGGCGAGCACGACTTCAGCTCCTTCCGTTCCGCGGAGTGCCAGGCGGCATCGCCGGTGAAGATCCTGCGCGGCATCGAGATTCACAAGCGCGGCCCATACTGGCGCTTCGAGTTCGACGGCATCGCTTTCCTGCACCACATGATCCGTAACATCATGGGCTGCCTGGTCGCCGTGGGCGCCGGGCAGAAGCCGCCGTCCTGGATGGACGAGGTGCTGGCGGCGCGCTCGCGCGACGCGGCGGCGCCGACCTTCCCGCCGGACGGGCTGTACTTCGTCGGCCCGAGCTACGACGATCATCTCAACCTGCCGCGCCACACGGCGGCCATGGACTGGCTGCCTTGAGGCGGCATCGACTGGATCCGACATGAGCCGAACCCGCATCAAGATCTGCGGCCTGACCCGCGAAGCCGACGTCGACGTCGCTGTCGAGGCCGGGGCCGACGCGATCGGCCTGGTGTTCTACGAGAAGAGCCCGCGCGCCGTGACCGTCGAACGCGCCGCGGATCTGGCGCGACGCCTGCCGCCGTTCGTGACGCCGGTGGGGCTGTTCGTCAACGCGACGCCCGAGGCGATCCAGGCCGCACTGGCCGCGATGCCGAACCTGACGCTGCAGTTCCACGGCGATGAGCCCCCAGAGGACTGCGATCGCTGGTCACGCCCCTATCTGCGCGCGGCGCGGATGGCGCCGGGCTTCGATTTGCTAGACTTCGCGTCTCGGTTCTCCCACGCCCAGGCCGTGCTGCTCGACGCGTTCGTCGACGGCTATGGTGGTGGCGGAAAGGTCTTCGATTGGTCACTGCTGCCTCCAAGCGTTCCCTCTCCGGTCGTTTTGTCTGGTGGGTTGAGTGCAGCCAACGTGATCGATGGCGTGCTGAAGGTGCGGCCCTGGGCCGTTGACGTCAGCTCCGGCGTGGAGGCCTCGAAGGGCCTCAAGGACGCCGGCAAGATCCGCCAGTTCTGCGATGCCGTGCGCGAGGCCGACCGCTTGAAGTCGGCTTGAACCCCAGCGGTTCGCGCACGGGCATCCTCATCGAGGACCCCACATGTCCAAGACCCTGAATCCCTCCGCGACCCCGTTCGTGACCGGCCCGCTCGCGGGTTATGCGCAGCCCGATGCGCGAGGCCGCTTCGGCCCCGTCTCCACGGAGAACGCCCACGGCTACTACGGCGGCCGCTTCGTCGCCGAGACGCTGATCCACGCGCTGGATGAGCTCGACGCGGCCTACGCCCGCTACAGCCAGGACCCGGAGTTCATCCGCGAGTTCCAGTACGAGCTGGCGCACTTCGTCGGCCGTCCCAGCCCGATCTATCACGCGAAGAGACTGAGCAGCGAGCTCGGCGGCGCGCAGATCTTTCTCAAGCGCGAGGACCTGAACCACACCGGCGCGCACAAGGTGAACAACACCATCGGCCAGGCGCTGCTGGCCCGCCGCATGGGCAAGAAGCGCGTCATCGCGGAGACCGGCGCCGGCCAGCACGGCGTCGCCACCGCCACGATCTGCGCCCGCTACGGCATGGAGTGCGTCGTGTACATGGGCTCCGAGGACGTGAAGCGGCAGTCGCCCAACGTTTACCGGATGAACCTGCTCGGCGCGCGCGTCGTGCCGGTGGAGTCCGGTTCGAAGACGCTGAAGGACGCGCTCAACGAGGCGATGCGCGACTGGGTCACCCACATCGAGTCGACCTTCTACATCATCGGCACCGTGGCCGGTCCGCACCCGTATCCGATGATGGTCCGCGACTTCCAGCGCGTCATCGGCGACGAGTGCCTCGTGCAGATGCCCGAGATGACCGGCAGACAGCCTGACGCCGTCATCGCCTGCGTGGGCGGCGGCAGCAATGCGATCGGGATCTTCTATCCGTACATTCCGCACGCCGATGTGCGCTTGATCGGCGTCGAGGCCGCAGGGCAGGGCGTCGACACACCCAAGCATGCGGCCACGCTGACCGCGGGTTCCCCCGGGGTGCTGCACGGCAACCGCACCTACCTGCTGCAGGACGACGGAGGTCAGATCATCGAGACGCATTCGATCTCCGCCGGCCTGGACTACCCCGGCGTCGGCCCGGAGCACGCCTACCTGAAGGACATCGGCCGCGCCGAATACGTGGGCGCCACCGACGCGGAGGCGCTTGCCGCCTTCCATCGCCTGTGCCGCAGCGAGGGCATCATCCCTGCGCTTGAATCGAGCCACGCGCTGGCGCATGCGCTCAAGCTCGCGCCGACGATGCGTCCCGACCAGCATCTGCTGGTCAACCTGTCCGGCCGCGGCGACAAGGACATCGGCACTGTCGCCGACCTCTCGGGCGCCGCGTACTTCGACCGGCCGTCGATGGCCGGCCACGCCGTGAAGGGAGGTGCGCAATGACCCGCATCCAGGCCACCTTCGCCCGCCTGGGCGCCGACGGCCGCAAGGCGCTGATCCCCTACGTCACCGCCGGCGATCCGTACGCGGACGTGACCGTCGAGCTGATGCTGGCGATGGCCAAGGCCGGCGCCGACGTGATCGAGCTCGGCGTGCCGTTTTCCGATCCGATGGCCGACGGCCCGGTCATCCAGAAGGCCAGCGAACGCGCCCTGGCCAAGGGCATCACGCTGACGCACGTGCTGGCGATCGTCCGCGAGTTCCGCCGCCAGGACGACGCGACGCCGGTCGTGCTGATGGGCTACGCGAACCCGGTCGAGCGTTTCGGCCTGGAGCGCTTCGTCACCGAGGCCAAGGCCGCGGGCGTCGATGGCGTGCTGATCGTCGACTACCCGCCGGAGGAGTCCGAGGCCTTCGCCGCCGCGCTGAAGGCGCAGGGGCTGGATCCGATCTTCCTGCTGGCGCCGACCTCGACCGACGAGCGGGTCGCCCGCATCGGGCAGCTCGCCAGCGGCTACGTCTACTACGTTTCCCTCAAGGGCGTGACCGGCGCCGGTCACCTGGACACCGGTGCCGTCGCGGAGGCGATGCCCCGGCTGCGCCGGCACGTGAACATCCCGCTGGGGGTGGGTTTCGGCATCCGGGACGGGGCCACGGCGGCCGCCGTGGCGCGCCATGCGGACGCGGTGGTGATCGGTTCGGCCCTCGTCCAGCTGATGGAGTCCCAGACAAGGGATAATGTCGCGATCCAGGCGGCGGCCTTCATCCGAGACATCCGCGCCGCGTTGGACGCCTGAACGGGGCCACCTGCGGCGACTTTCCGTTCGATCGTCCGGCCTTAGCTATAGGAGCCCGCCATGAGTTGGCTTGAGAAACTGCTTCCCCCGAAGATCCAGCAGACCGACCCCGACCAGCGCCGCACGGTGCCGGAAGGCCTGTGGATCAAGTGCCCGTCCTGCGAAACGGTGCTGTACAAGACCGACCTCGAGCAGAACGTCAACGTCTGCCCGAAGTGCGGTCACCATCATCGCATCGGGGCCCGCGCCCGCCTGGACGCCTTCCTGGACGGCGAAGGCCGTTATGAGGTCGGCCAGGAGGTGCTGCCCGTGGACGCGCTGAAGTTCAAGGACAGCAAGAAGTATCCGGACCGGCTCAAGGAAGCGCTGGAATCGACCGGCGAGACCGATGCGCTGGTCGTCATGGGCGGCGCGGTGATGAGCATTCCGGTGGTGGCGGCCTGCTTCGAGTTCGACTTCATGGGCGGTTCGATGGGCTCCGTGGTCGGCGAGCGCTTCGCGCGCGGCGTCGAGACCGCGCTGGAGCAGAAGACCCCGTTCATCTGCTTCACCGCCACCGGCGGCGCGCGGATGCAGGAAGGCCTGCTCTCGCTGATGCAGATGGCCAAGTCCAACGCCGCGCTCACGCGTCTGGCCAAGGCGAAGCTGCCTTACATCAGCGTGCTGACCGACCCGACGATGGGCGGCGTCTCGGCGAGTTTCGCGTTCGTGGGTGACATCGTCATCGCCGAACCGAAGGCGCTGATCGGCTTCGCCGGACCGCGCGTGATCGAGAACACCGTGCGCGAGAAGCTGCCCCCCGGCTTCCAGCGCGCCGAGTTCCTGATGGAGAAGGGCGCGATCGACATGATCGTCGACCGCCGCAAGCTGCGCGAGGTCATCGCCCGCAACCTGGCCATCCTGCAGCGGCAGAGTTCCGACGCGGTCGCCTGACCCCGCGACAGCGAACCGCCCCTGGGGCGGTGACGGTACTCAGCACGGCCAGACCACGCCCGGTCTGGCCGTCTTCTTTTGAGCCTTGGAATCCTCGATGTCTGCCACTCCGAACGATCTGTCCATTCCCGTGCTGACCCCCGGCGGCGACGCGCAACAGGTGCTCGATGCCTGGCTGGCGCGCTGCGAGCGCCTGCATCCGAAGGAGATCGACATGACGCTGGCGCGCGTCGCCGAGATGCGCCAGCGCCTGAAGCTCGACTTCGGTCCGGACACGCCGGTCGTGATGGTGGCCGGCACGAACGGCAAGGGCTCGACCTGCGCCATGCTGGAAAGCGTCGCACTGCAGGCGGGCTACCGCGTCGGCCTCTACATCAAGCCGCACCTGGTGCACTTCCAGGAGCGCTGCCGCGTCGGTGGCCGCCCGGTCGACGCCGCGGCGCTGCTGCCGCACTTCGAGGCGGTCGAGCAGGCCCGCGGCGACCTGGCGCTGACCTATTTCGAGTTCACGACGCTCGCGATCCTGCACAGGCTGGCCTCGGAGCCGCTCGACCTGGTGATCCTGGAAGTCGGCCTCGGCGGGCGCCTGGACGCGGTGAACGTCATCGACGCCGATTGCAGCGTCATCACCAGCATCGACCTCGATCACACCGAGTACCTCGGCCCGGACCGCGAGTCCGTGGGCCGGGAGAAGGCGCACATCATGCGGCCGGGCAAGCCGGCGATCGTGTCCGATCCGATGCCGCCGGCCTCGATCGCGGCGTATGCCGAGTCCATCGGCGCCGACCTGCGCCAGCTCGGGCGCGATTTCAGCTACTCGGGCGACCGCCAGCAGTGGCAGTGGGTCGGGCGTGCCAAGCGCTACAGCGGCATGTCCTACCCCGCGCTGCGCGGCGTCAACCAGCTGCTGAACGCGTCCGGCGTGCTGGCGGTGTTCGAGGCGCTCTACGAGCGGCTCCCGATCTCCGCGCAGGCCGTGCGCGCGGGGCTGGCGCTGGTCGAACTGCCGGGGCGCTTCCAGGTGATCCCGGGTTCGCCGATGCTGGTGATGGACGTCGCGCACAACCCGCACGCGGTGGCCGCGCTGGCGCAGAACCTCGACCAGATGGGCTTCTACCCGCGCACGCGCGCCGTCTTCGGTGCAATGGCGGACAAGGACCTCGCCAACATCCTCGCGCGCATCTCGCCGCTGATCGACCACTGGCATTTCTGCGACCTGCCGATCGCGCGTGCGGCGACCGCCCAGGCGCTGCGGACGCGTTTCGACGAGGCGAGGGCGGCCGGCACGCTGCAGACGCCGAAGGAGGTGGGCTCCTCCCTGCATCCGGACCCTGCGGCGGCCCTGGCCGCAGCGGCGGCCGAGGCGGACCCCGCTGATAGAATTTTGGTCTTCGGTTCGTTCTTCACCGTGGGCGGCGTGCTCAAGAATGGCATCCCGAGACTGGGCGGCGGCGTCCAGCCGGAAGCCACGTCTTGAAGCGGGCGGCATTGAGCGCTTCGCAACGCTGCATTCGAATCGCTCGCAGTTGAAAGTCGGCGGCCTCGTCCGTATCTGCGGAGGGGCCGCTTTCCGCTCCGGGGCCCTGGGTCCCGAAGGCACTCCCGCGGCGACGGCGCGGCATCAACCAGGTTCTCCGAGTACATGGGTTTTCTGTCCTTCCTGAAGCGCGGCGAAGCGAAAGACTCCGGCGACCGGAGCGGTGATCGCGGCGATCGCAGTGAGCGGGGCCGTTCCGGCGGCGACGCCGGGCGAGGGCGTTCCCGCGGCGGCGCCGAGACGGTCGACGACGTGCAGCAACTGCGCCTGCGCGCGCGCCGGCGCCTGGTCGGCGCGGCGGTGCTGGTGGGGATCGCGGTGATCGTGTTCCCGCTGCTGTTCGAGACCCAGCCCCGACCGATCGCGGTCGACCTGCCGATCGACATTCCGCGCAAGGACGGCGCGACGCCGCTGACCATCCCCGCGCCGACCGCTCAGACCTCGCGCGCCCAGGCCACCGGCGGCGATGCGGGGCGCGGCATCATCACCGAGTCCGCCGAGCAGGCCGCGGCCGACCGCGCGGTCCCGCCTCCGGACGTGCCACGTGAGGTGCCACGTGATCCGGTCGCCGACCAGGTGGCCCAGGCCATGCCGCCGACTCGCATGGACACCAGGCCCGACGAGCGTGCGACGATCGCAGAACCGGCCCGTCCGGCCCGTGTCGAGCCCAAGCCCGAACACAAGCCCGAGACCAGAGCCGAGGCCAAGCCGGAGCGCAAGCCCGAGCCCAAGGTCGAGACAAGGCCGGAGCGCAAGCCCGATCCGAAGCCGGACACTCGCACGGCCGATGCTGCTCGCGCGCAGGCGCTGCTGGAGGGGCGTTCATCGTCCGAGAAGAAGGCCGACGCGGCCGCTTCCGGCACGCGGTTTATCGTGCAGGTCGGCGCCTACGCCGACGGCAAGGCCGCGCAGGATGTGCGCGCGAAGGTCGAGCGCATGGGCCTCAAGACCTACACACAGGCGGTCGACACCGCGGACGGCAAGCGCATCCGCGTCCGGGTCGGTCCCTTCAACTCGCGGGACGAGGCGGACAAGGTCGCGGCCAAGGTCCGCGGCGGCGGCCTCTCGTCGGCCGTGCTGACGCTCTGACGGGTCGGCACGGAGCTCGCCACGATGCACGACCATGACCGTCTCCCCGCGCACGCACGATCGCCGCGATGAACTGGGTCGACCTCGCGCTGCTGGGCCTGCTGGTCGTCTCGGTGCTGCTGGGGGCCTGGCGCGGCCTGGTCTTCGAGTTGATGACCATCGCCGGCTGGCTGGTCGCGTATGCGGCTGCGCCCTTCGTGGCGCCATTCATCGAGGGCCTGCTGCCGGCGGAGAAGATCGGCCCGTCGCTGATCCGCGCCCTCGGGCTGGTGCTGGCCTTCATCCTGGTGCTGCTGATCTGGGGCCTGGGCGCCAAGCTGATCCGGGCGCTGATCCACGCGACGCCGCTGGGCGTGCTGGACCGGCTCGGCGGCGCGGCCTTCGGCGTGCTGCGCGCGGTGCTGCTGGCGCTGCTGGCCACCGTCATCGTCGACATGACGCCGGCCGTCCGGTCGCGGCCGTGGATCGAATCGCAGCTCGCGCCGTGGCTGCAGGCGACCCTCACGCAGGTGAAGCCGCTGTTGCCCGCGGCCCTGCAGGACTACATTCCGGCCTGAGCGTCATGAGCGCCCCGGCCGTCGTTCCCTTCCTTTTCCAGAAGCATTAAGGACCTCCCCATGTGCGGCATCGTCGGTGTGATTTCCAAGGCGCCGGTCAACCAGCTGATCTATGACGCGCTGCTGCTGCTGCAGCATCGCGGCCAGGACGCGGCCGGCATCGTCACGATGCAAGGTCAGAAGTGCTTCATGCACAAGGCGCGCGGCATGGTGCGCGACGTCTTCCGCACCCGCAACATGCGCGGGCTGCCCGGCAACGTCGGCCTCGGCCAGGTCCGTTATCCGACGGCCGGCAACGCCTATTCCGAGGAAGAGGCGCAGCCGTTCTACGTCAATGCGCCTTACGGCATCGTGCTGGTCCACAACGGCAACCTGACCAACGCGCATGCGCTGAAGGCGGAGCTGTTCGACGTCGACCGCCGTCACATCAACACCGAGAGTGACACCGAAGTCCTGATCAACGTGCTCGCGCACGAGCTGGAGATGGCCGGCCGCGACCTGCCGCTGACGCCGGCGCAGATCTTCAAGGCCGTGGGCACCGTGCACAAGCGGATCAAGGGCTCGTACGCCGTGATCGCGCTGATCGCCGGCCACGGGCTGCTGGCCTTCCGCGACCCCTACGGCATCCGGCCGCTGTGCTTCGGCCAGGCGGCCGACGGCGAGGTCATGGTCGCCAGCGAAAGCGTGGCGCTTGAAGGCACCGCGCACACGCTGACGCGCGACCTCGCACCTGGCGAGGCGCTGTTCATCGACACCCAGGGCACGATCCACACGCAGCAGTGCGCCGAGCACCCGACGCTGAACCCCTGCATGTTCGAGTTCGTCTACCTGGCGCGCCCGGATTCGGTGATGGACGGCATCTCGGTCTACCAGGCGCGCCTGAACATGGGCGAGACGCTGGCCCAGCGCCTGATCTCGACGATCCCCCCGAGCGAGATCGACGTGGTCATCCCGATTCCGGAATCGAGCCGGCCGTCGGCGATGCAGCTCGCGCACCGCATCGGCAAGCCGTACCGCGAAGGCTTCGTCAAGAACCGCTACGTGGGTCGGACCTTCATCATGCCGGGCCAGTCCACGCGCAAGAAGTCGGTGCGCCAGAAGCTCAACGCGATCGGCCTGGAATTCAAGGGCCGCAACGTGCTGCTGGTCGACGACTCCATCGTGCGCGGCACCACCTCCAAGGAGATCGTGCAGATGGCCCGCGAGGCCGGCGCGAACAAGGTCTACCTGGCCTCGGCGGCGCCGCCGGTGCGCTTCCCCAATGTGTACGGCATCGACATGCCGACCAAGGAAGAGCTGATCGCCCATGGCCGCTCGATCGAGGAGATCCGCCAGTTCATCGGCGCCGACGCGCTGATCT
Source organism: Mitsuaria sp. CC2 (assembly GCF_048957715.1). NCBI lineage: Bacteria > Pseudomonadati > Pseudomonadota > Betaproteobacteria > Burkholderiales > Sphaerotilaceae > Roseateles > Mitsuaria sp. CC2. Next base: position 68,683 of record NZ_JARVXN010000033.1, on the reverse strand, counting down.
ACCAGGACGTCGACGCGATGAAGCGCGTGGTGGGCCAACTGCGCCCGGGGCTGAACGGCTTCGAGGCCTCCTGCTTCGACGGCACCTACATCACCGGCGACGTCTCGGTCGAGGACTTCGCGACCATGCAGGCGCAGCGCAAGTCGCAGCCCGAGGAAGAGGACCTGCCGGCACGCAGCCGCCTGGCGCTGCAGAGCGGCGGAGACCAATGATGAGCCATGAGAAGAAGGGCGGCATCCCGCGCGTGGACCTGCCGGCCGACGTCCGGCTGGACACGCTCGCCGTCCGGGAAGGCCTGCCGCCGTCGCTCTGGGGCGAGAACTCGGAAGCGCTCTACCTGACCAGCTCCTTCGTGCATCCGGACGCGGCCACCGCCGCGCGCCGCTTCGCCAACGAGGAGGAGGCCTTCGTCTACAGCCGCTTCTCGAATCCGACGGTCATGATGATGGAGCGCCGGCTTGCCGCGCTCGAAGGCACCGAGGCGTGCATCGCCACCTCGTCCGGCATGTCCGCGATCATGCTGCTGGTCATGGGCCTGCTGAAGTCGGGCGATCACGTGGTCTGCTCGCGCTCGGTGTTCGGCTCGACCATCAAGCTGCTGCAGGGCGAGTTCGGCAAGTTCGGTGTCCAGACGACCTTCGTGTCCCAGACCGATCTGGCCGAGTGGAGGCATGCGCTGCAACCCAACACGAAACTGCTGTTCGCGGAGACGCCGACCAATCCACTGACCGAGGTCTGCGACGTCGCCGCGCTGGCCGAGATCGCGCATGCGCACGGCGCGCTGCTAGCGGTGGACAACTGCTTCGCCTCGCCCGCGCTTCAGCAGCCGGCGAAGATGGGCGCGGACTTCATCATCCATTCCGGCACCAAGTATTTGGACGGCCAGGGCCGCGTGATCGCGGGCGCGATCTGCGCCTCCGCGAAACATGTCGACGAGGTGTTCACGCCGGTGATGCGCTCGGTGGGCATGTCGCTGTCGCCTTTCAACGCCTGGGTCGTGCTCAAGGGCATGGAGACGCTGTCGGTGCGCATGAAGGCGCAGACCGCCAGCGCCGCCGTGCTGGCCGAATGGCTGGAAGTGCATCCCGGCGTCGAACGCGTCTATTACCCGGGCCTGAAGTCGCATCCGCAGCATGAGCTTGCGATGCGCCAGCAAGGCGGCCAGGGCGGGGCGGTCGTGTCGTTCATCGTGAAGAACGCTGGCGACGACAACGGTCGCGCCGCCGCCTTCCACGTCATCGACCGGACGAAGATCTGCTCGATCACCGCCAACCTCGGCGACACCAAGACCACCATCACGCATCCGGCCAGCACCTCGCACGGCCGGCTCACCGAGCCGCAGCGCCAGGCCGCCGGCATCACGCAGGGCCTGATCCGCGTCGCGGTCGGCCTGGAAGACATCGAAGACATCAAGGCCGATCTGGCCCGCGGTTTGAATTCCCTATGACGACTCCCTCCACGCCGGCCACGCCGGTCCGCACCCGCATTGCTCCGTCGCCGACGGGTTTCCTGCACCTCGGCACGGCGCGTACGGCCTTGTTCTCGTGGGCCTACGCGCGCCACCACGGCGGCGAATTCGTGCTGCGCATCGAGGACACCGACGTCGCGCGATCGACGCAGGATTCGGTCGAGCAGATCCTCGCGTCGATGAAGTGGCTGGGCCTCGACTACGACGAGGGCCCGATCTATCAGATGCAGCGCCTGGAGCGCTATCACGCGGTCATCGAGCAGATGATCGCGGCCGGCACCGCCTACCGCTGCTACTGCTCGCCCGAGGAACTCGCCGCGATGAAGGCGGGCCAGGAGGCGCGCGGCGAGAAGCGCCGCTACGACGGCACCTGGCGTCCGGAGCCGGGCAAGACGCTGCCGGCGATTCCTGCTGGCATCGAGCCGGTGGTGCGTTTCAAGAATCCCGTCGACGGCGATGTGACCTGGGACGACCTTGTCAAGGGGCCGATCACGATCAACAACCGCGAGATCGACGACCTCATCCTGCTGCGTCCGGACGGCGTGCCGACCTACAACTTCGCGGTGGTGATCGACGACTGGGACATGAAGATCACCCACGTCTTCCGCGGCGACGAGCACATCAACAACACACCCTGGCAGATCAATCTCTTCAACGCGCTGGGCGCGGCACTGCCCGCGTTCGGCCACATTCCCGTGATCCTGGGCGATGACGGCCAGAAGCTGTCCAAGCGTCGCGGCGCGGTCAGCGTCACCGCGTACGAGGAGGACGGCTACCTGCCCGAGGCGATGCTGAACTACCTGTCGCGCCTGGGCTGGAGCCACGGTGACGACGAGCTCTACAGCGTGACGCAAATGGTCTCGTGGTTCGACGGCAGCCACATCTCGAAGAGCCCCGCGCAATGGGATCCGGCCAAGCTGGAATGGGTCAATTCGCACTACATCAAGCAGGCGGACGACGCGCGGCTGGCGGCGTTGGTCGCGGCGCAACTGGCCAAGCGCAGCCTAGCCGCGCCGGAGCGTCTCGAAGCGATGTGCGGGTTGTTCAAGGACCGCTGCAGCACGACGGTCGCGCTGGCGGACTGGCTGGCGATGTACGTGTCGCCGGTGACGATCAGCGACGCCGACCGTGCTCAGCACCTGACTGATGCGGTGAAGCCGGCCGTGCTGGCGTTGGCGGACAAACTTGAGGCCCTTGCGGTCTGGGACAAGGCCTCGATCAGCGCCACGATCAAGGAAACGATCACGGCACACGGCCTGAAGATGCCGCAACTGGCGATTCCCGTTCGGGTGTTGAGCTGCGGCCGTTCACAGACCCCCTCGGTGGATGCGGTGCTGGAACTTTTCGACAAAGAAATTTTGTTGAACCGCTTGCGTTCCGTTTAAAACTCGATCTATACTCTCGTTCTCGCTTGAACAGCGCGTTGTTCGAAACGAACTTCGAAGCGGCAGACGATGAATTTAAACGGGGAGCGCGAGCTCCCCGATGAAATTCAGAAAGCCGAAAAGAAGCTGGATCGAATTCCCCGAAGGGGGTATAGCTCAGCTGGGAGAGCGCTTGCATGGCATGCAAGAGGTCAGCGGTTCGATCCCGCTTACCTCCACCAAACTTCAGTTTGCGTGGCGCGCGGTTCAAGGAAGAAGGTTTTGTCCCCTTCGTCTAGAGGCCTAGGACACCACCCTTTCACGGTGGCTACAGGGGTTCGAATCCCCTAGGGGACGCCAAGTTTCGAACTTGGTTGCTGACCAGAGATTGAATGAGAAAATCGAAAAATTCTTCGGAAATCGATTTGATCGTTGTCAAAATCAGGTACAGTAACGAAATCGACGCAGTGATGACATCAAGCAATTGATGAAATCAACGCGGGAAGAGTTTGATGCGATAGATCGAAAGGTCTTGAGTATCTGGAGTGGTAGTTCAGTTGGTTAGAATACCGGCCTGTCACGCCGGGGGTCGCGGGTTCGAGCCCCGTCCACTCCGCCAACACAGTTGAGACTCGGGCAGCGTACCGATTCGATGCGAAAGCATTCGGGGGTATAGCTCAGCTGGGAGAGCGCTTGCATGGCATGCAAGAGGTCAGCGGTTCGATCCCGCTTACCTCCACCAGAATACCTTCGGGTGTGATGGTTGCTCAGTACGCACGGTTCGAGTCAAGACAGCAAGTCCAGTCCCCTTCGTCTAGAGGCCTAGGACACCACCCTTTCACGGTGGCTACAGGGGTTCGAATCCCCTAGGGGACGCCAAGTACGACAAGGCTTGGCTGCAGCGAGGTTCCGAGAGGAATCGATGGTTTGCAGCGAAACTTGTTCGCAAATGATATAGATGCACTCAATAGCGTCTTATCTGGAGTGGTAGTTCAGTTGGTTAGAATACCGGCCTGTCACGCCGGGGGTCGCGGGTTCGAGCCCCGTCCACTCCGCCAACATTGAAACCCTGTCGATGCAAATCGTCAGGGTTTTTTCTTTGGCCGATTGTTTTGGCCAAGGATCAGAGGTCTGGATACTCGCGCTTTCGCTGCGCCGTATAACTCCACCAATCCCGGGGAGGGCCGCCGTTCATGAAATCGACAGCGGCCATATAGGTATCCAGCACGCAGGGATCATGACGCTGACCGGTCAGTTTGCAGATCCGCTGATATAGCGCAAAGGCGTCCGCGCCGACGAGATCCGCTGGTTGATGAATCCCCATCGCCTCGAAATCCCGCACCATCGCCGGCCCGATGTTGGGAATCTGCCGAAGTGATGCACAGTCGGCGGCCGAGGCTGCTTTGGTGTGCGTCTTTCGCGCGCTCATGGGCGGATCCCGGCGCTCAGTGGAAGCCGCCGGAGCGGATCAGGCCGACGGCCAAACCTTCGATCGCGAACTGCTCGTCGGGGGGCACCTCGATCGGCTGGAAATCGGGGTTTTCGGGCAGCAGGCGGATGCCGTCGGCGTGGCGCTGGAAGCGCTTCACCGTGACCTCGTCGCCGATGCGCGCGACGACCACCTGGCCGTTGCGAGCCTCGCTGATCTTCTGCACCGCGAGCAGGTCGCCGTCCATGATGCCGATGTCCTTCATGCTCATGCCTTTCACGCGCAGGAGGTAGTCCGGCGCCTTCGAGAACATCGAAGCGTCGACGCTATAGTGCTGCTCGACGTGTTCTTCGGCCAGGATGGGCGCACCGGCGGCGACACGGCCCACCAGCGGCAAGGTCAGCTGTGCGAGGCTCGCCAGCGGCAGTGCGAACTGGCTGTGCTCCCGGGCGCGGTTGACTTGCCGCAGCGCGGTCGACGGCAGCCGGATCCCGCGCGCCGTACCGCCGACCAGCTCGATGACGCCCTTGCGCGCCAAGGCCTGCAGGTGTTCCTCGGCCGCGTTCGCGGACTTGAAGCCCAGCTGCTGCGCGATCTCCGCGCGGGTGGGTGGGGATCCGGTGCTCTCGATGCTGTCGCGGACCAGATCGAAGATCTGCTGTTGCCGGGCAGTGAGTTTGGGCGGAGTGTCCACGAGTTGGCCTTTGTTCGATTGAGGGGCGGATGTCGAAGACGGCGCAGGCCTTGGAAGGTTCGAAAGCCGCCTGAGAATTCATCCAGCATCTGGATTTTTATACAGGAGACGAGAAATTGCAAAGTGCGGCCCAGACCCTTGTGATCATCGGCACCGGGGGGACCATCGCCGGGGCCTCCGGCAGTGCGACGGACAACGTCGGCTACAAGGCCGGCTCGCTGTCGGTGGCGTCGCTGGTGGGCGCGGTGCCGGCGCTGGCGGCCCGCGCGCTGGAGGCTGAGCAACTGGCGCAGCTCGACAGCAAGGACATGGATCACGCGACCTGGGCGCGGCTCGCGCGTCGCGTGCAGGAGCACCTGGATCGCCCCGAGGTGCGCGGCATCGTGATCACGCACGGCACCGATACGCTGGAGGAAACCGCCTACCTGCTGCAGCGCGTGCTCGCGCCCGGGAAGCCGGTGGTCCTGACGGCGGCGATGCGCCCGGCGACGGCTATCCAGGCGGATGGACCGCAGAACCTGCTGGACGCCGTGGCTGTGGCCGAGGCCGACGGCGTACGCGGTGTCGTCGCGGTGGTCGCAGGGAAGGTATGGTCGGGGGGGGAGCTGCGCAAGACGCACACCTACCGCCTCGATGCCTTCGAGGCCGGACCCGACGCCGGTCCGCTGGCGGTGGTGGAGGAGGGGATCGTGCGCCGCTTCCGCGATTGGCCGCAGGGTGATGCCCTGGGCACGAAGGTGTTGCCCGCAGACGCGTCGCAATGGCCGTGGGTCGCGGTGCTCGCCAGCCATGCGGGCGCCGAGGCGCGTTCGCTCGAAGCATGGCGTGCGGCCGGACTCCAAGGCCTGGTGCTGGCCTGCACGGGGAACGGCACGCTGAACCGCGCGCTGGAGGCGCCGGTGCAGGCGCTGAAGGACGCGGGCGTTCCCGTCTGGCGGACGACGCGCTGCGCGCAGGGGCGTATCGTCGGCGCGAGCGACGAGCCGACGGCGGCGCTGTCGCCCTGGGCGGCGCGCATCGAATTGATGCTCACGCTGCTGCAATCCCGCTGAGTACGTCGCGCGCCGCGCTTCTCATCAACGACAAAGCGCCGGCAATGCCGGCGCTTTTTTCATCGCGGATCCGGAACGAACCGGACCCGGAGGATCAGACGATCGTCAGCGTGACGTCGATGTTGCCGCGGGTGGCGTTCGAGTACGGGCAGACCTCGTGCGCCTCGGCGACCAGCTTCTCCAGTGCGGCGCGGTCCATGCCGGGCACCGAGATCTTCATCGCGACGGCGATGCCGAAAGCGCCGGGCTTGTTGGCGTGAGGGCCGATGCCGACTTCGCTGGTGATCGAGACTTCCGCGGGCAGGGCGACCTTGTTGCGGCCGGAAACGGCCTTCATCGCGCCGATGAAGCAGGCCGAGTAACCCGCGGCGAACAGCTGCTCGGGGTTGGTGCCGGCGCCGTCGTCGCCGCCCAGCGCCTTGGGCGTGGACAGCTGGACCTTCAGGCGGTCATCCGACGATTGCGCGGTGCCTTGACGGCCGCCGGTGGCGGTGGCGGTGGCGGTGTAGAGGGCTTTTTCGATGGCCATATGAGGCTCCTTGGTGGTGAGGGGTAAGTGAAGGGGCGGACAACTCGGGGTCAGGTCTCGCCATCCTCGTCCGCGGTGACGGGAGGGGCGGGACCGCGTGCCAGATGGGTCAGTACGTTGGCTCGCAGTTCATGCAGGCGTCTTGTCAGCGACTCCAGTTCGGCGGGGCCGCAGGCACTGGCGCAGGCCAGTTGTTCAGGGATGGCGATGGCCCGATCGCGCAGCACGCGGCCAGACGCCGTCAGGTGGATCTCGACGCGTCGCTCGTCGGAGAGGGCGCGGCGGCGTTGGATGAGGCCGCTCGCTTCCAGGCGCTTCAACAGCGGTGTGAGCGTGCCCGAGTCCAGGTTCAGACGTTGCCCCAGATCGGACACGCTCGGGCCGTCGGTCTCCCACAGCACCAGCATCACCAGGTACTGCGGATAGGTCAGGCCCAACGGAGTCAGTAGCGGCTTGTACAGCTTCGTCATCGCCAGTGAGGTCGAATAGAGCGCGAAGCACAGCTGCACGTCCAGCTTCAACCAGTCCGTGCCCGCAGGCATCGGCTGGTCGCGGACATCGGCCACGGCGGAGGCGGTGTCCTGCGGGTTGAAGGGTGTCACGTGCGGCATGGAAGCAACTATAGCGAGCAACTCAATTGCGCACAATTGAAATGGTCTTTGGGCGCGGTTGACGGGAACTATCGGCGGCCACCGTCGGAAGTTCCAGAAAGAAAAACGCCTCGGGGACCGTGGTCGCCGAGGCGTTCGTGGAGCGGGGTGTGAAGGCGGGCTCAGCCCGTCGCCTGGATGGCGTCGACCTGCTCGCTGAGTTCCAGCCAGCGCAGTTCCGCCGCTTCGACCTCGTCGCCGATGGCCTTCAGGCGCTTTCCGGCGTCCGCGATCTGCGCGGGCGTCTGCCCGGCCGCCGACAGTTGCGCTTCGAGCGCGGCGCGTTCTTCCGTCCATGCCTTCATGCGGGCGTCGATCTGCTCCATCTCCTTGCGCAGCGGGCGGGTCTGCTCGGACAGCTTCTGACGGGCCTGGCCGCTGAGCTTGCGGTCCTCGCGCTTGATGGCGGGAGCAGCCGGTGCCGCCACCGGAGCAGCGACCACGGGAGCCGCGGCCACCGGAGCCGGTGCGGGAGCGGATGTCGCGCTGCTGGCGCGAGCGCTGCGCAGCGCCTGCTTGGCTTCTTCCTTCGCGAGCTTGGCCGCTTCCTTGGAGCGATCCAGCAGCCAGCGCTGGTAATCGTCCAGGTCGCCGTCGAACGGCGCCAGCTTGCCGTCGGCCACCAGCCAGAACTCGTCGCAGACCTCGCGCAGCAGCGCGCGGTCATGGCTGACCAGCATGACGGTGCCTTCGAACTCGTTGAGCGCCATCGACAGCGCCTCGCGGGTCTGCAGGTCCAGGTGGTTGGTCGGCTCGTCCAGCAGCAGCAGGTTGGGGCGCTGCCAGACCAGCATCGCCAGCACCAGCCGCGCCTTCTCGCCGCCGGACAGGCTGCCCACTTCCTGGTTCACCATGTCGCCGACGAAGCGGAACTGGCCGAGGAAGTCGCGCAGCTCCTGCTCGCGGGCGTTCGGGCTGACTTCCTTGGCCAGCCGGATCATGTGCATCAGCGGGCCCTCGTCCGGCCGTAGCACGTCCATCTCCTGCTGCGCGAAGTAGCCGATCGACAGTCCCTTGCCCTCGGTGATCGTGCCGCCCATCGCGCGCTGCATGCGGGCCACCGTCTTCACGAAGGTCGACTTGCCCTGGCCGTTCGCGCCCAGGATGCCGAAGCGCTGGCCGGCCAGCACCGAGCGGTCGATGCCGCGCACGATGACCTTCTCGCCTTCGTCGGTGTCGTAGCCGACCGACACCGTGTCGAACATCAGCATCGGATTGGGCAGGTTCTGCGGCTCGCGGAACTCGAAGCTGAAGTCCGAGGCGGTCAGTACCGGCGCCAGGCGTTCCATGCGTTCGAGCGCCTTCACGCGGCTCTGCGCCTGCTTGGCCTTGCTGGCCTTGGCCTTGAAGCGGTCGATGAACTTCTGCAGATGCGCCATGCGCTCCTGCTGCTTGCTGAAGGCCTGCTGCTGCTGGAGCATGCGCTCCGCGCGCATGGACTCGAAGGCGGTGTAATTGCCGCCGTAGCGGTGCAGCTTGGCCTCGTCCAGGTGCAGCGTGACCTTGGTGATCGCATCCAGGAACTCGCGGTCGTGGCTGATGATGATCATCGTGCCTTCATAACGCTGCAGCCACGCTTCCAGCCAGACCAGGGCGTCCAGGTCCAAGTGGTTGGTGGGTTCGTCCAGCAGCATCAGGTCGGACGGACACATCAGCGCGCGCGCCAGTTGCAGCCGCATGCGCCAGCCGCCGGAGAAGCTGTTGACCGGCGCGTCGACCTGCGCGCCCTTGAAACCCAGACCCATCATCAGCGCCTGCGCGCGGGCGGGGGCATCCAGGCTGCCGGCATCCATCAGCTGCGCGTAGGCATCGGCGATGGCGTGGCCGTCGTCGGCGGCTTCCGCCTCGGCCAGCGCCTTGCGCGCGGCCATCAGGCGGACGTCGCCTTCCAGCACGAACTCGGTGGCCGGCATGTCGGTTTCGGGCATGTGCTGCGCCACCTCGGCCAGCGCCCAGTGACGCGGGATCTCCACGTCGCCCTTGTCGCTGTGCAGGCGGTCGGTCAGCAGCGAGAACAGGCTGGACTTGCCGGCGCCGTTGCGGCCCACCAGGCCGACCTTCTCGCCGGGTTGCAGCACGACGCTCGCGTCATCGAGAACGACCTTGGTGCCGCGGCGCAGCACGATGTTGCGCAGCGTGATCATGGGGAAACTCCTTGTTGGGCGACTGGTTCGCCGCCCGGTGGGTCGTCTTCGCCGAAGCCCGCGGCGACCAGCGCCTCACGGGTCAGCAGCAAGACCTGGTCCTCGCCGGCGGAAGTGTCCAGCCAGGCGGATTCAAGTCGTGGGAAGGCGGCTTCGAAAAACTCGCGCTCGTTGCCGATCTCGAGGACCAGCACCGCTTGCGGCTTCATCTGCGCCGGGGCATCGGCCAGCAGCCGGCGGATGAAGTCCATGCCGTCGGCGCCGCCCGCCAGCGCCAGCTCGGGCTCGGCGCGGTACTCGTGCGGCAGTGCCGCCATCGACCTGCTGTTCACGTACGGCGGGTTGCACAGGATCAGGTCGTACGGCCCTTGCGCGGGCGCCAGGCCGTCGCCCTGCAGCAGGCGGATGCGGTCGCCGAGCTGGTGACGCGCGACGTTGATCGCCGCGACCGCGAGCGCCTCGGCGCTGAGGTCGATCGCGTCGACCGCCACGTCCGGCCAGGCCATCGCGGCCAGCACGGCCAGGCTGCCGTTGCCGGTGCACAGGTCCAGCACGCGGGTGGTCTGGTCCGACAGCCAGGCGTCGATGGTCGCGTCGGCCAGCAGTTCGGCGATGAAGCTGCGCGGCACGATGGCGCGCTCGTCGACGTAGAAGGGGACGCCCTGCAGCCACGCTTCGCGCGTCAGGTAGGCGGCGGGCTTGCGCGTCGCGATGCGCTCGGCGACCAGCGCCTCGACCTTCGCGCGCCCCGCCTCGTCGACGGCCTCGGCCTCGTGCGCTTCCAGTGCGTCCAACGGCAGGTCCAGCGCCCACAGGCTCAGCCAGGCGGCCTCGTCGAAGGCATTCGTCGTGCCGTGCCCAAACGAAACGCCCGCCTCACGGAGGCGGGCGGCCTGGGCCTCGATCAATTCCAACAGCGTCACAGCAGCAGATTCTCCAGGGTGCGCCGGTAGATGCGCGTCAGCGGCGCGATCTGGTCCAGCGGCACGTATTCGTCGATCTTGTGGATGCTCGCGTTGAGCGGTCCGAATTCCACCACCTGCGGACAGAGCCTGGCGATGAAGCGCCCGTCCGAGGTGCCGCCGGTCGTCGACAACTCGGCGGATACGCCAGTCTCGGCCTCGATAGCGGCGCCGATCGCGGCGGACAGCTCGCCCACCGGTGTCAGGAAGGGTTCGCCGGACAACGTCCAGTCCAGTGTGTATTCCAGGCCATGCCGGTCCAGCAGCGCGTGCACCCGTTGACGCAGCCCCTCCGGCGTCGACTCGGTCGAGAAACGGAAGTTGAAATCCACCACCATCTCACCAGGGATCACATTGCCGGCGCCGGTGCCGGCGGCGATGTTGGAGATCTGGAAGGTCGTCGGCCGGAAGTACGCATTGCCATTATCCCATTCGCCCACGGTCAGCTCGGCCAAGGCCGGCGCGGCCTGATGGACCGGGTTGCGGGCGAGCTGCGGATAGGCGACGTGGCCCTGCACGCCGATCACCCGCAGCTTGCCGGAGAGCGAGCCGCGACGGCCGTTCTTGACGATGTCACCCAGGCGCTCGACCGAGGTCGGCTCGCCGACGATGCAGTAGTCGAGCCGCTCGCCGCGGGCGCGCAATCGCTCGACGCAGACGACGGTGCCGTCACGCGCCGGTCCCTCCTCGTCGCTGGTCAGCAGGAAGGCGACGCTGCCGCGATGGTCCGGGTGCATGGCTGCGAAGTCCTCGGCGGCGACGACCATGGCGGCCAGCGAGGTTTTCATGTCCGCCGCGCCGCGTCCGTACAGGCGGTCGCCGCGCACGGTGGGGACGAAGGGATCGCTGGTCCACTTCGCGAGGTCGCCGGTGGGCACCACGTCGGTGTGCCCGGCGAAGACCAGCAGCGGTCCGTCCGCCGACTGGCCGCGACGCACCGCCCACAGGTTGCTGACGCGGAAGTCGTCCGGCCCGCTGTCCATGCGTTCGAGCGTGAACCCGGCGCCGGCCAGCCGCGAGCCGATGAGGTCGAGGCAGCCGGCATCGGCCGGCGTCACCGAGGGGCGCGCGATCAGCTGCTCCAGCAGCGCGAGGGTCAGGTCGTCCATCGGTGGTTGCTCGTCGGCATCGGGCCTCAGCCGGGCTGCACGTCCAGCGTGATGGAGGTGAAGTTGGCGGTGTCCTCGGCCGGCTCTTCCTTCTTGGGCGCGCCGGGGCCGCCGGGCTTGACGCCGGGACCGTCGTTCTGCAGACGCCAGAGCAGGTTGGTCGGCGAGTCGGCGAAGGCCAGGCCTTCCTCGCGGGTGATCGTGCCGTCGGTGATGAGGCGGGCGAAGTGTTCCTCGAAGCTCTGCGAGCCCTCGGCCATCGACTTCTCCATCGCCTCCTTCACGCCGGCGAAGTCGCCTTGCTCGATCAGTTCGGCGACCAGCTTGGTGTTGAGCAGGATCTCGGTGACCGGCACGCGGCCGCCCGCGGCGGCGCGCACCAGGCGCTGCGAGACCACCGCCTTCAGGCCGGCGCCCAGGTCGTTCAGCATCGCCGGACGCGATTCCGGCGTGTAGAAGGACATGATCCGGTTGAGCGCGTGGTAGCTGTTGTTGCCGTGCAGCGTGGCGACGACCAGGTGGCCCGACAGCGCATACGAGATCGCGGCGGTCATGGTCTCGCGGTCGCGGATTTCCCCGATCAGGATGCAGTCCGGCGCCTGGCGCAGCGCGTTCTTCAGCGCGACGCCCAGCGACGCGGTGTCGCGGCCGACCTCGCGCTGGTTGACCAGCGAGCGCTTGTTGGTGAACAGGTACTCCAGCGGATCCTCGATGGTGAGGATGTGGCCGGTCATCGTCTGGTTGCGGTGCTCCAGCATGGACGCGAGCGTGGTGCTCTTGCCCGTGCCGGTCGCGCCGACCATCAGGATCAGGCCGCGCTTCTCGGTGATCAGCTTGCCCAGGATGGGCGGCAGGCCCAGGCTGTCCAGCGTCGGGATGACGTGCGGGATGTGGCGGAACACCGCCGCGATCGACCCACGCTGACGGAAGCCCGACAGCCGGAAGCTGCCGACCTTGGGAATGGAGACCGCGAGGTTCAGCTCGCCATTGGCGTCGAGCTCGGCCAGGTGCTGCGGGTCGATGACCTCGGAGATCAGCGCGCGCGGCTGCGCGGGCGTCAGCAACTGGTCAGAGAGCTGCAGCATCTGCCCGTTGATCCGGATCAGCACCGGCATGTTGGCCGACAGGTAGGTGTCGGATGCGCCCTTTTCGGCCATCAGGCGCAGGATGCGCTCCATGTTTCCCGTGCTCATGCAGTCTCCTCCGGACGGATGCTTGTCGTCGGCGTGGCGTCGTGAAGCTCGTGGCTTCAGGCGCGCAGCAGTTCGTTGATGGACGTCTTCGCGCGGGTGCCGGCGTCGACCTTCTTGACGATGATGGCGGCGTACAGGCTGTACTTGTCGTTCTTCGGCAGGCTGCCGCTGATGACGACCGAGCCGGCGGGGACGCGGCCGTACGAGACGGTGTCGGTCTCGCGGTCGTAGATCGGGGTGCTCTGGCCGATGTAGACGCCCATCGAGATGACCGAGTTCTCTTCGACGATCACGCCTTCGACGATCTCCGAACGGGCGCCGATGAAGCAGTTGTCCTCGATGATGGTCGGGTTGGCCTGCAGCGGCTCCAGCACGCCGCCGATGCCGACGCCGCCGGACAGGTGGACGTTCTTGCCGATCTGCGCGCAGGAACCGACGGTGGCCCAGGTGTCGACCATGGTGCCTTCGTCGACGTAGGCGCCGATGTTCACGTAGGACGGCATGAGCACGACGTTCTTCGCCATGAAGCTGCCGCGACGCGCGACGGCCGGCGGCACGACGCGCACGCCGGCGGCGCGCAGCTGCTCGTCGCTCTGGCCGCCGAACTTGGTCGGGACCTTGTCGAAGAAGGTCATGTCGCCGGCGCCCATCTGGCGGTTGTCGTTCAGGCGGAAGGACAACAGCACGGCCTTCTTGACCCACTGGTGCACGGTCCATTCACCGACGGCCTTGCGCTCGGCCACGCGCAGCGTGCCGGCGTCCAGCCCGGCGATGACCTCGTCCACCGCCGCGCGCACTTCGGGGCTGTTGGCGGAAGTCAGGTTTGCGCGGCCTTCCCAGGCGAGGTCGATGATGGATTGCAGGTCTTGCGTCATGGTGCGGAGGTTCGGAGAGGGAGGGGGATGAGGGACGAATGCGGAGGAGGGGTGAAGCTCAACTTGGGGGGAGATCGTGGGGCGGACCGGCGGGGCCGGATCAGGCGGACGTCTTGAGTTGCTTCACGAAGGAGACGATGCGGTGCGCGGCTTCCAGGCATTCGGCCTGTTCGGCCACCAGTGCCAGGCGGATGCGGCCGGCGCCGGGGTTGATCCCATGGGCGTCGCGGGCCAGCAGGCTGCCGGGCAGGACGCCGACATTGTATTGAGCGAGCAGCCCCTGGGCGAAGCCAATATCGTTACCGTCTGGCACGGCCGCCCACAGGTAGAAACCCGCGTCGGGGAGCGCGACGTCCAGGACCTCGGCCAGCAGCGGCGTGACGGCGGCGAACTTCGCGCGGTACTGGTCGCGGTTGGCGACGACGTGGTCCTCGTCGTCCCAGGCGGCGATGCTGGCGGCCTGGATCATCGGGTTCATCGCCGAGCCGTGATAAGTCCGGTACAGAAGGAAGCGCTTGATCCACGCGGCGTCGCCGGCGACGAAACCGGAGCGCATGCCCGGCACGTTGGAGCGCTTGGACAGGCTGGTGAATGCGATCAGGTTGCGGAAGTCCGGACGGCCGAGTTGCGCGGCGGCCTGCAGGCCCGACAACGGCGGGGCGTCGGGGCCGTCGCGAAAGTAGATCTCGGAGTAGCACTCGTCCGAGGCGATCACGAAGCCGTGGCGGTCGCTGAGCTCGAACAGCGTCTGCCACTCGGACAGCGGCATGACCGCGCCGGTCGGGTTGCCCGGCGAGCAGACGTAGAGCAGCTGCGTGCGCGACCAGGTGGCCTCGTCGATCTGCGACCAGTCGGGGGCGAAGTTGCGCGCCGGGTCGGAGTTGGCGAAGGCGGGCGTCGCGCCGGCCAGCAGCGCGGCGCCTTCATAGATCTGATAGAACGGATTGGGGCAGACGACGGTCGCGCCGGGTCGGGACGGATCGATGACCACCTGCGCGAGGGCGAACAGCGCCTCCCGCGAACCGTTGACCGGCAGGATCTGCGTGGCGGGGTCCAGGCTCAGCGCATAACGCCGCTGCAGCCAGCCGGCGATGGACTCGCGCAGCGGCAGTTGACCCGCGGTGGCCGGATAGCCCGACAGCCCCTTGAGGTTGGCCATCAGCGCGTCTTCGACCAGCTTGGGCGCCGGATGTTTCGGCTCGCCGATGCCCAGTGAGATCGGCCGCAATTCGGGGTTGGGAACGATGCCCTTGGTCAGGGCGCTCAGCCGCTCGAAGGGGTAGGGGTTCAGCAGCGCCAGTCGTGGATTGACCGGTGGCGTGGCAGGGACGAGGCTCATGGGCGGAATCATAGGCGGCGAGCGTCCAGCGGGCCGTCTTCACTCGACAACGGAGGGTTGTGGTTCAGGCGTACGGTCGTGGGGCCTGCGCAGGCAGCGGCGTCGGCGGCCGAGGACTGCGGCGAGCTTTCAAAGCGAGCCTCGGCAGCCCGGCGTGCCGCAGCGGCAGGCCAGGCGCCCCTCGTGGTGGGTGAGGCCGTAGTCGACGGTGATCTCGTCGCCGGCACTCAGGTCGCGCAGCGCGAAGAAGCTGATCTCGCCGTCCTCGACCTGGATGCGGGCGTTCGGCGAGCAGCTGTGGTTGGTGAACCGCATCGCGTCCTGCGAGCGGCTCGCGTCGATCGCGCGCGCCGGCGACAGCTCCACCAGCATCAGCCGCTGGCTCTCCTGGGCGCGGCGCCGCGCCTCGGCGACGGTGATCGATTCGCCGGTCAGCAGCCCGAGCCGCGTGCCGGCGGGGATGGCCTCGGCCGCGAACACGCCGTAGCCGTCGATGCGGCTGCGCTTGAGCGCCACCGCGACGAACTGCGTGTCCGTGTCATAGGCGAGGGCCATCCGTGGCTGTCCCGGAACTCCGGCTCAGCCGCTCAGCGCAGCAGGCCGGTCTCGAAGCCGTGCGCCGGCAGGTCCACCGCGGGCAGCGGCTTCCAGCCCTTCTTGCGGTGCTCGGTCACAACGTTCGTGTAGATGCCGCCGCGCACGTACCACTTCGCGGTGATGCGGATGAAGCGCGGGTTCGTGACCTTCACGATGTCCTCGAGGATGGTGTTGGTCACCTTCTCGTGGAACGCGCCCTCGTCGCGGTAGCTCCAGAAGTACATCTTCAGGCTCTTGAGCTCGACGCAGTACTGGTCCGCGATCATGTCGATCGTGAAGTGCGCGAAGTCCGGCTGGCCCGTCAGCGGGCAGTGGCAGGTGAACTCGGGGATCTGGAACTGGATGACGTAGTCGCGTTCCGGCGCCGGGTTGGGGAAGACGTGGATCTCCTTGCTCGGACGGCTGGGAGGATTGGGCGGCATGTCGCGCATCTTGGGCGGGACGGCCGTGTCGGCCTTGGCAGCCTTGATCGGTGCGACCATCTTCAGCTTCGAAGCCTTGGGTGCCTTGGTGGCGGACGCGGCGGACGCGGTCGAGGCGGGCTTGACGGGGGTGTTCTTGGCCATGGGCGGGGGATGAATGCGGGTGGCGGCCGGGTCGCTGCTTCAGAGGGCGGCGGCGGCCGGAATGCGAAGGGCGCGATGGTATCATCCGCCGCGAATCGAGCGCCCCGTCAAGGGGCGTTTCCACAATCAAATCAAAGGCTTAGATCACGTGAGGGCTGCGACAGCCGGTGATCCCACCCGATGCGACTGAACTCGATCAAGCTCTCGGGCTTCAAGTCCTTTGCCGATCCGACGACCTTCCAGCTGCCCGGGCAGCTGGTCGGCGTGGTCGGCCCCAACGGCTGCGGCAAGTCCAACATCATGGATGCGGTGCGCTGGGTGCTGGGCGAAAGCAAGGCCAGCGAACTGCGCGGCGAGTCCATGCAGGACGTGATCTTCAACGGCTCGGGCAACCGCAAGCCGGCCAGCCGGTCCAGCGTGGAACTGGTGTTCGACAACGCCAGCGCGCGCGCCGGCGGCCAGTGGAACCAGTTCACCGAGATCGCCGTCAAGCGCGTCCTGACCCGCGACGGCACCAGCAGCTACTTCATCAACAACCAGCCGGTGCGCCGCCGCGACGTGCAGGACGTGTTCCTGGGCACCGGCCTGGGCCCGCGCGCCTACGCCATCATCGGCCAGGGCACGATCAGCCGGATCATCGAATCCAAGCCCGAGGAACTGCGCATGTTCCTCGAGGAGGCCGCCGGCGTCTCCAAGTACAAGGAACGCAGACGGGAGACCGAACTCCGCCTGCGCGACACGCGCGAGAACCTGACCCGCGTCGAGGACATCCTCCGCGAGCTCAACAACAACCTCGAGAAGCTGGAACGCCAGGCCGAGGTTGCCGCGAACTACCGCAACCTGCAGGAGCAGGGCACGCTGAAGCTGCACCAGCTGTGGTTCCTGAAGCATCGCGACGCGTCCGGCGAGGCCACGCGGGTCAAGACCGAGCACTCGGAGGCGGTCAACGCGCTCGAGGCCCGGATGGCCGAACTGCGCCACCTCGAAGCCGAGCTGGAAACCATCCGCCAGGCCCACTACGGCGCCGGCGACGAGCTGCACGCCGAGCAGGGCCGCATGGCCGAGGCGCAGATGGAAGTCAGCCGGCTGGAGGAGCGCATCCGCTACGTGGTCGAAGGACGCCAGCGGCTGGAGCAGCGCCTGATCGAACTGCAGGCGCAGAACCAGCAGTGGCAGGACCGCGCCGAACAGGCGCAGGCGGAGCTCGAGGACGTCGCCACCCAGATCGCCCAGGCCGAGGAGCAGAGCGAGATCCTCGCCGCCCAGGCCGAGGAGCAGGCGATGAAGCTGCCCGAGGTCGAGGACCAGGTGCGCGCCGCGCAGGGCCGCGCCAATGAGCAGCGCACGCAGGTGACGCAGGTCCAGCAGCAGATCCAGGTGCTGGCCGCGGAGAGCCGCAGCGTCGACGAGCAGCTCAAGGGCCTGCGCGGCCGTCGCGAGCGCCTCGGACAGGAACGCCAGGGACTGGCCGCGCCGCAGCACGACAAGCTCGACGAGGTGAAGCGCCTGTCGGTCGCCGCCGACGAGCAGCAGGCCGTCGCCGATGCACGCCTCGCGGAGCTGGCCGAGGCCGCGCCCGCCGCCGACGAGGCGCGCCAGCACGCGCAGCGCGAATCGCAGCAGCAGGCCGCCCAGCTGACGGACATCGTCGCCCGTCTGACCGCGCTGCGCGCGCTGCAGGAGAAGGTGCAGACCGAAGGCAAGCTCAAGCCCTGGCTGGCCAAGCACGGCCTGCAGGACATCAAGGGCCTGTGGACGCAGCTGCACATCACGCCGGGCTGGGAGAACGCCCTCGAAGCCGCGATGCGCGAGCGCATGGGCGCGCTGTCGGTGGGCCGGCTGGAGACGGTGCAGGCCTTCGCGTCCGACCCACCGCCGGCGCGGCTCGCGTTCTATTCGCTGCCCAGCGGCGAGATCGTCAACACGCACCGCGCGCTGTCGCCGCTGAGCGATCTGCTCAAGCTCGAGTCCAACGGCCTGAAGGCGCTGCTGAACGATTGGCTGGAAGGCATCTACACGGCGGAGTCCATCGGCGACGCGCTGGCGCAGCGGCCGAAGCTGAGCCACGGCGAGCTGATCATGACCCGCGAGGGCCACGCGGTGAGCCAGTTCGCGGTGAGCTTCTACGCGCCGGACAGCGAGACCGCCGGTCTGCTGGCGCGCTCGCAGGAGATCGAGAACCTCGAACGCGAACAGCGCGCCCAGACCTTGATCGCCGACGAGGCGCGCGCCCAGGCCGTGCGCGCCGAAGCCGCGTACACGGACGCGTCGCAGCGTCTGGCGGTGGTGCGCCGCGAGGCTTCCGAGACGCAGGCCCGCGCGCATCAGCTGCAGGTCGAATTGCTGCGCCTGGCGCAGCAGACCGAAGCCGCCGTCGCGCGCCGCATGCAGCTGGACGACGAGCTCGGCGAGATCGACGCCCAGACCGAGGCGCTGATGGAGCGCCGCATGGAAGGCGAGGCGCGCTTCGAGGAACTGGACCAGCAGCTGGCGACGACGCAGGAGAAGCACGCGGAGCTCGACGAGGCCGTGATCAACGCAGAACGCAAGCTGACCGAGGCCCGCGAGCATCAGCGCGTGCTGGAGCGTCGCGCGCAGGAAGCCGTCTTCAGCGCCCGCGCGCTGGCGGCCAAGCGCGGCGAACTGCAGCGCGGCATCGAGACCTCGCGCCAGCAGGTGCAGGTCAACGAGCAGACGGTGCAGAGCATGGCGCAGGAGCGCGCCGAACTCGACGACGCCGCCGCACAGGCCGGCCTGCAGGACGCGCTGGCGCTGAAGATGGAGCGCGAGCAGGCGCTCGCCGTGGTCCGCGCCAACTACGACGACCTCAGCCTGCGCCTCAAGCGCAGCGAAGAGCAGCGCATGACGATCGAGCGCGCCCTCGAACCGCTGCGCGAGCGCATCACGAAACTGCAGCTCGACGAGCAGGCGGCGGCGCTGGGCGGCCAGCAGTTCATGGAACAGCTGGTGGCGCAGAACGTCGACCTCGAGGCGCTCGCGAAGAGCGTCGAAGGGGGCAGCGTCAAGCTCTATGGCCTGCAGGGCGAGATCGACCGCATCAACCGCGACATCGCGGCGCTGGGGGCGGTCAACCTGGCGGCGCTGGACGAGTTGGGCGCGGCGCGCGAGCGCAAGACCTTCCTGGACGCGCAGATGGCCGACCTCACCAGCGCGATCACGACGCTGGAGGACGCGATCCACAAGATCGACCTCGAGACGCGCGACCTGCTGGGATCGACCTTCACCCAGGTCAACGAACACTTCGGGCGCATGTTCCCGAGCCTGTTCGGCGGCGGTCAGGCGAAGCTGGTGATGACCGGCGACGAGATCCTGGACGCCGGCGTGCAGGTGATGGCGCAGCCGCCGGGCAAGAAGAATTCGACCATCCACCTGCTGTCGGGCGGCGAGAAGGCGTTGACGGCGATCGCGCTGGTGTTCGCGATCTTCCAGCTGAATCCGGCGCCGTTCTGTCTGCTGGACGAGGTGGACGCGCCTCTGGACGACGCCAACACCGAGCGTTACGCGCGGCTGGTGTCGGAGATGAGCAAGATCACGCAGTTTCTGTTCATCTCGCACAACAAGATCGCGATGGAGATGGCCAAGCAGCTGATCGGCGTGACGATGCAGGAGCAGGGCGTGTCGCGCATCGTGGCGGTGGACATGGAATCCGCGCTGGCGATGGCCGAGCAATGAGGACGACGACGGTGATCGCGACGCACGGGGCCAATCAGGCTGACCAGGCGCGCGGGGCCGCAGGAGCAAAAGAGCGATGACGACGGACTGGAACCTGACGACGCTGTTGGCCGCGCTGGGCGGCGTGGTGCTGGTGGGGCTGCTGGCGCAGGGCTGGTGGAGCGCGCGCAAGGCGGGCCCGCGGCGCGCCGAGACCATCGTTCCCGCGGGGGACCGCCAGGAGCCCAGCCTGGGTGGCGCAGCAGGGGGCGGCGCGGGCGGCGGCGCCAAGGGCGAATCGCCGGTCACGCTGGACGGCCGCGCCGACGGCGAGGCGCTGGACTCGCGCGCGATGGACCTGCGCGCGCTCGACGAGCGGGTGCCGGCCATGGCGCGGGCGCGCAAGGCCTCGACCCGCATCGACGCGTTGATCGATGCGATCGCGACGATGACGCCGGAGTCGCCGGTGAGCGGCGAGATGGCGCTGTCGCACCTGCCGGGCAGCCGTCGCGCGGGCACCAAGCCTTTCCACATCGAAGGCCTGAACGCGGACAGCGGCGAGTGGGAACTGCCGCATCCGGGCCAGCGCTACGGCGAATTCCAGGCCGGGCTGCAGATGGCCAACCGGAGCGGCGCGCTCAACGAGATCGAGTACTCCGAGTTCGTGCAGAAGATCCAGGGCTTCGCGGATGGCATCGGTGCGATGCCGGAGTTCCCGGACATGCTGGACGTCGTCGGCCGGGCCCGCGAGCTTGACCAGTTCGCGGCCGGGCACGACGCGCAACTGGCCATCGTGCTGCGCGCGCGGGGCGCGGCGTGGACGCTGGGCTTCGTGCATCAGGGCGCGCTGCGACACGGTTTCGTGCCCGGGTCGATTCCCGGGCGGCTGGTGATGCCGGCGGCGGAGGAGGGCGCGCCGCCGGTGCTGACGCTGATCTTCGATGCGCAGGCGGCGCTCGCGGAGGATCCGCAGGCCTCGTCGCTGCGGGAACTGACGCTGGCGCTCGACGTGCTGCAGACGCCGGAGGCGCTGGAGCCGTTCGCCACCTGGCAGGAATCGGCGCGCAACCTGGCGCGCGATTTCGAGGCCGACCTCTGCGACGACCGCAACCAGATCCTGAACCTGCATGCGTTCCAGTCGATCGGGCAGGAACTGTCGGAACTCTACAAGTCGCTGGCCGCGCGCGATCTCGCCGCGGGCAGTCCGGTGGCGAGGCGCTTGTTCAACTGAGCGACATTCGCGCTTTCGAGGGGACGACGGGCACTCGCAAGGTGCCCGTTTCTACTTCCAGTGTGCGGGCTGGCGGCGATCCATGGGCTCGCTCAAACGAGCGGCCACCAGTTCGTGTGGATCGCGCCGGGTTCTGAGGAGGCTCCCACTGTTGAGAAGATGGAGCCATGAACAGGTCTCCCGCTGCTCACACCGCCACCGGCGCCTTGATCGCCGCGTGGTGGTGGTAGTCCTGCAGCTCGAAGTCTTCGAACTCGTAGTCGAAGATCGACTCCGGCTTGCGCTGGATGTGCATCGTCGGATACGCGAACGGCGTGCGCGACAGCTGCGTCTCCACCTGCTCGAAATGATTCGAATAGATGTGGCAATCCCCACCCGTCCAGATGAAGTCCCCCAGTCCCAGCCCGCATTGCTGCGCCAGCATCTGCGTCAGCAGCGCGTAGCTGGCGATGTTGAACGGCACGCCCAGGAAGATGTCGGCGCTGCGCTGGTAGAGCTGGCAGGACAGCTTGCCTTCGGCCACGTAGAACTGGAAGAACGCGTGGCAGGGCATCAGCGCCATCTGGTCCAGTTCCGCCACGTTCCACGCCGAGACGATGATCCGGCGCGAGTCCGGATTGGTCTTGAGCTGCTTCACCACCTCCGCGATCTGGTCCACATGCCCGCCGCCGGCCTTCGGCCAGCTGCGCCACTGAACGCCGTACACCGGGCCCAGGTCGCCGTCCTCGCGCGCCCATTCGTCCCAGATCGTGCAGCCGCGCTCCTGCAGCCACTTCACGTTCGAGTCGCCGCGCAGGAACCACAGCAGCTCCAGGATGATCGACTTCAGGTGCACCTTCTTCGTGGTCACCAGCGGGAACCCCTCGTTGAGGTCGAAACGCATCTGGTGCCCGAACACGCTGCGCGTCCCCGTCCCCGTCCGGTCGCCCTTGGCCACGCCGTGCTCGTAGACGTGGCGCATGAAGTCTTCGAATTGGCTGCGAACAGGGCGCGAGGATGTGAGGTCGGCGTTCATGGGGATGATTTTAGAGGGGTGGGGAAGGAGGCCGCTGGTCCTCATCCCCGCGCTCTCCGGCAAGCGGGAGAGCGCGGTAAGCGTCAAGCGTTGAATTGCAGCGCCGCCAGGCGCGCGTAGAGGCCGCCGCGCGCCACGAGCTCGGCATGCGTGCCTTGCTCGACGATGCGGCCGTGGTCCATCACGACGATGCGGTCGGCGCGTTGCACCGTCGACAGCCGGTGCGCGATGACCAGCGTCGTGCGATCGCGCATGGCCTCGTCCAGCGCCTGCTGGACCAGCCGTTCGCTTTCGGCGTCGAGCGCGCTTGTGGCCTCGTCGAGCAGCAGCAGCGGCGCATCCTGCAGCATCGCCCGCGCGATCGCGATGCGCTGCCGCTGACCGCCGGACAGTCGAACGCCGCGCTCGCCGAGGAAGCTGTCGTAGCCCTGCGGCAACTGGCGGATGAATTCGTCCGCGTGCGCGGCCTTGGCGGCGGCGATCACTTCCTCCGGACTTGCCTCCGGTCGGCCGTAGCGGATGTTGTCCAGCGCGCTCGCCGAGAAGATCACGCTCTGTTGCGGCACCAACGCCATGCGTGCGCGCAGTTCGGCGAGCTTCACGCGATCCACGCTCACGCCATCCAGCTGCAGCTTGCCGCCCTGCACGTCGAAGAAGCGCTGCAGCAACTGCAGCACCGTGCTCTTGCCGGCGCCGCTCGGGCCGACCAGCGCCACCGTCTCGCCAGGCTCGATGCGCAGGGTGAAGTCCTCCAGCGCCGCACGGTCCGGGCGCGACGGGTAGTGGAATCGCACCTGCTCGAAGCTCACGCGCGCCGGGCCCGTCGAAGCGGGCAAGGCGACCGGCGCCGCCGGATCGGCCACCGGCGATTGCGCCGCGAGCAGCTCCATCAGGCGCTCCATCGCGCCCGCCGCGCGCAGCAGGTCGCCCCAGACTTCCGCCAGCACCGCCACCGACGACACCAGCAGGATCACGTAGACCACCGTCTGCCCCAGGTGGCCGGCCGAGATCTTGCCGGCCATCACCGCCTGCGTGCCCTGGTACAGCCCCCACAGCAGCGCGCCGAAGGTCGCCGTGATGATGAACGCCACCAGGAACGAACGCACCTTCGTCCGCTTGCGCGCCGTGTCGAACGCGGCTTCGCTCGCGACGTCGAAACGCACGGCCTCGCGCGCCTCCTGCGCATGCGACTGCACGACCGTGATCGCGTTGAGCATCTCCGCCGCGATCGCGCTGGTGTCGGCGATGCGGTCCTGGCTCGACCGCGACAGCCGTCGCACGCGACGGCCGAAGAACATCGCCGGCGCCACGACCAGCACCAGGATGCCCAGCACCTGCGTCATCACCCACGGGTTGCTGTAGACCAGCAGCGCCACCGCGCCCAGCCCCATGATCACGTTGCGCAGCCCCATCGACAGGCTGGAACCGACGATGCTCTGGATCACCGTGGTGTCCGTCGTGATGCGGCTGATGACCTCTCCCGTCTGGGTGGTCTCGAAGAATTCAGGGCTCTGGCGCAGCACGTGGCTGTAGACCGCCGTGCGCAGGTCGGCGCTGACGCGCTCGCCCAGCCAGGTCACTGCGTAGAAGCGCAGCGCCGAGAACACGCCCAGCGCCGCGCCGGCGGCGAACAGCCACAGGAAATGCTCTCGCAACGCCATCAGCCGATCCCCCGGATCGGCGGAGATCAAGCCCTCATCGATCAGCTGTCGCAGCGCGATCGGGAAGACCAGGGTTGCCCCCGCCGCCAGTATCAGGAAGACGATTGCCGCGGCGATCCGCCCCCGGTACGGCCGCAGGAACGGCCACAACGCCGGCGCCATGGCCCGCAACGGGGGCGGTGTGCGCACGGCATTTGCCTGACCGCCGGTTGAGATGGGGGACACCTGCGGCCCGGGGGCGGCCGGGGCGGTACTCGGGGGAGTCGACGACATCGAAGGAGGGGACATGGCGGACATGGGCTCAGTTTAGGGGCGCCGTGTTGCGGGAATGTCCCTACGCGCGGAAAGCCTATCCCAGGCAGTGATTGGCACGGCAATCATTGCCTAAGCAATAATTGTCATCAAGCATTTCCGGAAGATCCGTCCTGGAAATCCGAAGTCATGAAAGACGACGCCATGAGTGCCAAGTTGCCCCCGTCCGCCGATTTCTACAGCGCCGACAGCTTCACGTCGGAGCCCAGCCTGGGTTGGCTGCTGCGTCAGATCAAGCAGTCCATGGTCCTGCAGGCCGACAAGATGCTCGGCGAGCATGACCTGACCCACGCCCAGTGGGCGCCGATGCTGCGCCTGCGCTTCAACGGCCCGATGTCCAGCGCCGCGCTGGCCCGCGAACTGGCGATGGACGGCGGCGCGATGACGCGTCTGCTCGATCGCCTCGAGGCCAAGAACCTGGTGCGCCGCGAACGATCGCTCGAGGACAGGCGCGTGGTGATGGTGTCGCTGACCGAGGTCGGCGTGAACGCGATGGCCGCCGCCCCCGGCGTGCTGTCCAAGGTGTTCAACGACCACTTGGCGGGATTCACCGATCAGGAGTTCCGCACGTTGATCGGCCTGCTGCAGCGCATCGTTGTCAACGGCCAGGCGATCCGCGACGCGGGTCTGACTTCCGAATCCTCGACCCTCGACAAATGCGAATGAACGCTCTCCACAAGAACAACAGTCCTGAGGAACCCCCGATGACTTCCCGTTTCCTTCACCGCACCACCCTGGTCCTGGCCATGGGCGCGGCGTTGCTCATGGTGCTCACCGCCTGCGCGCCCATCCCGAAGCTGGCCGAACCCGGCCGCCCGATCGACGGCGCGGAAGCGGCCCGCCTCGCCCTGGACGACAGCCAGAGCCCCGCGCTGGACGCCGCCTGGTGGAAGACCTTTCGCGATCCGCAGCTGGACGCGCTGGTCGACCAGGCGATCGCGAACTCGCCCAACCTGGCGCTGGCCCGCGCCCGCATCGACCGCGCCGCGGCGATGACCGAGAACGCCGAAGCGGCCAAGCGCCCCTCCGCGCAACTGGAAGCCGACGTCACCCGCCAGCGCATCACCGAGAACGGCATCTACCCGCCGCCGCTGGCCGGCAGCGTGCGGACGCTGGCCAACATCCAGGCCGGCCTGAGCTATGAGTTCGACTTCTTCGGCAAACACGACGCGGCGTTGCAGGCGGCGCTCGGCCAGCGGCGCGCCGCGGAGGCCGATGCCGCCGCCGCGCGCCTGAGCGTGTCCAACGCGGTGGCCAAGGCCTACGTCGCGCTGGCGCGCAGCCAGGCGCAGAGTCGCCTGCTGGAGCAGCAGAAGACGCTGCGCGACCAGTCCTTCGACCTGGTGCGCCAACGCAGCGCGGCCGGGCTGGACAACGGCCAGGACCTGCGCGTGGCCGAGGCGCCGCTGCCCGACATCCAGCGCCAGCAGGTCGTGCTGCGCGAGCAGCAGGCGCTGCTGCGCCACCAGCTCGCCGCGCTGACCGGCCAGGGCCCCAAGGCGACCGAGTCGCTGGACGCCGCGTTGCCGGTCGCGCTCGACTGGCGGCAGGCGCCCCATCTGGATCTGCTGGGCCGCCGCCCGGACCTGGCCGCCGCGCGCGCCCGGGTCGAGGCGACGGCGCAGGACATCCGCGTCGCCCGCGCGCAGTTCTATCCGAGCGTGAGCCTGACGGCCTTCGCCGGTCTGAACTCGATCGGCCTGGATGAACTGTTCAAGAGCGGCAGCCGCCAGTACGGCGCCGGCCCGGCGCTGCACCTCCCGCTGTTCGACAGCGGCCGGCTGCGCGCCAACCTGCGCGGCAGCGCCGCCGAGCAGGACGCCGCGATCGCGAGCTACAACGTCGCCGTGCTGGACGCCGTGCGCGACGCCAGCGACCAGTACACGACGCTCGAATCGCTGCGCCAGCAGCGCACGCAGCAGGACGCGCTGGTGGCCAACGCCGACGGCCAGGCCGCGCTGGCTGATCAGCGCCACCGCGCCGGCCTGACCGGCCGCGTCGCCGTGCTGAGCGCGCAGCAGAACCAGCTGCTGCAGCAGCGCGGCCAGATCGATCTGCAGGCGCTGACCGTCGACGCGCAGATCAACTTGATGCGTGCGCTGGGGGGCGGTTACGCCGAGCCCGCACGGGACCCGGCCCAGACGACGGCCTCCGCCGATCGCCGCTGACCGACGCATCGCCGACGCCATCGCCTCCCGAATCACAAGAATCCCGAAGAGCACATCATGAGCGCAACGCCTCCGAACAACACGCAAGCTCCCGTCAAGAACGGCACCCGCAAGAAGGGCCTGACGGCCATCGCCGCCGTCGTCATCGTGGCCGGCCTGGGCTACGCCGCCTACGAATGGAGGGTCGGCAGCCATTACGAGTCGACCGACAACGCCTATGTGCAGGCCAATGTCGTGCAGATCACGCCGCTGGTCGGCGGCACGGTCCGCGCGGTCTACGCCGACGACACCGACTTCGTGAAGGCCGGTCAGAAGCTGGTGAGCCTGGACCCGGTCGACGCCCGCGTCGCGCTGGAACAGGCGCAGGCGCAGCTGGCGCAGACCGTCCGCGAGGTCCGCACGCTGTATGCGAACAACAGCGGTTTCGAAGCGCAGGTCAAGGTCCGCGAGGCCGATCTGAAGCGCGTCAGCGTCGACCTGGAACGCCTGCAGTCCGACGTCGCCCGCCGCCAGCCGCTGGTCGCCACCGGCGCCGTCGGCAAGGAAGAGCTGGAACACGCGCAGTCGCAATTGACTTCGGCCCGCGCGCAGGCTGCCGCCGCGCAGTCGGCGCTGCAGGCCGCGAAGGACCAGCTGGCCTCGAACCAGGTGCTGACCGACGGCGTCAAGGTCGAGGATCACCCGAACGTGCTGCGCGCCGCCGCGCGCCTGCGCGAGAGCTATCTGGCGCTGCAGCGCGCCGAGCTGATCGCCCCGGTGGACGGCTGGGTCGCGCGCCGCTCGGTGCAACTGGGCCAGCGCGTCGCGGCCGGCGCGCCGCTGATGGCGGTGGTCGGCCTACAGCAGGTCTGGGTCGACGCCAACTTCAAGGAGAGCCAGCTGGCCAAGCTGCGCATCGGCCAGAAGGCGACGCTGGAAGCGGACGTCTACGGCAAGAAGACCGAGTACCACGGCACGGTGCAGGGTCTGGGCGCGGGCACGGGCGCGGCGTTCGCGCTGCTGCCGGCGCAGAACGCCACCGGCAACTGGATCAAGGTCGTGCAACGCGTGCCGGTGCGCATCGCGCTGGACCCCAAGGAAGTGCAGGAGCACCCGCTGCGCGTGGGCCTGTCGATGGACGTGCAGGTCGACATCCGTGAGCAGGGCGGCGCGATGCTGGCCGCCGCGACCGGCGCCAGCGCGCCGCGCCTGCAGACGACGATCTACGACGTCCAGGAGAAGGCCGCCGACGAGCAGGTGAACAGGATCATCGCCACCAACCTCGGCAAGGCCGCGGCCAAGTCGACCACCACCCGCGTGCAATGAGCGACGCCACTCCCACTGCGCCTGGCGCGCCGGCAGCCCCCGGGCCGTCCGCGTCCCCGGCACCCGCAGGACCGCCCGGCGGCCCCGCGCCGCTGACCGGCACCGCGCTGGTGCTGGGCACCCTCTCGCTGTCGCTGGCAACCTTCATGAACGTGCTGGACTCGTCCATCGCGAACGTGTCGCTGCCTGCGATCGCCGGCGACCTCGGTGTCAGTCCCGTGCAGGGCACCTGGGTCATCACGAGCTTCGGCGTCGCCAACGCGATCTCGGTGCCGCTCACCGGCTGGCTGACGCAGCGCTTCGGCGCGGTGCGGCTGTTCACGACCAGCGTGCTGCTGTTCGTGCTCGCGTCCTGGCTGTGCGGCTTCGCGCATTCGCTGGAGATGCTGGTGGCCGCGCGCGTGTTCCAGGGGCTCGTCGCGGGTCCCATGATCCCGCTGTCGCAGACGCTGCTGCTGTCGAGTTATCCCAAGCACAAGGCAGGCACGGCGCTCGCGTTGTGGGGGATGACCACGCTGGTCGCACCGGTGGTCGGCCCGCTGCTGGGGGGCTGGATCACCGACAACGTGACCTGGCCGTGGATCTTCTACATCAACGTGCCGGTCGGCCTGTTCGCTGCCGGCCTGACCTGGAGCATCTATCGCACCCGCGAGACCCCGACCAAGAAGCTGCCGATCGACACCGTCGGGCTGTCGCTGCTGGTGCTGTGGGTGGGCTCGCTGCAGGTGATGCTGGACAAGGGCAAGGAACTGGACTGGTTCGAGTCCAACCAGATCATCGCGCTGGCTGTGGTGGCCGTGGTCGGCCTGGCGGTGTTCATCGTCTGGGAGCTGACCAACGACCACCCGGTGGTGGACCTGCGTCTCTTCGCGCGCCGCAACTTCCTGTTCGGGGCCTCGGTGCTGTCGATCGCCTACGGGCTGTTCTTCGGCAACGTGGTGCTGCTGCCGCTGTGGCTGCAGCAGCACATGGGCTACACCGCGACCGCAGCCGGCTTCGCGCTGGCGCCGGTGGGGGTGCTGGCCATCCTGCTCTCGCCGCTCGCGGGGAAGAAGGTCTCGGTATGGGATCCGCGTCTGATGGCGAGTTTCGCCTTCGTGATGTTCACCATCGTCCTGGGGATGCGCGCGAACTTCACGACCGACACGGACCTCGCGACCATCATGATCCCGACCGTCCTGCAAGGCGCGGCGCTGGCGTTCTTCTTCATCCCGCTGACGACGATCACGCTGTCGGGCATCACGCCGGACCGGATCGCCGCAGCGGCGGGCTTGTCGAATTTCGTGCGGATCACCGCGGGCGCGATGGGGACGTCGATCTCCACCACCTTGTGGGAGAACCGTGCGACGCTGCACCACCATCACCTGGCGGAGCGGCTCGCGCTGGGCGACCCGGCG
The DNA here is from genome assembly GCF_048957715.1 of Mitsuaria sp. CC2. NCBI lineage: Bacteria > Pseudomonadati > Pseudomonadota > Betaproteobacteria > Burkholderiales > Sphaerotilaceae > Roseateles > Mitsuaria sp. CC2. The sequence continues at coordinate 39,951 of NZ_JARVXN010000033.1, read as the reverse complement.
GAAACGGCGGCGCTGGACACGTTGCAGCGACAGGGCTTCAGCCAGGACCAGGCGCTGGCCTACCTGAACCGGCTGGTCGACCAGCAGGCGTTCACGCGGGCGGCGGATGACATCTTCCTGGCCTCCGCGGTCCTGTTCATCGTGCTGATCGCGTTCGTGTGGCTGACGAAGCGGCCACCGAAGGTGGGCGCGCCGGTGGACGCGGGCGGGGCGCACTGACGGTTCGGTCGCCGACTTCGACATCGCTCGATGAAGGAAAGGGGTCTCACGGGACCCCTTTCTGCCGTGCGATCGATGCTTTCCGGTCGGACCGCGCGGTGGCGTGCGGTGTCAAGCCTTCGACGATGCCAGCTCGAGGCAGTACGCGATGAGCTCGTCCAGCTCGCTGGACTTGTCGAAGACCTTGTCGGCGCCCAGCCCCTCGCAGCGTTGGCGCATGTCGGCCGTGGCGTAGTTGGTCAAGACGATGACCTTGGCCTCGGGCTGCAGCAGCCGGGCCTTGGGCAGCAGCGACATGCCCGATCCGCGCTTCAGGAAGAGGTCGATGATGAGGATGTCGCAGGGGACCGCGTCGTCGTGCAGCCAGCGCAGCGCGCCGGCCTCGTCCTCGGCCGTGCCGACCACGTCGAGGTCGAGCATTTCCTGCAGGGTCGCGACAAGGTTCTCCCGGATCAGCGGGCTGTCCTCGACCAGGAAGCAGTTCAGCGTGCCGGGCGTCGGTGCGGTGACGGGAACGGTGGACATGGGCATGGGCGTGAGCGAGGCGCCCATTATCACGATCCCGAGCCCCGCTTCGATGTCGGGGCCAGCCGTGCGTTGCATTCAGACAGCGCCTTCATGCTCTCCGGGTCCGCGTCCTCGCCCAGGTCGATCAGCGGCACGATCGCGGCCAGCGGCGTCACGGCCACACCCAGCACCGCCGCCGGCACCAGCTTGCGCAGCAGTGGCGTCTTCTGCAGGCTGAGCTGCGGGTCGCCCAATGTGCCCTGGATGTTCAGCGGCGTGCGGAGCGTGAGCGGACTCTTGTCCTTGGGATCGACCTTGGCCGTCAGCGCCAGCCGCTCCGTCGCCAGCGACATGCCGCCGTCCACCAGCACCACCGAGTCCTTGGTATCGATCACCATGGGACGCGGCGTGACCACGCCGTCCTTGACACGCAGATCGGCGACGCCGCAGTTGACCTGCAGCGCTTCATCGCCCCGCACCAGCATGCCCAGGCCCTGGGCGATGTCGATGCCGGCGGCCTCCACGATCAGGTGGGAGATGGTCCCGTCGGTCCAGTACAGCACCATGCGGCCGTCGGCGCTTGCCAGCAGCTCGGCGGTCGACTTGCCTTCGCCGTCCAGCGCGATGCGCCCGCCCATCAGCCCGGTCACCCAGCGCTGACCGTTCTTGCGTTCCAGGTTCAGCCACTGTTCCAGGTGCACGCCGCCGACGCGCAACCGCGCCTGCCACTTCGCCTGGGGCCCGCGGCCGTCCAGCTTCATGTTGCCTGCGACCTGGCCACGCGCCACCCGCGCGTCGATGTCGCGCAGTTCCAGTACGCCGTCCTGCAGCACGATCCGCGCGTTCAGCGGCTCGGCCGCCTGCAGGATCGCGGTGCCGGATTCGAAGCGCGCCAGCTTCACGTTCACATTGGCGTTCATCGCCCGCAGCGAGGGAAGGTCGAACTGCTTGTCCGGCAGGACGCGCGACGGCGCTTTCTTCGCCTTGGGCGCGCCGGGCTCGGCAGGGACACCGACCGCCGGCCCCAGGTCGGCCAACCAGAGTTCGCGACCGCGCAACTCGCCGGTCAGCGTCGGCATGCCGTTGTCCTTCCTGTCGTAGACGAATTCGCCATTCAGATGACTCTTGCCGATCGTGGCCTGGCTGACCGCCGTCGTCCAGCGCGTACCGTCCCGGGTCAGCTTTCCCTTCATCGCGAAGGCCGGCGTGGTCGGCAAGGTGACGCCGAGGGGCTCGCCCACCGCGGCCAGGGACGGCCCCGCCAGCGTGTACTGGCCGGACAACCCCTGGCTGACGAGCAGGTCGCGGACCTGGCCGTCGAAGCTCAATTGCGCCTTGCCGATGTTGCCGCGCAATGTGACCGGCACGGCCGGCGCGTTCGGGTCCGAGGACAGCCAGGGCAGGGCCGAACCGGTCTGCAGGTTGGCCTTGATCGGCAGGTCGCGCCAATGCCCCTCGGCCTGCGCCGTCATGCCGTAGCGACCACCTTCGCCCGGACGGGACGCATCGGCAGGCGCCGACGCACCCTGGGGCTTGCCCGCCACGCGCTCGCCGAAATCCACGGCCAGCCGGGTGCCCGAAGCCGCCGCGCTGGCCACGCGCGCCGCGGCCGTGGGCGCGCGCTGCTGCTCCACCGTGCTCGAAGCCGCTCGGCCGGAGCGCACCGCCGAAGCGGCTTCCTCCGCCGTCGTCCAGGTCTCGCGCAAGGCGAACCGGCCCAGCAGCGACAGCTGCTGGATTTTGTCGTCCACCAGCACCGTGCCATGGCCCACCTCAAGCAGGTCGAAACGGATGCCGTCGATGTTGGGGCGCTTGCGCACCTGCGTGTCGCTGGGCGGTTGCTTGCCGAACTGCCAGCTCGCGCGGCCTTCGACGTCGCGTTCCAGGCGCATCGTCAGCTCGCCCGCGCGGAGCGCCTTCACCTCCAAGGCCTGACCCTCGTGACGAAGCGCCAGCAGGTCCCCGTAGCGCAACGCCAGCGCGGCGTCCTGCGCCTGCACCATCGGGCCGCCCAGCGTGCTCCAGCTCGGGCCGGCGATCGTGAGGCTGTGCGTGCGCAGCCGCAGACCGCCGATCAGCCGAAGTTGCCAGGCGGCGTTGTCTTCATCGCCGTCGAAACGCACCTGGCGGTCGAGCTTCTGGCTCAGCCATTGCTCCGCCGGGCGGCGCAGGAAAGGCCATCCCAGCCATTCGCAGATGCCGACGCCGATCAGCAGCAGCACCAGCAGCACGATCAGGCCGAGGGCCCAGCCGTGGAGGCCTCGTCGTCGAGGACCCGGCGCGGGCGCCGTCGTGGAGGAGGGCGCGTTGTTCACCACCATTGTTCAAACATCCTGGAAAAGTATTCCTTGCTGCGTTGCCACAGACCCCGGTCCTGCCAGCGCTGCAGCTCGATCGTCCTGGAGGCGGTCCGGTCGCGCTCGAACATGCGCGTCATCGCGCCGCCGAAGTCCTCGCCCAGCACGACGGCGTTGACCTCGTTGTTATGAACGAAGCTGCGCCAGTCCATGTTGCTGGAGCCGACCGTGGAGACCACGCCGTCGATGACGGCGGTCTTGGCGTGCAGCACCGCGTCCTGGAGTTCATGAATGCGCACGCCGGCCTTCAGCATGCGCTCGTAATGGCTGCGGCCCGCGTGCATCACCGGGCCGAAGTCGCTGCGCGAAGGCAGGATCAGCTGCACGTCGACGCCGCGTTGCGCGGCTTCGCACAGGGCGTCGACCATGTCCTGCCCGGGCGCGAAATAAGCCATCGTCAGGTACACGCTGCGCTGCGCGGCGCGGATGCTGCCGAGCAGCAGCGTATAGATCCGGTTCTCGGTGTCTTGCGGCGAGGAAGGGACCACGCGCATCAGTTGCTGACCCGCGGGCGGGCCGGGGGGAGGTGCGATCGCGGCGACGGTGCCCTCGCAGTGCTGCTGCGACCAGACTTCGCGGAACAGGGTGTGCAGCTTCTGCGTCGCAGGGCCTCTCACCTGGACCATCGTGTCGCGCCAGCCGTTTTCTTCCTCCGCCTTGTCATCGGTCTTGCCCGAGGCCTTGCCGTCGCCGGAGCCGCTCGACGCGGCCTTGCGCGGAGGCGCCTTGGACGAGCCGCGGCTGCCGAAACCGCCTGAGCCCGACGAGTACACCGCGCTGATGTTGATCCCGCCGGTGAAGCCTGTCTCGCCATCGACGACCAGCATCTTGCGATGGTCGCGCTGCGTGATCTTGTGATACTTCGTCCGCTGCTTGAGCGGGTTGACCGGGTTGAAGGCGCACACGGCGATGCCGCCCTGGCGCAGGCGATCGAAGTAGGTCTCGTCGGTGCCCATCGAGCCGACGCCGTCGTAGAGCACCGCGATCTCCAGCCCGTCCGACCGCCGCTTCAGCAGCAGCTCGGCGAGCCGGCGCGAAACGTCGGCGTCCTCGATGATGTAGCTCTCGAGGATGATCTGACGGCGCGCCTTCTCGATCGCCGCGAACATCGCGGCGAAGGTCGCCGGGCCGTCGACTAGCAGTTGCGCGTCATTGCCCGCATACAGGTCGACGTCGCCAAACGCGGACATCGCCGCGATCTGACGCTTCAGAAGTTCTGATTTCCCTTGCGCCGCCGCGGACTGCAGCGCCTGCTCGCGACTGGACTGGTTCATCTGTCCGCGTGGACCGGTCACGTCCACCTGGGCGGCGACCCGCGTGAGCGCTGGCACCGCGGTCGGCGGATCAGGCACGCGGCCGTTCACCGGCGCCCGCGGCGTCCCGCAGGCCACCAGACCGACGCTCGCGCCGAGCGCGAAGAGCAGGGCGGCGACGCGTCGGCGCATGGGCTCAGTCCCTCAGCAGGTCGGCGAGATCGTCGGCGTGCTCTTCCTCCTCGGCGAGCACTTCCTCGAGGATGCGGCGCGTCGTCGGGTCCTTGTCGCCGATGAGCTGGATCATCTGCCGATAGGCCTCCACGGCAATGCGCTCGGCGATCAGGTTCGATCGCAGCATCGCCTTCAGGTCCTTGGATTCGTCGTACTCGGCGTGGCTGCGCTGCGTCAGCGAGTCCGGCTTGAAGTCCGGATCGCCGCCCAGCTGCACGATGCGCTCGGCGATGCGGTCCGCGTGGACCGCCTCCTGCGTGGCGTGCTCGAGAAACTCCTCCGCGACGCGGGGCGAGTTCAGGCCGTGCGCGGTGAAGTAGTGGCGCTTGTAGCGCAGCACGCAGACGAGTTCGGTTGCAAGCGCGTCGTTGAGCAGACGGATCACATCCTCGCGCCAGGGGCCATAGCTCGGCGTCACCGGGCCTTCGTCGAGGTGCTGGCGAGCGCGTTGCAAGGCCGTTTCATCAAGCTTCAGGTGCTTGTGTTCGGGGGCGTTCATGGGCTGGCTCCTCTGGGTTCAGGAAAGGGCGAAGGTCACTTTCGCAGCGCGTTGAAGCCGGTGATCCCGAGCACCAGCAACACCAGGAAGATGACCAGGAAGATCCCGAACAGGATCTTGGCGATGCCGGCCGCGCCGGCGGCGAGACCGGTGAAGCCGAGGACGCCCGCCACCAGCGAGATCACGGCAAAGATCAGGGCCCACTTCAACATGACGATGTCCTTTCGTGCAGTCAGCCGCGGCGCGGCGCTTGGGCTCACTGTAGAAGCGGGGAGGGGACCGAAGGGATCAGCAGGGCACACGTCCGGGTGTAGGACAGGACGCCGCCGCAGCGGCCGCCGCGTGCGGTGGGCGCGGATGCCGGACTCGTCCTACAAGCGGCTTCGGCGCGGTACGACAGACGACGAACCGCGACGGGCCTAGCCTTGCATCATCTTCTCCCCCCGTCTTCCGACCTCGGCGCCAAGCGCTGGAAAGGAACTCAGATGATCAAGTTCAACAAGACCCTCACGTCGCCTTCCGCCGCCGCCTGGATCACTGCCGGGGCGGTGCTGTCTGCCGTCATGATCGTGACCACGCCGGCATTCGCGGCCGGCGCCGCCTCCAAGTCGGACATCCAGTCCACTTATGAGCAGGAACGCGCCAACTGCCTCGCCGGCAAGACCGGCCAGGCCCAGGCCACCTGCCTGAAGGAAGCGGGCGCGGCCCGCCAGGAGATGCAGCGCGGCAACCTGCGCACCGCGAGCACCCAGGACCTGGCCAACAATGCGATGCTGCGCTGCCAGCGCGTCGCCGAAGAGGATCGCGAGGACTGCCGCATGATGGTGATGGGGCAGGGGACCCGCGACGGCAGCGTGAAGAGCGGCGGCATCCTCACCCGCATCGATCGCATGGTGCAGGAGAATCCGACCGCGGCCGGCGTTCCGTCGGCTCCGGCCGAGCCGCCGAGCGCGACGATGCGCCCAGGCCCCGATGTTCCGCCGCCGCGCCAGCCCAAGGCCAGCGCACCCGCCCGTTGATCGACTGAAGAGGACCGACACCATGTTGATGAAACGCCTCGTTCCGCTCGCCCTGTCGAGCCTCGCCGGTTACGCGCTGTGGCAATGGCAGGCGCGGCGCCACGACCAGCGCCACAGGACCTCTCACGCCAAGCCCGAGGAAGTCACTACCTGGGAAGGCGAGGGCGGTGCGCTGCATGGTTCGGGGCCTCACATGGGACCCGGTCCCACCCGGTCGGCGTCCTGATCGCCACAGTCAGGAAACGACAAGGCGCCCATTGCGGGCGCCTTTTCCGTTTCTGCTATCAGCCGCCCGACCCTTGCTGCGGCTCGCGCAGGAAGATCTCGACGCGACGGTTCTTGGAGCGGCTTTCGGCCGTGTCGTTGGACACCAGCGGTTCTCGCGAGCCTCGGCCGGCCGCCTCGATCCGGTCGGCTCGGACACCCCGGTCGGCCAGATAGGTCCGAACGCTTTCGGCGCGGCGCAGCGACAACGGATCGTTGATCGCGTCCGAGCCGGTGTTGTCCGTGTGACCGACCACGCGGACGACCGTCGGCGACGGGTTGTTGTTGAGCCCGTTCGCGAACGCGTCCAGCACGGGCCGCAACCGCGGCTCGACTGCCGCGCTGTTGGTGGCGAACGAGATGTCGCTCGGCACGTCCAGCTTGAGCTGGTTGTCGGCGGTGCGGGTCACCTCCACGCCGGTGCCTTGCGTGGCCTGCTCCATGGCGCGGCGCTTGTCTTCCATGTGGCGAGACCAGACGTTGCCGGCCACGGCGCCCAGGGCACCACCGATCAGCGCGCCGGTGCCCGCCTTGCCGCCGGTGGCGGAACTGATGACCGCGCCGGACACGGCGCCGATCGCGGCGCCGCCCGCGGTGCCGCGCTGACGTTCATCCATGTTCGCGCAACCGGCCAGGACGGCTGCCGCCAGGGCGGCCGCGGCCAGTCGGGTGTGTCGCATCTGCATCTTGCTTCTCCTTGTGATACGGGTAAGAAAACCCAGCGAACCGCGCGGCTGTACCGCTGCCGGCGCGAGACAGTATCCCGCGTGGCGGCGGCGCAGTTCCGGGGCCGCTGGATGAGTTGCCCGCGCGTCGTACCGGAGTTCCGATCGGGTTCCGATGCGCCTGCGCGTCCGACGTGCCGCAGGAGGGCAAGCGCGGCACCTGCCGCGTTCGCCCCGTGTTGCAGTCAGTGCTCCCACAGATAACTGTTATTTCCGGGTGTGGGATGACAAGTGCTTGTTATTCAGTGCGAGGAGCATGGTTCATAGCATGAAGCCTTCGTCGCCAACCGCTTTGCGGAGTGCCCATGTCCCGTTCGCCCGAACCCGGTTCCACCCCCGTCAGCGGTGCCGAATCCTCCGCCACGCCGCGCTGGGAGAACGAGCATCTCGGCTCCCATCTGCGCTACGCGACCCAACCGATCATCGACAGGACCGGCCGGGTGGTGGCCACCGAACTGCTGTTCCGCTGGAATGCCAGCGACGCCGCCGTCGGTCCCGAACTGGGGGCTTACGCCACCGCCGCCGCGCTGTCGAACGCGCTGATCGACGGCGCCCTGCTGACCGGCGCGCCGGCCGCGGAGCACCCCCTCGGCGACCTGCTGGTCAACATGGATCGTCGCACCCTGTTGAGTCCGATCGCCGAGGCCCTGACGCCGGACATCGGTGTGATCGAGCTGCTGGAGACCGTGGAGGTCGACGCGTTGCTCGTGCAGCGCATCCGCGATCTCCACGGGCGCGGCTACCGCTTCGCGCTGGACGACATCGTGAGCGCGGACGATCCCCGCTGGGCGCTGGCCCCCTGGGTGCAGTTCGCCAAGATCGATGTCGTCGGCATTGATTCCGATCAGCTGCCGGCGCTGGTGCGCCAGGCGCATGAACTGGGATTGGCGGTGATCGCCGAGAAGATCGAGGACGAGGAAGCCTTGCGCCGCGCACGCCGCGCCGGCGCAGATTACTTCCAGGGTTATGACATTGCCAGGCCGTCCACCGTCGCCGTGCACGCGCTGCCCGGGTGCGACGCGGGGCTGGCCGGGAAGATGTTCTTGCTGGCCCGCGCCGGCGTCGCCGCGTCGTCCCTGGCGTTGCTCGCGGGGCGTCATCCCGCCCTCGTCGCGCGATTGCTGGGGGTGCAGGCCATTCACGCGCCGCAGTGCGTGGCGACGGCACAGACGCTGGCCGATGTCCTGGAATCGCTGCCGCGTGCGGTCCTGATCGCCTGGCTGGGGGTGTTCAACATCGCCGCCGTGCACGGGAGGGACCGTGAATTGGCGCGGCTGCTGCGCGGCGAACTTGCGGATGGCCGCCTGCGGCTGCGTCGCGAGGGACGGGTGGGCACCTCTGGGGACCTCGAACAGGCGTCTTTCGTGCTCTGCAAGCAATTGGTGCGCATGCGCTTGTCCGCAAGACCTGTAGCCGCCTGCCAGTGCCCCGAGCGTCGTGCCACGACGAGCGGCGATGCGGGATCGGCCAGCGGCCCGGGCAGGATCGCTGCTTGAGCACTGCTTGACCGCAGCTTGAGCGCCGCCGGACTGCCTCCTGGTCCGGATCCGCGAGGGCAACCGGAACCGCGACCATGAACGACAGAGCCGCCCGAGGGCGGCTTCTGTCTTGGACGGGTGGACGACGGGTGTCGTCCGCGGGCTCATTCGTCGATCAATCCATGCAGCCGGGCCACGCTGGTGGCCATGGCACGGGAGTTGACGTTCAGCTTGCGATAGATCGAGCGCAGGTGCTGGTTCACGGTGAAGCGGGAAATCGACAGGCGGCTGCCGATGTCGACGATCGGCAGACCCTCGATCAGCAAGTTCAGCACGCTCCATTCGCGTTGGCCCAGACCGAGTTCCTTGAGCTTCTGCGCCTTGTCCACCTTGGGTTTCACGCCGGTCTCGAGACTTTCCAGCTTGTCGAGCACCAGCCGCGACACCGCGGGACTCAACGGCGCATGGCCGTTGTGCGTGGCAATGATCTTGTCGATCAGGCTGGGCTGGATCTCCTCCTTCAGCAGGTAGCCCGCAGCGCCCGAGCGCAGGCTGCGCATCACGTGCTTCGCGTCGCCGAAGGTGCTGATCACGATGCTGTGCGCATCGGGGCACTTCTCGTTGATCAGCTTGATCAGGTCGATGCCGTCCACGTCGGGCAGGCCCAGGTCGACCAGGTAGATGTCCGCGCGGTTGGCGAGGATCGCGGACACCGATTCGCCGCGATTGCGACCGATGCCGACGATCTGGCAGGCACTGCTGGCCGACACGACGTCGATCAGGCGTTGCAGGACGGTGGCGTCGTCTTCGATGATGGTCACGGTGATCATGTGATGTTCCCCTGTAGTTCGGAGTTGTTGTTGATGGTGGCCGATGAAGGTGGATGACGTGAAGTGAGTGGGGCTTGCGCAGGCGTCGTGCGGTCGTCGCGGCGTCAGCGCTCGCCGAGTGATTCCGAGACCGTCTTCTTCACCGGCTTGAGCAGGTAGTCCAGCACGGTGTGACGTCCGGTGATGATTTCCGCAGTGGCCGTCATCCCGGGCTGGATCACGATGCGATCCGCTTTCTCACCCTTGAAGCGCTTGCCGCTGATGCGGATATGGGTGCGGTAGTAGGCCTGCTCGCCCTGTGGCGTACGTTCCGTCAGCGCGTCGGGGCTGACGTAGGTCACGCTGCCGTCGAGCGCGCCGTAGATGCTGTAGTCGAAGGCGTCCACTTTGACCACCGCCGGCATGCCGCGGCGGATGAATCCGATGTCGCCAGCGCGCAGCCGCGCTTCGATGATCAGGTCGTCGCCGGTGGGCAGCAGCTGCATGATCTCGTCGCCGGGACGCAGCACCGCACCCTCTGTGGTCAACGTGATCAGGTTGACGACGCCGTCGACGGGTGCGCGCAATTGCGTGTGCTCGAGATTGCCGCGCCGGTCGTTCAGCATCTGCTGCACGCTGGCGAGTTCTTCCTCGGTCTTGGCCAGCTCGGCCTGCGAATCCTGCAGGAATCGGTTGCGTCGGGTCGTGACCTGCCCGGCTGCCTCGTTCGCGGTCCGCTGGAGTCGAAGGAACTCGGCCGCACTGATATCGCCGGCCTTGTACAGCGGTTCATTGAGCTCGACCTCGCGGCGGGCGAGCTCCGCGGAGGTGGACAGGACCGCAAGTTCCTCCTGCAGCGCCGTCCTGCGCCGTTCGTAGAGCTGGCGTTGCAACTCGTTGAACGAGCCGGTGCCGGCGGGTCGGTAGGGCGTCCCCAGCGTCTCGGCACGCAGGCGTGCCAGCGAGGCGTTCAGGGCATCAGCCTTCTCGCTGGAATCGGCCAGCGCCGCGCTGGCCTTGGTGTTGTCCAGCTGGGCCAGCAGGTCGCCCTTGCGGACGGCATCCCCCTCGTGCACGAACAGCTTTTCCACCACACCTCCATCAGGCGCCTGGATCACTTGTGTGCGAGAGGATGCCATGACCTTGCCCGCGGCGCGAGTGACCTGCTCGAGCTGCGCCTGGGAGGCCCACCACAAACCGGCACCCAGCGCCGCCACCGTGGCGAGTACGGTCCAGCGCACCCGCGCCGGGCCCTCGTGAAGACTTGTCTTGATTGTCATGGGAATCTCCTGATGTCGGAAGTCCTGGAACGAGTTGGGCTCAGACGACCGGGGCGGGGGATCCGAGAGCGGGAGCCGGGGCCGGTCGGCCCTGCAGCCGCGCCAGCACCTCGTCGCGGGGGCCGTCGGCCAGGACGCCTTGGGGCGCCAGCACGATCACGCGATCGACCAGCGCCAGCATCGACAGACGATGGGTCACCAGCAGCAGCGTCGCCTCGGGCTTGAGCATCTGCCGCATCAGCCGCACGGTCGCCTGCTCCAGGCCGTCGTCCATGCCCGAGGTCGGCTCATCGAGCAGCCACACGGCGCGATCGGCCAGGACGAGGCGCGTCAGCGCCACGAGTTGCCGCTGTCCGCCGGACAGACCGCGTCCGCCTTCGGAGAGCTTGCGATCCAGGCCGAGAGGATGCTGCGCGACCATGGCCCACAGCCCCGTCCGCTGGCAGGCGGCAACCAGCAGGTCGTCGCTGACGTCAGGCAATCCGAACAGCAGGTTGTCGCGCAAGGTGCCGGCGAACAGCCAGGCGTGCTGGGGGCCGTAGCCCAACTGGGTCGCGCGCCATCCCGCATGGATCTGCTGCTGGTCGACGCCGTCCAGGTATACCGTGCCGCGCGTCGGTTTGGTCAGCCCGCAGGCGAGCGACAGCAGGGTGCTCTTGCCGGCGCCGATGGTGCCCAGGATCGCGACCTTCTCGCCGGGCCGGAAGTGCAGGTTGCCGATGCGCAGCGGCTCCTTCTGGCCGGGGTAGGCGAATTCGACGTCTTCGAAGCGCAGGTCGCCGTGCATGGCCTGGGGCACGATCGCTCGATCGATGCCTTCGTTGTCCACCTGCAGCTTGAAGATCGCATCCAATGCCTTCATGGACGCGCGCGCGCTGCCCAATTGCACCAGCAGCGGCGGGATGGATGCCAGCGGCGACAGCACGCGACCCGACAGGATCGAGCACGCCACGATGGCGCCCTGCGTCAGGTGTCCGTCGATCGCCAGCACCGCGCCGACGCAGATCAGCGAGATGTAGCTCGCCTGCTGCAGCGCGGCGGACAGGTAGGAGGTGGTGTCGCTCTCGTGCTTCAGCGCGAGACTCTGGGCCGCGTTCACTTCGCACAGCGCGGCCCACCGGGCCTCGAAACGCCAGGTCGCGCCGAGCCCCTTGATGGCCTCGGTTCCCTCGATGGTTTCGACCAGCAACCCGGTCTTGGCATTCGCTCCCGACTGAGTGCTCGCGGTCAGCCGCGCGATGCGACGGGCGCGCAGCAGCCCGGTCAGGACGGTCACGCAGAACAGCACCACCGCCGGCAGCGCCATCCAGAATCCGCCGATCGCCGCGATCACCAGCGCGAAGATCAGCGCCATCGGCATGTCGAACAGCAGGAACAGGGTGCTGGCAGACAGGATGCCGCGGATCGATTCGAAACTCTGCACCTGCGACGCCAGCGTGCCGACCGAGCCGGGTCGCTGGTCCATCCGGACCGCGTTCAGCCGCGCCATCAAGGCCCGGGAGATCCCGACGTCCAACTGCTTCAACTGGGGTTCGAGCAAGGCCGCGCGGGCGAGCTTGAGCAGGAACTCGATCACCACCGCCAACGCCACGCCCAGCGTGAGCACCCAGAGCGTCTGGTGCCCCTGGCTGGGGATGACGCGGTCGTAGACCTGCATCGAGAAGAAGGAGATGGCGATGCCGATCGTCGACAGCACCAGCGACAGTCCCGCCGCTTCCAGGAAGATCGGCCATTGGCCGCGGATCTGCGACAGCATCATCCCGCGCGCGCTGCGAGCCGCCGCCGGCTCGAGTTGGCCGTCCATGGCCGCATGCAGGCAGGCCTGATCGTCCAGTACGAGGTGGCGACGGACGTGGTCGCTGCCCACGCAGGTCCAGAGCCCTTCGGGCGTCCGCGCGGTGATCACCTGCCAGCCGTGCTCGGCGTGGTGGCACAGCAGCGGCAGCGCGGCGAGTTGCGGAGCGTCCAGCAGGATGAATCGTGAGCGTTCATCGATCGCACCGGCCAGCCGTCGCGCCGTGGAAAGGTCCTCGCCTGGCAGCGCCAGTGCCATTTGACGCTGGCGCACCAGGTCGACGGGAACGGGATGCCCCTTCAGCCGCATCCAGTGCGCCAGGGCGGTCGCGAGGGCGGCCGAAGGCGGTGTGGGCGAGGCGGCAGGGCGCTTGAAGGGATTCCATGTCATGACGGTGATCTCGGAGTGGCGCAGTGCGGGAGGAGGACGTGCGGAAACAAGGGGAGCACGTTCAGCCAGGGGTCGGGGCGTCGTCGAGCAGGAGCTTCAGTCGGTACATCCCGGTGCGCTCGTCGATGGCGGCGTCACGCTGGGATTGCCGCGTGGCGTGGGCTTCCCGGACCATGTTCAACAGGTCCAGCCAGGCACGCTTGCCGGCCTCGAACTGGCGTCGATACGAGGCCAGGACCTCGTCGCTGGTCGCGGTCGTCAGCGCGGCGTTGCGCAATGAGGCGACCGCGGCGGCATACCGGGTGAACTCCAGCTGATAGTTGCTGAGCTGGTCCTGCTCGGTCGAGGCGACGGCGGCCTCCGCCGCGGCGATGCGGGAGCGGGCCGCGTTCACGCCCGCCAGCGCCCCCAGACCGCCAGGCAGTCCGGCCTGGAACACGAAGCCGATGTGGTCGTCCTTGTAGGCGCCGCTCTGGCGGTCCAGGCGCAGGCTCACCGTCGGCATCAGGGCAGCCTTGGCCTTGGCCAGTTCATCGCGCGACAGATCGACGTTGGCGCGGGCCATCGCCATCTCGGGCGACAGCTGGATGCGGTCGAGCACCTGGTTCAAGGTCGGCGGTGGCGGGAGCTCGCCATCGAGCACCGAGCGCAGGGGGTCGTCGACCGGACGGCGTGCCAGACGCTGCAGCCGGTCGCGCTGCAGCGCCTCCTCGAGCCGTGCCTGTGCCAGTTCGGCCTGCACGGCGCTGAGCCGGGATGCGGCCAGCGCGGCGTCGGCATTGGTGGCGACGCCGGCCTGGTTGCGGCGGCGGATCATGTCCAGCAGTTGTTGGTGCTCCGCGTGCAAGGCCTCCAGGCTGTCGATGCGCCCGCGAACCTTGGCCCAGTCGGACCAGGTCTGCACGATGCGCAATTTCAACTGGAGCTGGGCGGCACGCAGTTCCATTTCGCTGCTGCGCAATGCGGTCCTGGCCGAGTTGAGGCTGGCGGTCAGCAAGCCCCCCGTGTAGATCGGCTGCTGGAGGCTCAGGACGTTGACATACCGCTTGGTCCCCGCGGCCAGTTGACGCGAGAAGCTAGGCGACGGGCCGAACTGCCACTTCGCGGCGGTGACGCCGTCCTCCGCGGCAGCGATCGAGGCCCTGGCGCGTTCGATCGACGGATCGGCCGACAAGGCGCCGCCGAGGAAGTCGGCCATGGCCGTTCCCCAGCGATCGCCATCGGGGGAGGCCGGCGCCGCGTGGGACGCGCCGACGGATCGGACAGGGATGGCCGTTGTGGCGTCCGCTGGCATGGGGATTTCACGCTCCGCGCGGGCGGGAAGGGCGATCAATGCCAGAGAAGCGAACAGATATTGCCATCGGCTGGCAGTATGAATATTCGCTGGCGAGTGGATCTGGAGAATGGGACGGCAGTTCAAGAGAAACCCCCGCGGGCTGTTTCACAATGCTGCGCAGTTTCGTTTCCAGTCCAGTCCTCTCACAATGACATCTATTTGTCAGCCTCTCGGCGTCGACAGTCATTGATGGGTTGTTTGCACAAAGAAACTAGCAAATGTCTGCTAGTCATGCCGTGGGGAATGACCGTTGCCAGAAGGGAGGTCCCTCTCTCCACAAGGACCAGCCATGACGACGCCGACCGAAGACCTTGAACCTTGCATGAAGGCTTGCGCGGAAGCCTTGCTCGCGACGAGTCAGTGCGCCAACGCCTGCATCCGCTCCGGTGATCGCCTGATGGAGGCCTGCGCGCTGCTGAATCTGGACTGCGCCGCCCTCTGCGAGACGACCCTTGGTGTGCTTTCCCGGGAGTCCGCGCATCACGGCGACTTCTGCGCCTTGTGCGCCCATCTGTGCCGGGCCTGCGCCGAGGAGTGCGACAAGCATCAGCATGCGCATTGCAGACGTTGTGCCCAGGCCTGCAGGGCTTGCGCGGCGGCGTGCGATGTGCATGCGGGTGAGCGCCACAGGCTGGACGCCTCCGCGTGAACCCTTGGCGCACACCCGTTTGCCGGCATCCGTTTGCCGACAACTGTTCTGCCGGCCCGCATGTTTACCGCTATTCTGATGAAGAGCACACCGCACGGCGTCGGAAAGGTGTGCGCCTCGACGAGTTTCTCGATATTTCTGGATATCTCTCGACGGCGTACATCGTTTCACGGTCCCGGTTTGAAAGCTGTTGCCGTGTGAAATAAATCGCGATCCGATCAAATGGGTGGAAACGTCCGGTCAAGTCGCCAGGCACTGAGACGGTGTTCTGAACAGGAATCCCATCATGACGTTCCCGGACACCATTCCATTTGACCCATCGCGGCCGACGCTGCCCAAACCCGCGCGCGATGCCTGGTTCGCCAGCCTGGCCGAGCCGGAGGATGTCGCGGCCGACAATCCCTTCGCCTGCTTCGACTACCAGGAAATCGTCGGCGAGGACGGCCGGGTCTTCGGACACGACCTCAGCGTGTCAGACGATGACTCGCCCTGGCCTCACGCGTCGACGTCGGACGCATCCCTCCCGGCGAAGGCGTTGAGTCACGCGCTGCTGGATGCCTCGGTCGCAGGCTTTGCGACGTCCGGATCATTGTTCCTGGACCTGGGGGAATCGGCGTTGATGGGCCCAGTCGCCGACGTGCTGACCGCGCGGATCGGTGTGATCAATCTGACCAGCGCCGTCGCCGCCGATGCGCGCTTACTGATGCGCGTCGCCCGCCTGCATGCTCGCGGGCAGCGCTTCTGCATCGATGGCTTGCGCGACCCATCGGACCCGCGCTGGCACTTCGCTCCCTATTCGGACTACATCAAGCTGGATGCATCCGCGCCACCCGATCAACTGGCGCCCCTGGCCGCCAAGGCGGCGGAACGTCATCTGGCGGTCATCGGCAAACGCGTTGACTCGATGGACGCCCACCGGCGGCTCTGCAAGCTGGGCGTGACGCAGTTCCAGGGGCTGTTCGTCTCGTCGCTCGTGACCCGGCCCCTGCTGACACTGCCGGGCTGCGACGCGCAGGTGCTCGTCCAGTTGCAGCGGCTGCTGCGCGATCGCGCCTCGCCCCAGGCGGTGGCCGAGGCGGCGGCGAAGGATCCCGCGCTGATGATGCGGCTGCTGTTGCTCCATGAGCGGTACGCGCCACAAGCCGCGGGCGCACCGGAGCAGCTCGCGGGCCTGATGGTGGCGCTCGGTGTCAATGTGCTGGGGGGCTGGTTGCAGTTGCTGCGCAGTGCCGCGTGCCATGCCCAAGGCGCCGATTGGGTGCGATCCGTGCGCCAGCAGACCCTGCGGTACCGCCAGCACCTGATCGGCGTCGGCGGGCAGCGCCCCGAAGCGGTCGACATGGCCCTCTGGCACTTCCAAAGGCGCTTGTGCAGCGCGCGTCACTATCTCAAGACGGTGAATCATCCCGTGTGAGCTGCTCCTCGCCCTCGGCCTTCACGGCTAACATCCACGCATCGATTCTCAAGAGCCAGTCGACTGGCCGATGCAACTCGGGATGGAGGACGTCCGTCGGCCCAGGCGCCGCGGGCGGAGCGAGAGAGCAGTGATCACCCGTCATTTCCATATCTGCGCCTTCGTCGACAGCCGTGAGGATGCGTGCCAGGTGCTGGCGCCGTTCTATCGCGAGGCTGAACAGAATAATGAACGCAACCTGCACCTGATCGAGCCGGGCTGCCTGGACGAACATCGGGCGAGACTGATCGGCGCCGGTATCGACGTGGTGGCCTGCGAGCACCGCCGCCAACTGGCCTTGCAGACGTGGCCGGCGGGCGCCGAGGGCGTGGATGTCGACACGTTGCTCGCGGCCATGGCGCAGGCGACGGCGGCGTCCGGCCGCCATGTGGGCGACCATGTGGACCACCAGCCGGACGGCTTCGCCGGTGTCCGCGTCATGGCGCAGATGGGATGGGCGCTGCGGCAAGGGATGGACCGGCTGGACCTGCTGTCGTACGAGGCCCGCCTGAACGGCGTGCTGGACACGAACCGCCGCCTGGCGATCTGCGTCTACGACCTCGCGCCGCTCGACGGCGCCACGATGATGGATCTGCTGCGGACGCATCCGCTGACGATGATCGGCGGCGTGCTGCGAGAGAATCCGTTCTTCACGCCGCCGGCCGAGATGTTGCGCGAGCTGTCCGCGCGCCGTGCCACGGCCAGGCGCCGGGGACGGTCCGCTCCGGTGGCGCTCCCCATGCCGGGACCTCACCGGCGGACTGAATGACCACGATGTCCCGAGAAAGAGAACCGTCCGCGGCCGATCAGGCGCTGCGCGACCTGATGGGCCTGCTCGCGCTGCCGGCCCTGTGGGTGGGGCGCGACGCCGCCACCGTGCTCCAGCTGACCACCGAGGCGGTGAACCGCATCGTCGGCACGGCGGTCTGCCTGCTGCATGCGCCGCTGGTGCCGGACGCCGCGCCGGCGACGGTCCTCCAGCTCGGGGGCGTGCGCGTCTCGCAGGACGCCTGGACCGATTTCATCGTCGCCTGCCGGCAGATGCCCGACACCGCCGACAGCGCGACGGCGCTGGAATCGCCGTTGGGCACCCTGCGCGTGGTGCGGCTGTACCTGGGGCCGGCGGGGCGGGCCGGTAGCCTGTGGTTCGGCTCCTCCCGGCCCGATTTCCCGTCGCCCCATCAGAGCGCTTTCATGCGCGCGGCCGCGACGCTGGCATCGACGGGGCTGCATGCGGCCCGGCTGGACCACGAGCGCGAGCGCGCCGCGAGCGCGAAGGACGAATTCCTCGCCATGCTCGGGCACGAGCTGCGCAACCCGCTGGCGCCGATCTCCACGGCGCTCCACCTGATCCGGTTGCAGACGGGCCAGCTCTCGCGTGAGCATGAAATCATCGAGCGGCAGGTGGGCCATCTCTCCAAGCTGGTGGACGACCTGCTCGACATCACCCGCATCACGCGCGGGAAGATCGAGCTCTCGCGCGAGCCCGTGGACGTGCCTTTCCTGCTGACCGATGCGATCGAGGGCGTGAGCCCGCTGCTCGAGGAGCGCAATCACCTGCTGCGGGTCGCCTGCGAGGTCGGGCCGGAGCTGCGCCTGATGGGCGACCGGGCCCGGCTGCGTCAGGTCGTCGTCAACCTGCTGAGCAACGCCGCCAAGTACACGCCGACGAACGGCGAGATCCGCGTGGCGGCACGGGCCGTCGGCGATGCGCTGGTGATCGAGGTGCAGGACAACGGCGCGGGCATCGACGCGGACATGCTGCCGCGCGTGTTCGAGCTGTTCGAGCAGGGCTCGACGACGCTGGACCGCTCCAAGGGCGGCCTCGGCATCGGGCTGGCGATCGTCAAGCAGCTGGTCGAGATGCATCACGGCCAGGTGGCGGTGCACAGCGCCGGTCCGGGGCAGGGCGCGACCTTCCGCGTGACGCTGCCGGCGGAGATCCACGCCGTGCCGCCCCTGCCGGGACCGGCCACGGAGGCGCTGGACACGCTGCCGCCTGTGCAGGGCCGGGTGCTGGTGGTCGACGACAACCGCGACGCCGCCGAGACGCTGGGCATGGCGCTGCGATACGCCGGCTACGACGTCGTGACGACCACGCTGCCGCAGGAGGCGCTGGAGCGCGTGCGCGCGTCGCGCTTCGATGCCGCGGTGCTCGACATCGGGATGCCGGTCATCGACGGCTACCAGCTGGCGACGCTGATCCACCGCGAACTCGGCGAGGCCGCGCCGCGCCTGATCGCCCTGACCGGCTACGGTCAGGCGTCCGACCGCGACAAGGCGCTGAGCAGCGGCTTCGACGAACACATGGTCAAGCCGATCGATCTGGATCGCCTGACGCGCACCCTGGAGCGGCTGATCCGCGCGGACGCGCTCTAATCGAGGCTCATGAGCGCGCCCGATCTACTCCTCTCCTCGCCCGCCCCGGCCCCCGCGCCGGCGCATGTGGCCATCCTCGACGACGAGCCGGACATCACCCAGCTGCTGGCCGGCTACCTCGGCTCGCACGGCTTTCGCACCACCCAGCTCCACACCGGCCGCGCGCTGATGGACCTGATGGTGGCGGACACGCCCGATCTGGTGCTCCTGGACCTGGGGTTGCCGGGCGAGGACGGCTTCGTGATCGCACGTCAACTGCGCGAGCACTGGCGCTGCGGCCTGGTGATCGTCACCGGACGCGGCGATGCGGTGGACAAGGTCGTCGGACTGGAGGTCGGCGCGGACGACTACGTCACCAAGCCCTTCGACCTGCGCGAACTCGTCGCCCGCGCCAAGGCCGTCCTGCGTCGCCTGGCGCCCGTGCCGGCGCCGCCGCCGGCACAGTCGCTGGTAGTCGACGCGTCGGCTCATCCGCTGCTGCATTTCGAAGGCTGGACCGTCGACGTGCCCGCCCGTCGCGTGACCGGGCCGGACGGCGAGGAAGCCGCATTGACGACCGGCGAGTTCGACCTGCTGCACATCTTCCTGCTGCATCCGGGCCGCGTGCTGTCGCGCGACTTTCTGCTGGAGCAGACCCGGGGACGCGAGTCCGGGCCATTCGACCGCACGATCGACGTGCAGGTCGGGCGGCTGCGTCGGAAGCTCGGCGCGGATTCCGGCGAAGGCCAGTGGATCAAGTCGGTGCGGGGTGCCGGCTACCTGTTCGCGCCGAGGGTCACCTCGACGCGCTCGATCTGAGCGTCGCCATGAGCGAGCGTTCGTCTGTTGTCGATGAATCCGCCGTGTTCCGCGCGTTGTTCGCCGCATCGCCGGATGGACTGCTGCTGGTGGACGACCAGGGCCTGATCCGGCTTGCGAATCCGACGGCGAGCCTCCTGCTGGGATATCCCAACGAGGAACTGATCGGGGCCTCGGTCGAGATGCTGGTGCCCGACAGCATCCGCCCCGGACATGCCGCGTACCGGCGGGCCTACGAGGGGGCACCGCGCGCCCGGCCGATGGGCGGCACCGCCACCGAGCTGGTCGCGCGTCGCCGTGACGGGTCCGAGGTGCTCGTGGAGATCGCCTTGAGCCCGCTGCAGCCGCTGGGGCTGCCGTACACCATGGCCTCGATCCGCAGCGTCGCGGAGTACCCGCGGGTGCGCCAGGCGCTGCAACGGGCGCGCTACAGCGAGCACCTGGCACAACTCGGCAAGGTTGCCGTGGACTCGCTCGACCCGCGGGAGGTGTTGCGCCAGGTGCCGGCGATCGCGGCGCAGGCGCTGGAGGCGGACGTGGCGGTGGTGTTCCTGCTCGAACCGGGACGGACCGCCTTGCGCGTCGCAGGCGGCATCGGGCTGCTGGCAGAGGAAGGGCCCGGCTTCCTGGTGCCCAACCGCCCCGACACGCCGCAGGGGTTCGTGCTGGCGCAGGGCGGACCGGTCGTGGTGGAGGATTACGGCAGCGAACGACGCTTCGCCGTGCCCGGGGCGTATCGGCAGGCGGGGCTGGTGTCATCGCTGGCGGTCCCGCTGTCCGACCGGGGACGGGCCGTGGGCACCCTGGCCGTGCGTTCGCGCCAGCCGCGGCGCTTCGGCGAGGCGGAGGTCCGTTTCCTGGAATCGGTGGCCAACCTGCTGGGCACCTGCCTGCAGCGGGCGCAGACCGAGGAGGCGCTGCATCACTCGCAGCGGCTGGAGGCCGTCGGCCAACTGACGGGCGGCATCGCCCACGATTTCAACAATCTGCTGACGGTCATCCAGGGCAATCTGCAGGTGCTGGCCGAGCTGCCCGCGGTGACCGACGACGGCTTCGCGCCGCAACTGGTCGCGGCGGCCACACGGGCGTCGCGACGCGGCGCGGAACTGACCGGCAAGCTGCTGGCGTTCTCTCGCCGTCAGCGTCTGCAGCCGACCAGCGTCGACGTCGGCGCGATGATCCGCTCGCTGGCGGACATGCTGCGCCGCACGCTCGACCAGCGCATCCGCATCCGCATCGAGGTGGCTCCGGACTGTCCCGACGTGCAAGCCGATCCGGCGCAGTTGGAATCCGCGCTGCTCAACATCGCGATCAATGCCCGCGACGCGATGCCCGACGGGGGCGACCTGGTCTTCGAGGCCGAGCCTCTGGCGGCCATCCCGCCCGCACTGCGTCGCGAGCTGGAAGAGGACGAGGACGCGCCGACGCCGGCAGGGGCCGGCGACGGCTTGATGCGTTATGTCCGCATCGCGGTGTCGGACAGCGGTACGGGGATGCCGGAGGAGGTCAAGGAGCGCGCGTTCGAGCCGTTCTTCACGACCAAGCAGGCCGGCCGGGGCACCGGTCTCGGCCTGAGCACGGTCTACGGCTTCGCGCGCCAGTCGCTCGGGGCGATCGGCATCGACAGCGCGCCGGGTCATGGCACGACGCTGTCGCTGATCCTGCCGCAACCGCCGGTCACGCCCCGCGAGGCGGCCGAGCACGAGGCAGCGTCCGCGGCGGTGCCGCCGGGCCTGCGGGTGCTGTTGGTGGAAGATGACGCCGAGGTGCGCGCGGTCGCGCGCCGGTATCTGAACGATCTGCAGTGCAGCGTCACGGCCTGCGCCAATGCCGAGGAGGCCCTCCGCTACCTGAGCGCACTGACCGACCCCGTCGATCCGGGCGAGCCCGCCGCCGGCGGTCCTCTGCCGCATCTGTTGTTGAGCGACATCGCGCTCGGGGCCGGCATGCGCGGCACCGAACTGGCGACGCGCGTCCGCCAGACCTGGCCGGAGATCGCCGTGCTGCTGATGTCGGGATTCTCCGCGGAACTGCTGGCTTCGGGGCCGGGGAGCGCCTTGGGCTGGGACCTGCTGCCCAAGCCCTACGAGCGGGCCGCGCTGGCGCGAGCGATCGGGAAGGTGCTGGCGCGCTGAGACCTGGGCCGGCGCCGCGAGGCGCCGCGGACAGGCGGATCGGTCGGTCGATCGTTCGGTCGATGGGTCGGCCGGCTCACGCCGCCGCGGCCAGCTTCCCGCGCGACATCGAGCCGCCGATCACGAACTGTTCGAGCCTTTCCCGGTTGGGGATCGAGATCTGGCGCCGGCCGCGTTCGCCGAACACGATCAGGCCCTCGCGGTTCAGCTTGGACAGGCAGCGGCTGACCGTCTCGAGCGTCATGCCCAGGAAGTTGCCGAGATCGGCACGCGTCATGCGCAGCGTCAGTTCATCGGCGCGCAGACCGCGCTGATGCATGCTGCGCGCCCAGGCGCAGAGGAATTCCGCCACCCGCGCCAGCGAGGCCAACGTGCAGACCGACATCAGCGACTGGCGTTCATGGGTGATCTCCGCGCTCATGCCTTCGTGGACCACGGCCATCATCTCGGGATAACGCGCGCAGGCCTGCAGCAGCGTGTCGTAGGGAATGATGGAGATGTTGCCGGTGTCCATGGCCACCGCGTCGCAGGGGTGACGGCCCTGCGCGATGCCGCTGAAGCCCAGCCAGTCGCCGCGGAACTTCAGGCTCACGATCTGCTCGCGGCCGTCCAGGCTGCGGCTCACCAGCTTGAACGCGCCGGCATTGATCAGGTAGACCGTGTTGAAGGGCTGGGCCGCGCGGAAGAGCATGTCGCCGGCACGCACCACCTTGGCGGCGGGCTGGATGATGTCGCGGATGGTGCGCATCACCTCGAGCATGCGCTGCTGCGGATCGCGGGGGAACACCTGCGGTTCCGCGACGGACAGATGCAGCGGCGGGCGCGCCGACGGGCGGAGGTCCGGAGCGATCAGGCCGGGCGTGGCGCCCGCGAGGATCGTGTCGGCGAGCGGCAGCGGCTTGGCGAGGTCGCGGGGGACGGCGTTCGCCGAGTTCGCCGCGGGCGCCTGGCGGGGCCGGCTGGCCGGGACATCGCGCAGGCGGTCGCGGGGAAGGTCGCTCGGAGGGGAGGCGAGGGCGATGGCGCTGTGCATGATGGTCTCGTGGTTGAAGGGATTGCTGGTGATGCTAGGAATCGCCCGCAAACACGGAGTCAATCCTTGACATCGATCAGCAACAGTCGGTGAACCCTCGGTGACGGTTCGGTAACGACCTGCCGAGCCCGGACAGGCGGAGGACGCCCGCGAGTGCTGGCCGTCGTGCTCGTTGACATCGATCAACCCCTTCTTCCGGAAGCTGACTAGGCTGCACACCTCGCTTCTCTCGTCGTTCGTTCCGAACATGCCCCCAGCCGACCCGCATCTGCGTATGACGCCTCAGCCCTTGCTGGGCCTGCGTCTGGGGATGGTGTGCGGGGATGAGGCCGCGCCGGGACCGACGCTGCTCAAGCAGGCGGCCGTGGAACTCGGCGCGCAGGTCACGGTGCTGGATGCGGTCCGGGTGCTGGAGGACGGCGCCGCGCTGGAAGAGATGGCGGGCCTGCTCGGTCACCTGTATGGCGCGATCGCGTGCGACGGGTTGCCGCCGGCGGTGATGCGCCGCTTGGCGGCGGCCGCCGTGGTGCCGGTCCTGGATGTGCAGACGGTACAGGCGATGCACGCGCCCGCCGTCGGGCGCGGCATCGAGGCGGCGGAGCGCCGCCGCCTCTTGCAGGCGGCGCTGCTGGCCGCGCTGCGCTGAGTCGCGTTGAATCGCGTTGAATTGCGTCGAGCCGCCCCGAGCGGAGGACTCAAGCCTTCGGCAGCGTCTTGTACTGCTGGCCGACCGGCGTCAGCACGCCGGTGTTGCCGAACAGGCTGGTGAAGTGCACGTCGTTGTTCCAACGACCGGTGAACCAGGCGTAACGTTCCACGTCGCTGCGGTTTTCGCAGACGGCGACCATGTCGGCCATCTGGGCCTTCTGCTTGTCCGAGGTGTCGATGTGCGGCCCGGCGCCGTTATGCCAGTTGGCCATCTCGGTGACCCAGAACGGCTTGCCGTACTTTGTGAGCCGGTCCAGCTGGTCCTTGAGGCCGTAGTCGTACCAGTGGAAGGCCAGCGCATCGATCTGCGGGTCGCGACCGCCGTTGGCGGCGCGATAGGCGGCGATGAACGCATCCATCCACACGACGGGGTCGCTGAAGTTGGCCATCGTGCCCCAGGTGATCGCCGGGCCCACGATCTTCACGCCGGTCTGGCGTGCGACGTCCTCGTAACGCGGCCATTGCGCTGCGGCGTCGGCGGGCGAGAGGTTGGCCTGGTCGGTCAGGTTGGGTTCGTTGAGTACCAGGAGGTACTTCACCGTCGGACGCGCCTTCAACGCCGCCACGACCTGCGTCGTGTTGAAGTTGAAATTCCACAGCATCGGCACGTGTTCCAGCGCGCCGGCGATCGACGGCTGCGACTGCACGCTTGACGCCGGCTGGAGCGCCCAGTTGTCCCACCAGCCGACGCTGCCGCCGGACAGCGCGGTGAAGTCGGCCGCGTCCTTGAGGTCGTAGGCGACCCCGCGCTTGACCGTGGGGGCGGGCGCCGGGGATGGCGGGGGCGGCGGGGGCGGCGGGGGCGATGCCGGCGGCGAACCCGATGGCGGAGGCGCGGCTGGAGGGGGCGGCGAAGCGGGAGGCGATCCCGACGGCGGCGGTGCGGCCGGGGGCGGCGGCGAGGCGGGCGGGGATCCCGACGGCGGCGGGGAGGCCGGCGGCGATCCAGGGGACGGTGCCGCCGGTGTCGCCGGCGACTCTCCGCCGCTGCCGCCACCGCCGCAGGCGGACAGCAGCGCGCTCGCGCCAGCCAGCGTCAGCAGGCGACGGCGATCGACGCCGGGCGGCAACGGGGCGACGAGCGTGGGCGCGGACGGCGCGACCAACGCCGTCGTCGGCGCGGAGAGGGGGGAGTCAGCCGGGTGATTCATGGGGGAGAGCTCTTGCAGCGTTGGATCGCCTGTCCCCCACGCAGGGGACAGGTCTTGCGGGGCCGCAGTATGAGTGGCCCGCGCTGTTCTTGTCCCGCACCGAAACACATTGTTAATGTTGCTGACGGCTGGCATTCATCCTGGTACCTCGGAAGAGGGTGTCCTGCGCCTGGTCGAGGAACCTGCGCTTGACTTGCGCTGTGGCGGCAATCCCTAGGCTGAGCGCCCCGCTGTGGAGCCAAAGTGACTTTCGACCACTGCGCTCGGTTACAGCCCTCAATAGAGTCCATGGCATGCAACCGTTTTGCTGCCTCCGACGCGATGGCTGACCTCGACCTCGATTCACTGCTGGCTCCCTTGCAGGACGACGCCCCATGCGGCGCCGACCTGGAGTACGACCCTGCCTTCCTCGCCCTGGAAGCGGCGGGTGCGGGCAAACCCGAGCAGCAGTTCGGCGACACCATCATTGCGGCGGAGGAGCCCGACTGGCACGCCGTCCAGGAGCAGGCCCTGACGCTGGCCAGACGGACCCGCGACCTGCGTGTCGCCGTGTGGCTGGTGCGCGCCGGTGCCCGGCTCCAGGGTTTGAGCGCCGCCCTCGACGGTCTGGCGCTGATCCGCGGTCTGCTGGAGCAGCAGTGGGCGCATGTGCACCCGCAACTGGACGCCTCCGATCACGACGATCCCACGATGCGCATGAACGCGCTGCAGCCGTTGACCAGCGTCATGGCCGGCATCGCCGACCTGCGGGCCGCGAGCCTCACCGGCCAGCGCGGCGGTCCGCGCGTGCGCGACGTGGAACTGGCGCTGGGCAATGCCGACCCGATGGGCGATGAGTCCGTGCCGTCGCCCGAAGGCCTGATGGCCGGGCTGTCGTCGCAGGCCGCCAACGATCCGGCCTTCGCCGCCCGCCTTCATGAAGCGCTGCCGACGGTGCAAGGCATCGTCGCGGCGATCGAAGCGCCGCTCGGCGCCGGCCAGGGGCCTGATTTCTCGGCGCTGCTGCGTCTGTTCAAGCCGCTGGCCGCGGCCGCCGGGCAACTGCAGGGGCAGGGCGGCGGCGACGCCGTCGCTTCGGACGGCGCCACCGGCGCGCCGGCAGCGGCGTTCGGCGGCGTGGCCGTCGGCGCGGTCTCCGCGCCCGGCACGATCGCCAGCCGCGAGGACGCCGTCCGCGCGCTGCAACGCGCCTGCGAATGGATCGAACGCCACGAGCCCAGCAACCCCGCGCCGCTGCTGATCCGCCGCGCGCAGCGGCTGATGAGCAAGAGCTTCATGGAAATCATGCGCGACCTGAATCCCGACGGCGTGCATGAGATCGAGAAGCTCGCCGGCACGACCAGCGAATAAAGCGCCCGACCTCGATACCGACCCCGATACCGACGCCGTTCTTCAACGTCACCCCCTTTCACCCGATCCCGCTTCAAGGAGCACCCCATGGCCACCAGCAGCCAGAAGTTCATCGCCAGGAATCGCGCCCCGCGCGTGCAGATCGAGTACGACGTCGAGCTCTACGGCGCCGAGAAGAAGGTGCAGCTGCCCTTCGTGATGGGCGTGCTGTCGGACCTGTCGGGCAAGCCCACGGAGCCGCTGCCGCCGGTGTCGGACCGCAAGTTCCTGGACTTCGACGTCGACAACTTCGACGCCCGCATGAAGGCCATGAAGCCGCGCGTCTCGTTCGCCGTGCCCAACACGCTGACCGGCGAAGGCAACCTGATGGTCGACCTGACCTTCGAGTCGATGGACGATTTCTCGCCGGCCGCGGTCGCGCGCAAGGTCGACGGCCTCAAGCAGCTGCTCGAGGCGCGCCAGCAGCTCGCCAACCTGATCACCTACATGGACGGCAAGGCCGGCGCCGAGCAGCTGATCGCCAAGGTCGTCAAGGACGAGGCGCTGCTGAAGTCGCTGGCCACGGCCCAGAAACCGGCCGACGGCGGCGCGCAGTAAGCGCGGCGTCAACGTCATCCAGAAACCGACGGACCCCACGGAGCACGCACCATGGCCGATGAGACCCTCGCGCAACACGCGCCTTCACTGCAGGGCATCGAGTACGAAGGCGGCGAATTCGCCTCGCTGCTGAACAAGGAATTCAAGCCCAAGACCGACGAGGCGAAGTCCGCCGTCGAGCAGGCGGTGCTGACGCTGGCGCAGCAGGCGCTGTCGCAGACCACGCTGATCGGCAGCGACGTCATCGTCTCGATCGAGGCCATGATCGCCGAGATCGACAAGAAGCTGTCCGAGCAGGTCAACGCGATCCTGCACCATGCCGAGTTCCAGCAGCTGGAATCGGCCTGGCGCGGCCTGCACTACCTGGTCAACAACACCGAGACCGACGAGCAGCTCAAGATCCGCGTGATGAGCATCTCGAAGAACGACCTCGGCAAGACGCTCAAGCGCTACAAGGGCACGGCCTGGGATCAGAGCCCGATCTTCAAGCGCGTCTACGAAGAGGAATTCGGCCAGTTCGGCGGCGAACCCTTCGGCGCCATCGTCGGCGACTACTACTTCGACCACAGCCCGCCCGACGTCGAGCTCCTGGGCGAGATCGCCAAGGTCTCGGCCGCCGCCCACTCGCCCTTCATCGCCGCGGTGAACCCGTCGCTGATGCAGATGGGATCCTGGCAGGAGCTCGCGAATCCGCGCGACCTGACCAAGATCTTCAGCACGCCCGAGTACGCCGCGTGGAAGTCGCTCCGCGAGTCCGACGACGCACGCTACATCGGCCTGGCCATGCCGCGTTTCCTGGCGCGCCTGCCCTACGGCTCGAAGACGAATCCGGTCGAGGACTTCAACTTCGAGGAAGAGACCGGCGGCGGCGAACACGCCAAGTACACGTGGGCCAACTCGGCCTACGCGATGGCGACCAACATCAACCGCTCGTTCAAGACCTACGGCTGGTGCACCCGCATCCGCGGCGTGGAAGCGGGCGGCGCGGTCGAGGGCCTGCCGGCCCACACCTTCCCGACCGACGAGGGCGGCGTGGCGATGAAGTGCCCGACGGAAATCGCGATCAGCGACCGCCGCGAGGCCGAACTCGCCAAGAACGGCTTCATGCCGCTGGTGCACCGCAAGAATTCGGACTTCGCCGCGTTCATCGGCGCGCAGTCGCTGCAGAAGCCCGCCGAGTACGACGACCCCGACGCCACCGCCAACGCCAACCTGGCCGCGCGGCTGCCCTACCTGTTCGCCTGCAACCGCTTCGCGCATTACCTGAAGTGCATCGTGCGCGACAAGGTCGGCTCGTTCAAGGAACGCGGCGACATGGAGAAGTGGCTCAACAAGTGGATCATGAATTACGTCGACGGCGATCCGGCGAACTCGTCGGAGACGACGAAGTCGCAGAAGCCGCTGGCGTCCGCGGAAGTGGTCGTCGAGGAGATTCCGGGCAACCCCGGCTACTACTCGTCGAAATTCTTCCTGCGCCCGCATTACCAGCTCGAAGGCCTGACCGTGTCGCTGCGTCTGGTCTCGACGCTGCCGTCGCAGAAGGGCAAGTGATCACGGCGATGACCGCCGCGCGGTCGTCGCCCCAAGCATTTGAGAATCGCGCGCGACGACGCGCGACGTGTTGAAGGGAGCGCCTCCGAAGGCGCGTTCTGAACTTTCGAGGCACCCCGCCATCCGGATCTTTCGAGGTCCGAAATCCCTGGTCTCCGTCGCGGTCAGCGTCGAGGCGGAGACCGTTTTCACAGAGTTCATCTAGGAGAAACCGACCATGACGATCGACGCCAATCTGAAGTTCGCCGGAGTCGAAGGCGAATCCACCCACAAGGACCACAAGGGCGAGATCGACCTGCTGGCCTGGTCGTGGGACGTGCGTCAGGAAAGCACCGCCGCCGCCGGTACCGGCTCGGGCAAGGGCAAGGGCGTTCCTGGCCAGTTCGTGTTCGCGCACTACTACGACAAGGCGTCCCCGGTGCTGGCCAAGGCCTGCGCCTCGGGCAAGCACTTCGACCAGGCCGTGCTGACCTGCCGCAAGGCCGGTGAAGGCCAGCAGGACTTCCTGAAGGTCACCCTGAAGCAAGTCCTCGTGACCGCCGTCTCCCCGTCCGCTTCGGCCGGCGGCGAGATCAGCGAAAGCGTGTCGGTGTCCTACGCCGACATCGAGTTCGAGTACAAGGCACAGGACGCCAAGGGCGGCCTGGGCGGCGCGGTCAAGTTCGGCTGGAACGTGGCCACGACCGAAACGCGTTGATATGTTGAACGGGGAAGGGCCGGCTTCGCGCCGGCGCTTCCTCTTCGACGATCCCGCGGCGCGACGGACTCCGGTCCGGCGCGCCGCGCTCGGACAACGAATGACGGTACGGCGGTGGGTGATCCCGTCGAGTGCCGTCGGGTGCCAGCAGGTGCCGTCATCCGTTGTCCATGCCGGAGCGAAAGATGAATCCGTTGACCAGCGGCGCGAGCAGCGCCGACATGTACCTGGACCTGTCGCTCAAGCGCGCGGGCAAGGTCAAAGGCGAATCCACCTCGGCGGGCCACGCCAACGACATCGTCGTGCGCGGCTTCAGCTGGGGCGTGGGGGCGGCGGGCGATGCCGTGGCCGGTCAGCAGACCGGTCGCCGCAGCTACCGCCAGCTGACGATCACCAAGGGCCTGGACAGCGCGAGCACCGCGCTGATGAGCGCCGTGGCGACCAACGACGAGGTCAAGAGCTCCAAGCTCTACCTGCGCAAGGCCGGCGGCTCGCAGGAGGACTACTTCTGCCTGACGCTGGAGAAGGCGCGCATCGCGTCCTACGACATCAACTGCGACGAGACCGGCGCGCCGGTGGAGCGCATCTCGATGAGCTTCCAGAAGGTCAACATCGAGTACCGCACCCAGAACGCCAAGGGCGCGATGGGCGGCACGCACACCTTCGACGACGACCTCACCTGAGGTCCTTCCGGCGCGCCCGCGGGCCCGCCGGGGCATTGAATTCCACGGGAGTCTTGAATGAGCGCAGTGCAGGAACTGCTGGCGGCGGGCCGCCCGACTGAGGCGCTGGCCGCGGCGCAGGCGGAAGTCCGTCAGCGTCCGCAGGACGCGAAGCTGCGCACGATGCTGTTCCAGCTGCTGGCGGTGACGGGCCAGTGGGCGCGCGCGGCCGCGCAGCTGGAAGTCTGCGGCGAGCTCGACGCCGGCACGCTGGCGATGGTCAACACCTACCGCGAAGCGCTGAAGTGCGAGCTGGTGCGCGAGGCCGTCTTCGAGGGCCGCACCACGCCGATGGTGATGGGCGAGCCGGCCGAATGGGTCGCGAACCTGGTGCATTCGCTCAAGGTCGAGCATGACGGCGACATCGCCGGCGCGCGGCAGCTGAGAGCGCAGGCGCTGGACGCCGCGCCCGCGAGCGCGGGCGCGATCGACGGCCAGGCCTTCGACTGGATCTGCGACGGCGATTCGCGCATCGGTCCGGTGCTGGAGGCGGTGATCAACGGCCGCTACTGCTGGGTGCCGTTCTCCGCGATCAAGGAGATCCACATCGAGGCGCCGACCGACCTGCGCGACCTCGTGTGGGCGCCGGCGCACCTCGAATTCCCCAACGGCGGCGGCTCCGTCGCGCTGATCCCGACGCGGTATCCGCGCACGGTGGCTTTCGACGACGAGCGCGTCTGGATGGCGCGCCGCACCGAATGGCAGCCGCTGCCGGGCTCGCAGGACGACCAGTACGCCGGCGTCGGTCAGCGCGTGCTGATGACCGACCAGGGCGAGACGGGGCTGCTCGACGCGCGCCTCATTGAACTGAGGTCTTGAATGAATCGAGAGTTGCTGCCCACCTGTTCGCGCGGGGGGGCTCGCGCCGCGTTCGCCGTGGTCTTGGTGGGTTGCCTGGCTGCTACGTCGGCCTGGGCTGATGGTGTTGCAAAGGAGCCCGCGTCGGTCTTCGCGAGCGCCAAGTCAACCAAGACTGCCAAGAAGCCCGGCGACTGGCGCAAGCTGGATGCCGGTGCCTGCTCGCCGCTGAGTGCGGAAGACAAGGCGCGCCTGCCCGCTGCGTGGCAGCCTTACCTGGCTTTCACGCGGCGATGCGAGATGGCTGCGCCAGCAGCTTCGGCGCAAGTCGCGTTGATTTCGATCTTCACTCTCGAGTATTACGAGGGGAAGCCCGACGACGCGCCTTGGGAGAAATTCCCGACGCCACTGCTGGTGGATCGCGAGTTCCGCTGCCTGGGTGGACTCTCGCAGCTCTTCCCGTGGGATCAGCCGGCCATGCTGGAGATCCGGCACGGACGCTGGAAGGGTGGCATCCCGCAAGAGATCAGGATTCATGTGGACAACCCGGCCGTGAGCGGACCGTATGACCTGCCGACGCTGCAATGGAATGCGTCCCAGCGCCGCTATTACCCCGTCGGCCCGACCGACTCCAAGGAAGATCCATGTCCGAAGTCGTGACACCGGTGGACCGCCAAGCGGTGGCCAAACTCGAGCGTGTGGCAGGCGAGGCCTACATCAAGTACCCGAAGTCGTGCAGCCATTCCGTCTGGTATGTGATCAAGCAGTTCTTGCCGGACCAG
The DNA here is from genome assembly GCF_048957715.1 of Mitsuaria sp. CC2. Classification (NCBI taxonomy): domain Bacteria; kingdom Pseudomonadati; phylum Pseudomonadota; class Betaproteobacteria; order Burkholderiales; family Sphaerotilaceae; genus Roseateles; species Mitsuaria sp. CC2. The sequence goes on along the minus strand of NZ_JARVXN010000033.1, from coordinate 8,983 downwards.
CCCTACATGGTCGCGAACGCCCTGATCCCGGCGCTGATCCAGGACAAGCGTTGGAAGGAAACGCCGCTGAGCGAGGTGGCGGAACGCGCCAGCCGAGGCGAGTTGATCGTCGGCGGCGCGACGCAGGACGGAAATGGGCATGTCGTGGTCGCACTGCCGCGAGCGGAAAAGTTCAACGGCGGATTCGACATCACGGTCGGTGGCAAGCAGATCAGGGCACGGGCCACGGGTCTCTATCCGCTGGCGATGTCGACCTCCATCGGCAGTTGGCCCGGTGCCATGAGCAACGGGGACAAGACGGTCTTTGATGCGTGGGGCAAGGATGCCGCCTTCAACAAGGTGAAGTTCTGGCGCCTTGACACTTCCAGTGCACCCTGACCGGTCGATCCGACGGGCATCGCCTCGCACCTCATGAGCCAGATCCACCGCGACCGCCTGCAACCGGCCCTGCTGGACCGGCTGACCGACGACGATCCCTTCCACCGCGTCGAGGCGGAGGAACGCCGCGTCATGACCAAGTCGCAGCTGCGCCAGGCGGTGCTGCGCGACCTGGGCTGGCTGTTCAACGCCATCCAGCCGATGGGCAAGGAATGCGATCCCTACGGCCACGTGGGCGACAGCGTGCTGAACTTCGGACTGCCGGCGCTGTCGGGGCAACTGGCCTCGCGCATCGACGTGCACCTGCTGGAGAAGCAGATCCGCCAGGCCATCCTGCGCTTCGAGCCGCGCATCCTGCCCGACACGCTGGAGGTCCGGGCGATCGAGACGCAGAGCGTCATGGACACGCACAACGTGATCGAGTTCGACATCCGCGGCCACCTGTGGGCGCAGCCGATCCCGCTGGAGATCCTGCTGCGCACGCAGATGGACCTCGAGGCCGGCCAGGTCGAAGTGCGCGAGGGTTGAGGACATGGATCCGCGCCTGCTGCGCCTGTATAACGACGAACTCGCCCACCTGCGCGAGGTCGGCGCCGAGTTCGCGCGCGACTTCCCGAAAATCGCCGCCCGGCTCGGGCTGGAGGACGCCGAGGTCGCCGACCCCTACGTCGAACGGCTGCTGGAGGGCTTCGCCTTCCTGTCCGCGCGCGTGCAGCTCAAGCTGGACGCGGAACACCCGCGGCTGATCTCGCACCTGCTGGAATCGATCTACCCGAACTTCCTGGCGCCCATCCCGTCGATGATGATCGCGCGCCTGAGCGTCGATCCGACCGACCCCAACCTGTCCAAGGGCCACCCGGTGCCGCGCGGCAGCGTGCTGCAGTCCGGCATCCCGCGCGGGCAGGACACGCGCTGCGAGTTCCGCACCGCCCACGACCTCACGCTGTGGCCGCTGACGCTGGACGACGTCCAGTACTTCACCCACGCGCCGGACCTGCCGATGACGCGCCTGCCCGATGCGGCGGGCAGCCGCGGCGGCGTGCGGCTGAAGATCAGCACCGGCGGCGGCATCCCCGTGCGGCAGCTCGGACTGGACCGGCTCGCGCTGTACCTGAGCGCGCCGGACGAGGTCGCCTACAAGCTGCATGAACTGGCGCTCGGCGCGCCGCTGGGCACCTTCGTCACCGGCGAGGGCATCGATGCGGCTACCGTGCCGGTGCAATGGCGGACCGCGACGAGCATCCGCCCGCTGGGCTTCGCGCCCGACGAGGCGCTGCTGCCCGAGACGCACCGGATCTTTTCCGGCAGTCGGCTGATGCAGGAACTCGCGGCCATGCCGCGGCGCTTCCTGTTCCTGGAGATCGATCAGCTCGCCGACCGCCTGGCGCGCATCGACGGCACTTCCTTCGAGATCGTGCTGTTCTTCTCCCGCGGCGACGGATCGCTGGAGGCGATGGTCGATGCCGACAGCATCTCGCTGCACTGCACGCCCGCGATCAATCTCTTCCCGAAGCGGCTGGACCGGATCCAGCTCGGCACGGGGAGCTGGGAATATCACGTCGTGCCGGACCGCACCCGGCCGATCGACTACGAAGTCCACAGCCTGCAGTCGGTGACCGGCTACGGTGCCGGCGCGCTCGGCCAGCAGGGCTTCGCGCCGCTCTACGCCACGTATCACGAGGCGCCGCCCGAGGCGCCCGGTTTCTACACTGCGCGGCGCGAACCGCGGCTCATGTCCACGCGCCAGAAGGACCAGGGCCCGCGCACCGGCTACATCGGCGACGAGGTCTTCATCTCGCTGGTCGATCCGCGCCACGCGCCGTATCGCGAGGACATCCGGCAGCTGTCGGTGTCCGCCCTGGTCACCAACCGCGACCTGCCGATGCTGCTTCCTCACAACGGCGCGGGCATGTGGCGGCTGGACGCGGCCGGTCCGGTGCTCAAGGTCGAGGCGGTGCATGGGCCGACGCGGCCGGTGAACCGCCAGCCGGCGGGCGAGGCGGGCTGGAGCCTGGTCGGCCTGCTGACGCAGCAGCAGCTGCCGTGGGGCGACGAACCGCCCGCGCAGGCGGCGGCGACGCTGCGACGGCTCCTTGCGTTGTACGGACCTCCCGGCGACCCGGGCTGGTTGCGGCAGGTCGAAGGCGTGCGCGCCGTCGAGGCCAAGCCCGTCGTGCGCCGTCTTCCGTTCACGGGACCGCTGAGCTACGGCACCGGGGCCGAGATCACGCTGGAACTCGATGAACACGCCTTCCAGGGCCACAGCAGCTTTCTCTTCGCCAGCGTGCTGGAGCGCTACTTCACGCGTCACGCGGCGATCAACAGCTTCACGCAGCTGAGCCTGCGCACGACGCAGCGCGGCCTGGTGAAGCGCTGGGCGCCGCGCATCGGCGGCGACGCCGAAGGACGCGGCGATCGGGCCCGGGACGAGGAGCGCGGATGAACGCGCAGGGTCCGGGAACCACCTCCGACGATGCCGGCTCCGATGCGGGGTCCGCTACCGGGTCCGACGCTGCAGCCGATGACAGCGCCGCGCCGTCACCGGCCTCGCTGCTGGCGCGCCGGCCCGAGAAGCGCAACGAACCCGATGCCGCCGCGTTGCGCGCCTTGTTCGAAGACGTCGAGGCGACGCCCTGGGCGCACGATTTCTTCGCACTGCTGCGGCGTATCGAAGGGCTGACGCCGGACATGCCGCGACTCGGTCGCGGCCTGCGCCCGTCGCAGGAGGCGATCCGGCTGGGCCAGGAGCCTGAGCTCGATTTCGCGCCGGCGTCGCTGCAGAGCCTGACGCGCGGCCAGAACCCGGCGCCGCGCCTGGGCGTGCGTTTCTTCGGCCTGCTCGGTCCGCAGGGGCCGATGCCGCTGCACCTGACCGAGTACACGCGCGAGCGGCTGCATCAACGCGGCGATCCGACGTTGAGCCGTTTCCTCGACGTCTTCCATCACCGGCTGCTGCTGCACTTCTACCGCGCCTGGGCGCAGTCGCAGCCGGCCGTCCAGCATGACCGCCCGGCGACGGACCGCTACGCGGCCTGGCTGGGCGCGGCGACCGGGCTCGACGGCGCGCAGCGGCCCGGCGATTCGCTGCCGCAGACGGCGCGCCTGTTCCAGGCCGGTCTGCACGGCGGTCGCGCGCAGCATCCGGAAGGCCTGGCCAAGATCCTGTCCTCCCACTTCAAGGTGCCGGTGCGCATCGAGCAGCACGTGCCGCACTGGCTGCCCGTCGAGGACGGCGAGCGCACGCGGCTGGGCTTCGCGCGCCAGCGGCCCGAACGCATCGGCCGCGAGCTGCCGCGCCTGGGCCGCAACACCTCCGCGGGCAACAAGGCCTGGGACCGGCAGTACCGTTTCCGCGTCGTCCTGGGCCCGCTCACACTGCGCCAGTACGAGGGCTTCCTGCCCGACGGCGACGCGTGGCGGCCGCTGAACGACTGGATCCGGCAATACGTCGGCCACAACCTGCAATGGGAGCTGCAGCCCGTGCTTCGTCGCGACGAGGTGCCCGCCGCGGCGCTCAGCGGCGGCGCGCGCCTGGGCTTCACTTCCTGGACGGGCCGCTCGGGCGGCCGTCCGCATCGTCACGACCGGGGCGACCTGCACCTGCATCCGCATCAGCGGGTGAAGGGACGGGCCACGCCGCCGGCATCCAAGGGAGCATCGACATGACTGAAATCTCGCGCACCAGCCTCTTCGGCAAGCTCAACCCGCTGGCCTACAAGGCGATCGAAGGCGCCACCGTGTTCTGCAAGCTGCGGGGCAATCCCTACGTCGAGCTGCAGCACTGGCTCTACCAGATCCTCAACACGCCCGACTCCGACCTGCATCGCATCGTCAAGCATTACGGCCTGGATGCGGCGCAGCTGTCGTCCGACCTGATGGCCTCGCTGGACCGGCTGCCGCGCGGCGCGACGTCGGTGACCGACCTGTCGAGCTGGGTCGAGAACGCCGTCGAGCGCGGCTGGGTCTACGGCTCGCTGATGTTCGGCGACCAGCAGGTGCGCACCGGTCACCTGGTGCTGGGCCTGCTGAAGACGGCGTCGATGCGCAACGTGCTGCTGTCGGTGTCCAAGCAGTTCGAGAAGATCAACGTCGACGACCTGGGCGAGAAGTTCAACCAGATCCTCGAAGGCTCGCCCGAGCGTGCGATGCGCGCCGCCGAACCGGGCGCCGCGCCCGGCGATGCCAGCGGCGCGATCGCGCCCGCGGCCATGGGCAAGCAGGAGGCGCTCAAGCGCTACGCGGTCGACCTGACGGAGCGCGCGCGCAACGGCGAGATCGATCCCATCGCCGGCCGCGACGAGGAGATCCGCCAGATCGTCGACATCCTGATGCGCCGCCGCCAGAACAACCCGATCCTCACGGGCGAGGCGGGCGTGGGCAAGACCGCGGTGGTGGAAGGTTTCGCGCTGCGCCTGGCGCAGGGCGACGTGCCGCCGCAGCTGAAGGACGTGTCGCTGTACATGCTCGACATCGGCCTGCTGCAGGCCGGTGCGAGCATGAAGGGCGAATTCGAGAACCGCCTGCGCCAGGTCATCGACGAGGTGCAGGCCTCGGCCAAGCCGATCATCCTGTTCATCGACGAAGCGCACACGCTGATCGGCGCGGGTGGCGCGGCCGGGACCGGCGACGCGGCCAATCTGCTCAAGCCTGCGCTGGCGCGCGGCAAGCTGCGCACGATCGCGGCGACCACGTGGGCCGAGTACAAGAAGCACATCGAGAAGGATCCCGCGCTGACGCGGCGTTTCCAGGTCGTGCAGGTGCCCGAGCCCGACGAGCACAAGGCGGTGCTGATGCTGCGCGGCGTGGCGTCCATCCTGGAGAAGCACCACCGCGTGGCGCTGCTCGACGAGGGCATCGAGGCCGCGGTGCGCCTGAGCCATCGCTACATCCCGGCGCGTCAGCTACCGGACAAGGCGGTGAGCCTGCTTGACACGGCCTGCGCGCGCGTGGCGGTGAGCCAGCATGCGACGCCGGCGGAACTCGAGGACTGCCTGCGCCGCATCCAGGCGCTGGAGATCGAGCGCGAGATCATCGGCCGCGAAGGCGCGATCGGCATGGACGTCGCGGAGCGCAAGCAGCGCGTGGCGACGCAGCTGGACGAGGCGCAGACTCGCAAGGCCGAGCTGGACGCCCGTCACCTGAAGGAAAAGGGCATGGTCGACCGCGTGCTGGAACTGCACGCGTTGCTGCGCAAGGACGGCGAGGGCGCGCCTGAGGAAGCGGAGCGCGACACGCTGCTGGGCGAGCTCGCCGGGCTGCGCGCCGAACTGACGACGCTGCAGGGCGATGCGCCGCTCATCCTGCCGCAGGTCGATGAACAGGCGGTGGCCGCGGTGGTGCAGGACTGGACTGGCATCCCGGTCGGCCGCATGGTGCGCAACGAGGTGCAGGCCGTGCTGCAGCTGGCGGACACGCTGAACCAGCGCGTCGTCGGCCAGCGTCACGCGCTGGAGATGATCGCCAAGCGCATCGAGGTGTCGCGCGCCGGGCTGGACAACCCGAGCAAGCCGATCGGCGTGTTCCTGCTGGCGGGGACCTCGGGCGTGGGCAAGACGGAGACGGCGCTCGCGCTGGCCGAAGCGCTCTACGGCGGCGAGCAGAACGTCATCACCATCAACATGAGCGAGTTCCAGGAGGCCCACACGGTCTCAACGCTCAAGGGGTCGCCCCCGGGCTACGTCGGTTATGGCGAGGGCGGCGTGCTGACCGAGGCGGTGCGCCGCCGGCCCTACAGCATCGTGCTGCTGGACGAGGTGGAGAAGGCCCACCCGGACGTGCACGAGCTGTTCTTCCAGGTCTTCGACAAGGGCCGGATGGAAGACGGCGAGGGTCGCCACATCGACTTCAAGAACACCATCATCCTGCTGACCAGCAACGCGGGCAGCGACCTGATCATGAAGCTGTGCGCGGATCCGGAGCTGATGCCGGAACCGGAAGGCATCGCCAAGGCGCTGCGCGAGCCGCTGCTGAAGATCTTCCCGGCGGCGCTGCTGGGCCGCCTGGTGACGATCCCGTACTACCCGCTGAGCGAGGAGATGCTGGGCCAGATCGTGCGCCTGCAGCTCGGCCGCATCCAGAAGCGCGTGGGCGAGAACCTGGGCGTGCCGCTGACCTTCGGCGACGACGTGGTGAAGCTGATCATCAGCCGCTGCAACGAGGTGGAAAGCGGCGGCCGCGTCGTCGACGCGATCCTCACGAACACGGTGCTGCCGCGCATCAGCCGCGAGTACCTCACCCGCGTCACCAACGGCCAGGCGATCACCAAGGTCGAGCTGGCGGTGAAGGACGGGGACTTCGACTACGCGTTCGATTGAGAGGCTGGCTCCAAGAGGGCTTCATTACTGCCACCGTCGCTGGCCCTCACCCCCGCCCTCTCCCGCAAGCGGGAGAGGGAGTGAGAATGCACCGAGCCATTCGGAGCAAGAGCACTGGGGTGGCTCTCCCGCGAGCGGGGGCTCGAATGCACCGAGCCGTTCGGAGCAGGATCACTGGGGTGGCCCCCTCTCCCGCACTGCGGGAGAGGGTGGGGGTGAGGGCCAGCGGCCGTGGCAGTCAGCCGCTCACTTCGCCCGGATCGACATCCCGCCGTTCTCGCCCGCCGGATCTCCGTCGACGATCCGCTCGTCGACTTTCCCCTCGCAGCCTTTCGCTGAGCACTGGTAGTTCACCAGCCTGACCGGCTTGGCGGCCTTGGGCTCGCCGCGCTCGATCACGGGAAGCAAGACCTGACCCGCGCTCGCTGCCTGCAGCGAATCGCAGCCGGCCCAGTACCCGACGAATCGATGCGCCGGTCCCGCCGGCTTGTCGCCGCTGAACGGCACCAGCACCACGCTGGTCCAGCGCTGGTACACGCCGCTCTTGCCGATGCCGGTGTGCGTGAACTCCATGCAGGTGCCCCATCGCTGGCCGCCGGCCATGACGCGATAGGCGTCCGTCGACGTCCAGTCGATGTCCGGCAGCGATTCGACGCCCATCGGCTTGTGCTGGACGAGCACGAGCTGCTTCCCGCCCGGCGCCTTGGCGAAACCGCCCTTGTCGCGGTCCAGGCGCAGCTCGCCGACGTCGACGAAGCAGCCCTGCGGGCCGCACCAGCCTTCGGTCTTGATCGGTTCCAGGACGGTCGGTGTCGCGCTGCCGCGGAGCAGGTCGCGCAGTTCCGTCGCATTCCTCGCAACCGCGTCGGCATGCGCCGCGCACGCGGCGAAGAGCGAGCCGGCGAGGGCGGCCGCGGCGATCTGTAGCAGTCGGGACGGGCTGGGCATCAGTCGTACACCTTGTTGTTGGTGGCCTTCACGAAGGCGTCGTTGTACTTCCAGAAGATCGTCCCGCCGTACGCGGCGGTGGACTCGTACTTGTAGTCCCATTTTCCGCGCAGCTTGGTCTTCGCGCCGGCCGCGCTCCGCCACCATTCTTCACCGGGGACGTCCTTGTCCTTGATGCCGTAGATGTTGTGCTTCGCATCGGTGATATGGATGCCGGCCTTGACCTTGGGATGCTTGTCGTAGTTCGACTTGATGTCGGCGCCGTCCCAGAAGTAGCCGCCGTTGGCGTAGTCGGTGCCGGTGGCGCTGAGTGCGTTGCGCGCGCCTCGCACGGCCTCGCTCATGCCGATGTCGGCGGCGATCTCGTCGGCGGTCGCCTTCTTGAGCTTGTCGTGCCGCTGGTTGCCGTCATGGGCCGCGAAGGCGAAGGTCTTGTCTTTCTTGATGAAGGCGCTGATCGTCGCGAAGCCGCGCGCCTTCTGCTGGCGCACCAGCACATTGGCGATGGCGGCCATCTCCTCGTAGACGTTGCCCGTCGATCCCTCGCCGTAGGCGACGGCGGCCAGTGCGCGGGTGTCGTCGTCGATCGCGGCCGCCTTCTCAGCGCGCGGCGCGGCGCCGACCGGCGACACCAGCGGCGACGCCGAGCGGATCATCGTGCCCTCGTCGATCTCGTGTGTGTTGGCTCCGGCGCCCAGGGGGCCGGGAATGCGTGTCGCCATGGGCGCTTCCTTCGCAATGCGGATGCTCCGCACGGTACCGGGCAGGGCGGGCGGGCCGAAGTGACTTTGGCCTCTGCACAGGCGGGAATTCGCAACGGGATGTTTCAATCGAGGCAAGCACTGCCCCCATGTCGGGGGAAGGCGCTGGACTTCGGGGCGATCCCCGCCCGAAGTGACCTTCGCCTCTTACCCGCGCGATAAGCGCCCCCTACTGTGCGGCCAGGACGATTCAGCAAGATCCATGGCCTCACCTTTCCGCCTCAAGACCGCCTTGCCTGAAGACACTCTGCGCGTGCACACCTGTGTGTCGCGGGAGGGTCTGAGCGACGCCGGAGACACTGTGCTGACGCTGTTGAGCGAGCGCAAGGACATCCAGGCCTCGGAGCTGCTGGGCAAGCCCGCGACGCTGACTATCGCGCTGCGCGACGACGCGCCGCGTTACTTCAGCGGCTACGTGACGCGCTTCGCGCAGCGCGGCTTCGAGGGCAAGCACTGCGTCTACGAGATGCAGCTCAAGCCGTGGCTGTGGCTGCTGTCTCGGACCTCGGACTGCCGGATCTTCCAGGAGCTGTCGGTCCCCGACATCGTCAAGCAGGTCTTCGAGGACCACCCGGTCGCGCG
>NZ_JARVXN010000032.1:0-31229 GCF_048957715.1 Mitsuaria sp. CC2 | reverse complement strand
GCTCGGCATTCGCTCCACGGGGCACCGGCCGCCACGGCTGCCATCAGCAGAGCGGTTCGCCGCCGACGAATACCTTGAGCGTGCCGGGTTCGATCGGGATCCAGGCCTCGCCGCGCGTCAGCGGCTCGGTGGCGACGATGGCGATGCGGTCGTCCTCGGTGGTCTTGGCAGCCAGGTCGACGCTCACATCCTCGTCCTGCAACGTGACGTGGCCGAAGGGCGGCTGACGCAGCAGGTAATGCAGCTTGGTCGAGCCGTGCGCCCACAGCGCCTGGCCATTGGACAGCAGCATGTTGAAAGTGCCGTGGCCGTTGAGCCGCGGCAGCAGCTCGCGCAGCGTGTGGTTCAGTTCCTCGATCGCCGGCATGTCGGCGTGCGCCTTGGCCAGCTCCTGCATCAGCCAGCAGAAGGCCTGCTCGCTGTCGGTCTGGCCGACCGGCTTGAACGCCGCATGCAGCCGCGGCAGGAATCCCTTCAGGTCGCCGTTGTGCGCGAATACCCAGTAGCGGCCCCACAGCTCGCGCACGAACGGATGGGTGTTCTCCAGCGAGACCACGCCCTGCGTCGCCTTGCGGATGTGCGCGATGACGACGTCGCTGCGGATGGGGTAGGTCTTGACCAGCTCCGCCAGCGGCGACACCCGGGCGCTGTGGTGGTCGACGAAATGCCGCAGCCCGCGGCCCTCGAAGAACGCGATGCCGAAACCGTCCTTGTGCTCGTGCGCCCGCGTCGCCAGGCCGGCGAAGCTGAACATCACATCGGTCGGTCGGCGGGCGTTCATGCCCATCAGCTGGCACATCGCGGTCTCTCCAGGATCAGGTCGCTCAGGTCGCTCAGGTCGCTAGGCTCATCAGGCAACGATCATTCCAGGAACAGCCGCGTGATCCCCTTCAGGCTCACCAGGTTGCCGGGGTTGCTGGTCTCGTTGAGCACGCCGCTCATCCGCTTCACCAGGCGCGGGCTCTTCTGCGCGCGCCAGATCAGCAGGTCGGCCAGCCAGGGGAAACGGTTGACGCGGTTGCCGCGCTCGTACAGGTCGTACTTGGGCTGCAGCGCGCGCAGGCCCTGCTCGTACTGCTCGCGGACCTGGGCGTCGACGGCGGATGCCGAGGCGCCCGCGCGGTGCGCCAGGATGGCCTCCGCGGCGAGCAGTCCGGTCTCCATCGCCTTGCCGATGCCTTCGCCCGTGAACGAGTAGGTCGAGCCCGCCGCCTCGCCGGTGACCAGCAATCCCGGCCGCGTCCAGCGCGCGCCGTTGAGCGTGCAGCGCAGCGGCGCGCCCTTGAGTTCGCCGATCAGTTCGCCCTCGGCCATCAGGCGCTTGGCGGGCGGGTAGTGCTCGACGAAGGCGTCGAAGATGGCGCGCAGGTTGACGTCCTTCTTCTGGCCCTTGCCGGCCATGTCCTTGTGGCTGTCGGTGACGCCGACGCCGATGTTGAAGCTGCCGTCCGGCGCCGGGAAGATCCAGCCGTAGCCCGGCTGCACCGGCTTGCACCAGACCACTTCCAGCGCCTTGATCTCGCCGACCATCGCCGGCGCGCGCACGTAGCCGCGCAGCGCGACGCCGCTGGGGGTGTGACGCTCGCACATGCCGGCGGCGGTCAGCGCCTTGGGCACGGCGCCGGTGGCCAGGATCACCCAGTCCGCGGCGATCTCGTGCGGCTCGCCGTTGATCGTGAGCCGCGCACCGCGCACGCGACCCTGTTCATCGTCCAACGCCGCCTCGAAGCGCGCCGGCGCCAGGAAACGCGCGCCGGACTCCTGCGCGCCGAGGTTGAGGATCTCGTCGAGCTGTCTGCGCGGCAGCACCGCGAGGTGGCCCGGCACATCGATCCGGCCGCCGCGCGGTCCGATGCAGCCCACATGCGCCGAACGTTGCGCCTTGGCCATCACCCGGTCCAGCAGGCCGAGGCGCTCGAGCGCCTTGTGCGCGTCCGGGATCAGCCCGTCGCCGCAGACCTTGTCGCGACCCAGCGGCTGCTGGTCGGCGAACACCACGTCCAGTCCGGCCTTGGCCAGCCAGCGCGCCGCGGCGCTGCCGGCGGGGCCGGCGCCGATGATCAGGACGTCGCAACGCAGAGGCGGTGCCGGGACAGCGGGGGGAGCAAGGGGAGCGGAAGGGTTCGCGGGCTCGTTCATGAAGCACATTGTCTCCGCTCCGCGAACCAATGAAAAAGGGCCCCGGAGGGGCCCTTGGTGCGTGACGGTCGTGACGATCAGAAGTCGTACGTGCCGCGGATGTAGAAGGTGCGACCGGTCGCGTCGGCGTAACGCGGGTCGTAGCCGGCCTGGAAGACCTGGGTCTGGAAGGTCAGCGGCGGATCGCGGTCCGTCAGGTTGCGAACACCCAGCGTGATCGACGCCGTCTTGATCGGACGGAACGACGCGTACAGGTCAGCCGTCGCGTAGCTGCTCACGCGGTTGGTCGGGTCCACGTCGATGTAGCCCGACTTGTAGTGACCGGTCAGGCCGACCGTGTACTTGTCGTAGGCCCACACCGCCGACAGCGTGTGCTGCCAACGGAACACCGGACCGGCGCCGGAGTAGACGCCGACATTCTGGTTCCACGGGCCGTCCTGCAGGTCCTGGTACTCGTACTTGGTGACGTACGTGCTGTTCAGGCCGAACATGACGCTGCCAGCGCCGGCGAAGCGCAGGCGGTAATTGGCGTTCAGGTCGAAGCCGTTCGTGTTGTTGCCGCCCAGGTTGAGCTGGCGGACGTCCACGTAGCCGCAGTTGGCGCCCGGGCACTGCGAACCGTCGACCGACAGGAAGCCGGCCGAGTTGCGGTGGTAGAACTGGCCGAACTTGTCCTGGTTGGCCGGATCGAACAGCGATGCGTCGCCGATCACGCCGATCAGGTTCTTCACGCGCAGCCACCAGAAGTCGACACCGAAGCTCAGGTCGTTGAGCGGCGCGAACTGGAAGCCCAGCGACGCGCTCTTGCTCTTTTCCGGACGCAGCTGGTCGTTGCCGCCGTTGCGGACCATGAACTGCGCGTCGCACAGGTTGATGGTCGTGCCGCCGGCCGCGCACAGCACCGGGTCGTTGACCGTGCTGGAGTTGGTGTAGGTCGGCGCGGCATGCAGCTCATACAGCGACGGGGCGCGGAAGCCGGTCGAGTACGAACCGCGGACCAGCACTTCCTTGCTCGGCTGGAAGCGGAAGCTGACCTTGGGGTTGGTGGTGCTGCCGAAGTCGTTGTACTTGTCGTAGCGGACGGCGGCGGTCACATCCAGTGTCTTCAGGATGGGCACGTTCAGTTCGCCGTAGACGGCGTACACGTTGCGCTTGCCCGTGCTGTAGATGTTGGGGTCGATGCCGGTGGAGGCGATCACCGTCTGCGCGTACTCGTCCTGCGCGTCCTGGGTGAACTTCTCCTGCCGGAACTCTGCGCCCAGCGCCAGGGCGGCAGAGCGGCCGGCACCCAGCCAGTCACCGACTTCACGGCTGGCGTGAGCGTCCAGGTTGGTCGTCCGGCCCTTGCCGATCATCAGGCGGCCCAGCGCGGCGGCGCTCTGCAGGTAGGCCTCGCCCGCAGCGTCCTGCGCGCCGAACGGGTTGATGATGCCGGTCAGGATGCCTTCGGTGATCTTGTTGCCGTCCGAGTAGCCGCTGATCAGGTCCTCGGTCACCTTGTTCTGGTTGTAGCTCAGGCCGGCGGCGTAGTCCCAGCCTGCCAGCGTGCCGTCCAGCGAGAGCACCAGACGCTGCTGCGTGTTGGTGTTCTTGTCGCCGCGCGGGCCGTTGGGGGAGTCACGCCACTTCAGCGTGATGTAGCCCGGCTGGATCGCCGCGCCGCCGTCGGTCATCGTCTGGCCGGCGTAGCCGTCGCCGTCATAACCCGGCAGCAACGCCGGGTTGTTCGGGTAGTACGGGTTGGCGGAGCCGTCCGGACGCAGCCGGTTCTGAACCAGGAAGCCGTACGGCACCGGAGCGATGCGCGTCTTCACCTCGGAGCGGGTGATGAAGTACTCGGCGCCGAAGGTGTGGTCGTTGTTCAGCTTGACCGTGCCCTTCAGCATGGCCGAGGTGCGCTGGCTTTCCGGCAGGTAGTCCACGTAGCGCGAGGTCGACATCGTGCAGGACGTCTGGTCGGCGTTCGGGACCAGGAAGTCGCCGCCCTCGCAGCTCGGTGCGGCCGGGTTGTAGACGATCTTGCCGTCCTGGTAGTAGTTGGCCGGGAGGGTCGAGCCGGACTTGCCGCCGACGAAGCGGGTGTTGAACGGACGGTCCGTGCCGCCGATCGGGTCCTGCTTCTGCAGGTCGACAAAGCCGAAGACGTTGAAGCCCTGCTTCTCCAGATCGCCGTAACCGAAGCCGGCGTTGGCGTTGCGGGTCTTGCCGCCGGCGTGCTGGGGCGAGTCATAGCCCAGCGTGACCGTGCCGCCCTGGTAGTCGGAGCGGGTGATGAAGTTGATCACGCCGCCGATGGCGTCGGTGCCGTACAGCGACGAGGCGCCGTCGCGCAGCACTTCGATGCGCTCGATCGCCGCCAGCGGGATCATGTTCAGGTCAGGCGCGGACCCGTCGAACGCGTTGTTGGCGATGCGGCGGCCGTTCAGCAGGACCAGCGTCTTGTTGGCACCGATGCCGCGCAGGTCGGCGAAGGAGGCGCCGCCGGTGGACGAACCCACGGCCTGGCTGGTGCCCAGGCTGCTCTGGCTGGCGGTGAGCGTGCTCAGGATCTGCTCGACGGTCGTCAGGCCTTGCTGACGGATGTCGCTCATCTTGAAGGTCGTCACCGGCACGGACGACTCGGCGTCGAGCCGCTTGATCGCGGATCCCGTCACGACGACCCGCTCCAGCTGGTTTTGATCCTGTTGTTCCTGGGCCAGCGTCGGGAAGGACGCGGCCGCAATGGTGGCGGCGACTGCCAGGCCTACCGCGTTCAGCTTGTACATATGCACCTCTAGGGAGAGCGCCCGCCCTCCTTGTGGGTGCGGCGAGCCGGAATTGAAACGGCCCCGCATCGCGAGGCCTGACAAAAGTGTGCTGACGAATTGCCAGAGGTCATAGGTGCACGTTCGTAAAGCGCGCGAAATGGGGACCGTGCAGTTCGAAACAGGCTGTTTTCGCGGGTTTCTCCTTACTGTTTCATGACAGTTCGGTCGTACCTGCGCCACAGTTTCGGAATTTACGAACGCTTAACTCCTGCGGAAACGTCGGATTTCAGAAAGCCGGGTTTCGAGCGGATATCGCGCACAACGTGATTGGCTCGTTGGATGGGCGTTATGAACGCGCCAAGAAACGTATTTCCGTAGCAACGATGAATTTATCAATTAAATTTGATGAACACGAAAAATATCCATTCCTTCAAAGGCTTATCGATATCGGACAGAGTATGGAAACAATACTTAACGTGGCGGGTCGGCCGATGAAGGCTTGTGGGAGAGACATCGCCGTGGCAGTCGAAAAAAAAGGACTCCCGAGGGAGTCCTTGTTCGTGATGCCGTCGACGCCCCACCGTGGTGCGGCGGGCGTCGGATGCGGGATCAGAAGTCGTAGCTGGCCTTGACCTGGAAGGTCCGGCCCATCGGGCTGTAGTAACGGTAGTCGAAGCCCAGCATGTGGCCGCCGTTGGCGCGCAGCGACAGCGGGGGTTCCTTGTCGAACACGTTCTTGATGCCCAGGGCGACCGTCAGCTGCTTGTTCCAGGTGTAGGCGGTCTGCCAGTCCAGGGTCACGTACGGCTTGACCTTCAGGCGGACCTCGTCAACGTCGCCGTTGGCCAGATTCTCGACTTCGGTCGGGAAGTCCTTGTAGCCCGACTGGAAGTTGATGTTGGCCGTGTTCACCCAGTTGCCAGTCACCAGCGTGTTGCTCCACTGGCCCTTCCAGCGGAAGGTCACCGAGCCGATCGACGGATGGTTGTCCGCGAGGGTCGAGAAGTAGCCTTCGCCCGGCAGCAGCTGCTGCTTGTCGCTCAGCATGTAAGTGGCGCGCAGGTTCGAGGTCAGGCGACCGATCGGGGTGTTGACCCGGCCGGTGACGTCGAAGTCGATGCCGCTGCTGAACGACTTGCCCAGGTTGGTCGTGCTGGCGTTGTAGGCCAGGAACTTCTCGCCCGTGACCGGGTCGGTGTAGACCAGGAACAGGTTGGAGTACTTCTGGGCGTTGTTGAAGGCTTCGTTCTCGTCGACCGACCCGAAGGTCTTGTCGATGCCGACCCACCACCAGTCCGCGCCGAAGGAGAAGGAGCTGACCGGCTCGATGCGGAAGCCCAGCGTGGCCTGCTTGGATTCTTCCGGCTTCACGCTCTCGACGCCGCCGGTGTAGACGTTGTACTGCTTCTCGCCGGCCTGGCAGGCCGCGCCCAGGCTGGCGGCCACGGCGGCCATCTGCGCGGTGCAGTTGTACGGGGTGGCGGTCACGCCGAACTCCTGCAGCGGACGGTACAGCTGGCGCAGCGTCGGAGCGCGGAAGCCGGTGCCGACGCCGCCGCGGATCAGCAGCTCGGGCATCGGGGTGTACTTGAAGGACACCTTGCCGTTGGTTGAGCTGTCGACGTGGCGGTAGTTGTCGTAACGGACGCCGGCGGTGACTTCCAGGTTCTTGATGACCGGCATGATCAGTTCAGCGTACGCGCCCATCGTGTCGCGGCTGGCGCTGTAGGGGATCACGACGGTGCTGTCGCCGAAGCGCTGGTCGTCGCCGGCGGCGCCGCCCTCACCGCGCGCCACCGCGCCCGGATCGTCGGTGACCTTGTCCTTCTGGAAGGCCGCACCCAGCGCCAGGTAGGCGGAACCGGCGGAGGTCTTGAAGATCTCGCGCGAGGCGCGCACGTCGGCGTTGAAGAGGGTGCTGGTCTCGGTGTCGTAGACACCCGAGATCATGATCTGCTTGACCGCGTCCGTGGCCGCCTGCGATTGCTGGCCCGGCAGCACGAAGGGGTTGTAGACACCGCTGCGCAGCAGCGCGCCGAAAGCCTTGGCCAGCGGGTAGCCGGAGTTGCTTTCCTCGACCTCCGCACGCTGGTAGCCGGCGGTGGCGGTGTAGTCCCAACCGGCCAGCTGGCCGTCGAGCTGCAGCCACAGGGCCTTGTTGTCGCGGTCGAAGGTGCTGGTGCGATTGCCCAGGTCGAAGGCGCGGTAGGACACCGAGGCGATCCGGTTGGGATCCAGACCGATCGAGGTCAGGTAAGCCGGCGTGTAGCCGACGGCGGCCAGTTCGGCGGCGAACGGACCGTTCGGATCCACGGCCACCGAGCCCGGCACCGCGGCGATCTTGCCGCTGGTCTTGGTCTTGCCGAACAGCACGTCGGCGCGCAGCTGATGGTTGCCCAGCTTCACCGTGCCGGAGCCGAAGAAATTGCTGCGCTCGCGGTCCGGGAAGGCTTCCACGGTGCCGGCGTAGTCGAAGTAGCAGGAGTCGCCGACCTGGACGTTGCGGTCCGCGCAGGCGCCGTTCTGGGCCAGGTACACGTTGCGCAGCTCGGAACCCAGCGTGCCGTCGGCGTTGCGCACCGGCACGTTCACGTTCCCGGGGATCGCGGACGGCGAGCCGTTGAAGAACTGGTAGTCGTTGCCGTTGTGGCTGAAGTTGATGACGCCGGTCTTGCTGAAGTCGCGCTGGCTGGCGGTCAGCGAGTCACGCTTGTCGACCGACAGCGCCGCCATGATGTTGAAGCCGTCGCTGTCCAGGTCGCCGAAGCCGCCGGAGAGCGATGCACGACGTTCCTTGCCGCCCTTGTGCTGCGGAATGGAGACTTCCGCCGCAATGGTCTTGCGGCTGGAGTTGCTGCGGGTGATGAAGTTCACCACGCCGGCCACGGCGTCGGAGCCGTACAGCGCCGAGGCGCCGTCGGTCAGCACTTCCACGCGCTCGATGATCGCCAGCGGGATCATGTTCAGGTCCACCGCGCCGCCGGCTTCGCCGATCAGGCGGCGGCCATTCAGCAGCACCAGGGTACGGTCGCCGCCCAGGTTGTGGATGGACACGGTGGCCTGACCGCCGCCGCCGCCGCCGACGGTGTCACCTTCGGTGATCCCGCCCTGCACGGACGACAGGTTCTGCATCAGCTCGACGACAGAGGTCACGCCGCTGCGCTCGATCTCGGCGCGGGTGACGGTCTGGATCGGTTGGGAGGTCTCAGCTGCGATCCGCTTGATCGCCGAACCCGTCACGACGACGCGTTCCAGCTGGGTCTGGTCCTGGGCTTGGGCGATCGCGGCCGACGACGCGATTGCAATGGTGGCGGCGACTGCCAGGCTCACCGCGTTGAGTTTGGTCTTCAAAGAAACACTCCTAAAGGTGTCGAGCGGCGGCGCTTGTGGCGGCGCGCGAAACTTGTCCGGACGACCTCGGTGCGCAGAATTGCGTGAAGGTCGCGTGAAAGGAGTGTCAATGACTGCAATTCGACAATCGGCAGGGGTTCCTACCAATTGAGGCATTACGGGTCACCGGGACAAGGGGCAGCCCTGAAAGAGCGATACCCCCGCATGACCGGCGTCACGGGTGACTTCCGGCCAAGGCGGGGGTATCGGGGAGCACTTCCCTGCCGGGAAATGTCCGTATCGTCAGGCGCCCAACTCGTTGCGGGTCGGCAACAAGCTGTATCTCGACCGCAACAATGCGGGCAGAGGTTTTGTCGGGGACTCGTCAGTATCAGCGCGCTGTGCGCACGGAATATCGGAGTCCCGTCCGACGACTATCAGAAGTTGTAGCTGCCCGTCAGGTAAACGGTGCGGCCCAGCGGGCTGGCGTAACGCGGGTCGTAACCGACCTGGTGGCCCGACGAGTCACGCAGCGTGAACGGCGGGGTTTCGTTGGTCAGGTTCTGGATGCCCAGGCGCAGTTCCAGCGCCTTGTTGTAGCGGAAGGTGCCTTGGTAGTCGAAGGTGATGTAGTTCGGCACCATCAGCTGGATGCGCGTGTTTACGCCGGTCTGCAGGTCGCGGACGGTCTGTTCGATGTCCTTGTAGCCCGAACGGTACTTCACCGCGATCGAGTTCGTGAACTTGCCGGTCTCCAGCGCGAACTTGGCCTGCGCCGTGTTGCGGAAGATGACCTGCGCGTCCACGCCGTACTTGCCGAGGCTGTCGGTGAAGTCGTTGGAGGTGCCGGGACGCGTGTACTTGGCCTCGATCATGTAGGTGCCGTTGACCGTGGTGGTCAGGCGGCCCAGGCCTTCGATGTTCAGACGCCCGTCCAGTTGCCAGTCCATGCCGCTGTAGTTCGACTTGCCGATGTTGGTCGACATCGACATGAAGGCGTAATAGGCGTTCGTTTCGGCCGGCAGCTTGTAGGTCGTGAACAGGCTCTGGAACTGCTGCGGATTGGCGAAGGCCTGGTTGGCGGAGACCGCGCTGACGGCGTCACGCAGGTCGATCTGCCAGTAATCCAGGCTGGCGCCGAAGTTGCGGGTCGGATCGAAGCGGATGCCGACGGTGGCCTGCTTGGACTTTTCCGGCTTCAGATTCTCGTTGCCGCCCGACAGCTGCGTGTACTGCGACTTGCCCGGCTTGCACGGGGCCGCGCCGCTGCCATCGCCCGGGAAGGGGCAGTCGTAGCTGGAAGCGGTCACGCCGTTGGTCACCAGCGGCTGGGCGATGTCCAGCATGTCCGGCGCCTTGAAGCCCGTGCCGTACGAGCCGCGCAGCACGACCGTGCTGGTCGGCTTGTACGACGCCGACAGCTTGTAGGTCGTCGCGGTCTCGGTCTTGCCGAAGTCGCGCTTGTTCACGCCGTCCTTGATCTTGCTGATGCTGTCGTAACGCAGGGCGGCGGTGACTTCCAGGTTGCGCAGAACGGGGACCACGAACTCGGCGAAGGCGCCGACGTTGTCGCGCTCCATGTCGTAGCGCGGGTTGGGGGCGAAGTTGTAGATGACGCCGTTGACCGCGTCTGCCGACGGATCCTGCTTGTAGTGATAGTTGCGGAAGTCCGCGCCGACCCCCAGCTTCACCGCGCCCGCGGGCAGGTTGAACAGGTCGCCGGAGGCGCGCACGTCGGCGCCCTTGAGCGTCGTCGATGCCTCGCGGATCGTGCCGTGGTAGATCGAGTCCGTGATCAGCTGCTGCGTCGTGGCACTCTGGTTGCCCGACGGCACGAACGGGTCGAGCGCGCCGCTGGAGAGGATGCTGCCGAATTCCTTGGCCTTGAAGTAGCCGCCGACGTACTTCTCGTCGAGGGAGTTCTGCGACCAGGTGACAGCGCCGGTCAGGTCCCAGTCGCCGATGGCGACGTCGGTGCCGACGACGATGTGCTTCGCGTCGGTGATGGTCTGCGAGTCGCGGGTGCCGAAGTCGGTGGCGCGGTAGTTGGCGGTGACCGTGTCGACGTGGGCCAGCTGGGCGGGCGTCAGGTAGGGCGCGACGTACTTGGTGAACAGCGGCGACGTGGTGGCGATGGCGATCGGCACCGGGTTCGGCGCGATACGTGCGGTCAGGTCCAGGCGCGTGAAGGCCACGTCCGAGAACAGCTTGATGCGATCGTTGATCTTGGCTTCACCGGTCACGAACAGCGAGTCGCGAGTCGATTCCGGATAGACGTCGATGGTGCTGACGAAGTCGAATGCGCACTGGGCGGTGCCGACCTTGGCGGCGGAGTTCGCCGGGATGGTATTGGCCAGGCTGTAGACGTTGTTCGGTGCGCAAACGCCGTTGGCTTGGCGGTACGGGTTGAACGAGTAGGCGCCCAGCGTGGTCGTTTCGCCGGCCAGACGCTTGAAGACGACGGCGGCGTTGGCCGGATCGGCCGAGGTGCTGGTGCGGTCGTAGGCGTAGTTCTTGCCGTTCAGCGTGAACGGCAGATAGGCGCTCTTGGCGAAGTTGCGGTCGCCCGACTTCAGCTGCTGCTGGTCGTCGCGGCGGTAGGTGGCGACGACGTTGAAGCCGTCGCGGTTCAGGTCGCCCAGGCCGTAGGTGGCGCTGACGTTGTACGCCGTGCCGCCGTTGCCGACCGGGTTGCTGTAGTTGGCGGTGATGTTGCCGCCCTGGACGTTCTTCTTCAGGACGAAGTTCACCACGCCGGCGATGGCGTCGGAGCCGTACAGCGCCGAGGCGCCGTCGGTCAGGACTTCGATGCGCTCGATGGCGCTCATCGGGATGGAGTTCAGGTTGATCCGGCTGCCCGAACCCGTGGGGGCGATGCGGCGACCGTTCAGCAGCACCAGCGTGTAGCTTTCCCCGATGCCGTGGATCGACGCGGTGGCAATGCCGCCCGAATTCGAACCGATCGAGATGTCACCGACGGTCAGGTTGCCGCCCATGGCGGGCAGGCGCTGGATCAGGTCGGCGACGTTGTTCGCGCCGGACGACTTGATTTCTTCCTGCGTGATGATCTGGACGGGCAGCGCACCTTCGTTGGCAACGCGCTTGATGCTCGATCCCGTGATCTCGATGCGTTCGAGCTGGGCGTTTTCCTGGGCGTGGGCGGCGCCGATCGAAGCGGCGAGCAGCGCGGCGGCGAGGCTCACGCGGCGGAGTTGAAGCGAAGAGGTCATGCCGGATCCGTGAAATGGCAGAAATGATTCCAGCGCTGATGACTTTGTGTCATCGGACACTGCGTGTAGGTGAACAAACTTTAAGTAACGAGGCATTGAAGTGGTCCCGGGGCCGGCCCGTAAGGGTTTTCCATGCTTGAACCAACGCAAATCGCCATTGCAGGCATGCCGAATGACATGGGAGTGTCAGAAGTCAGCGCATCCCAGTCACCGAAAAATGCTCAAAGTGACACAGTGCAGAAACGGACGGAAACAAAAAAGCGACCCGAAGGTCGCTTTGGTGATTGCCGGTGTACGCCGCACGATGGCGGCGATTCGCTGCAGATGGTGGCCTTTGCCTCGCGCTTCAGCGATTACCCGCCGCGTGGGCGGCTTTGCGCTTCTGCCGCCACGCGTGCAGCAGCGGCTCGGTGTAGCCGCTGGGTTGTTCACGTCCTTTGAACACCAGATCGACGGCGGCTTGATACGCCATGCTGTTCGGGTGGCCGGACATCGGTTCGTACAAGGGGTCGCCGGCGTTCTGGCCGTCGACAACCGCCGCCATCCGTTCGAATGTCGCCCGGACCTGTTGTTCACTGACGACGCCGTGTTGCAGCCAGTTCGCGACATGCTGGCTTGAGATGCGCAATGTCGCACGGTCTTCCATCAATCCGATCTGGTTGATGTCCGGCACCTTCGAGCAACCGACGCCCTGATCGATCCAGCGGACCACGTAACCGAGGATGCCCTGGATGTTGTTGTCCAGTTCCTGCTGCTTCTCGACGTCGGTCCAGGACGGATCGGCCGCGACCGGAATGGTGAGCAGGCGCTGCAGCAGGTCCGCGCGGTCGACGCCGGGGGCGTCGGCCTCGATCTGCTGCTGGACCTGCGCCACGCTGACCTGGTGGTAATGCAGCGCATGCAGCGTGGCGGCGGTCGGGCTGGGCACCCAGGCGGTGTTGGCGCCCGCCTTGGGGTGGGCGATCTTCTGTTCCAGCATCGCGGCCATCAGGTCGGGCATCGCCCACATGCCCTTGCCGATCTGGGCGCGGCCGCGCAGGCCGGCGCTCAGGCCGACCAGCACGTTGTTGCGCTCGTAAGCCTGGATCCAGGCGCTGGCCTTCATGTCGCCCTTGCGCAGCATCGGGCCCGCGAGCATCGCGGTGTGCATCTCGTCGCCGGTGCGGTCCAGGAAGCCGGTGTTGATGAAGGCGACGCGGCTGGGCGCCGCGGCGATGCAGGCCGCGAGGTTCACGCTGGTGCGGCGCTCCTCGTCCATGATGCCCAGCTTGACCGTCGAGGCCGGCAGGTCGAGCAACTGTTCGACGCGGCCGAACAGCTCGTCGGCGAAGCCGACCTCGGCCGGGCCGTGCATCTTCGGCTTGACGATGTAGATCGATCCCCGGCGCGAGTTGCGCAGTCCCGAGCCCGAGAGCTGCTTCAGGTCGTGGATCGCGATCAGCGTCGTGACGACGGCGTCCATGATGCCTTCGGGGATCTCGCGATCGCCCTCGAGCAGGATGGCCGGGTTGGTCATCAGGTGCCCGACGTTGCGGACGAACAGCAGCGAGCGGCCCGGCAGCACGACGTCGTCGCCACCGCCGGCCGCCTTGTAGACGCGATCCGGATTCAGGCGGCGGACGAAGCTCCGGCCGCCCTTGCTGACCTCCTCGGTCAGCGAGCCGCGCAGGATGCCCAGCCAGTTGCGATAAGCCAGCAGCTTGTCCTCGGCGTCCACGGCGGCGATCGAGTCCTCCAGGTCGAGGATGGTCGACAGGGCCGATTCCATCAGCACGTCGGAGACGCCGGCGGCGTCGGTCTGGCCGATCGTCGAGGCGCGGTCGACCTGGATCTCGAGGTGGATGCCGTGGTGGCGCAGCAGGATTGCCGAGGGCGCGGCGGCCTCGCCCAGGTAGCCGAGGAACTGGGCCGGATCGGCCAGTGCGACCGAGCGGCCATCCTTCAGCTTGACGGCCAGCGCGGTGCCGCTGACTGTGTAGCCGGCGGCGTCGGCGTGGGACGCGCCGGCCAGCGGCGCGGTCTGGTCCAGCACCTGCCGCGCGAAGGCGATGACCTTGGCGCCGCGCACCGGGTTGTAGCCGCCGGCCCGCTCGGCGCCGTCGGTCTCGGGAATCGCGTCGGTGCCGTAGAGCGCGTCATACAGCGAGCCCCAGCGCGCGTTCGCCGCGTTCAGCGCGTAGCGGGCGTTCAGGATGGGCACCACCAGCTGCGGGCCGGCCTGGATCGCGAGTTCGGCGTCCACGTTGGCGGTCGTCGCCTTCGGATCGGCAGGCAGCGGCACCAGATACCCGATCTGCTTCAGGAAGGCCTGGTACGCCGCCATGTCGGCGATCGGGCCGGGGTGGGCGCGGTGCCAGCCGTCGATCTCGGTCTGCAGCCGGTCGCGTTCGGCCAGCAAGGCGGCGTTCTTCTCCGCCAGCTCGTGCGCGAGCGCGTCCAGGCCTTGCCAGAACGCGGCCGGCTCGACACCGGTGCCCGGCAGGGCCTCGGTCTCGATGAAACGGGCCAGGGCGGCATCGACCTGGAGGCGGTGGTGTTGGCTGCGTGCGGTCATGGCGACTCCGGAAGGCGGTTCAACGATGCGTCGACTGTAGGGCGAGAGGCGGTGGCGATTCATGTCGGCCCTGGTCGAAGATCCCTGACTTTTTTGCACAAATAACAACGACCAGGGTCGTCATTCATTGCCTCGGGCGGCGCAACGGTCCAACAATCGCCGGCCATGGACCGCCTCAAACAGATCGAGTCCTTCACGCTGGTCGCGACCAAGGGCAGCCTGACCGCCGCGGCGCAGGCGGAGGGCGTGGCGCCGGCGGTGATGGGCCGCCGGCTGGACGCGCTGGAGGCGCGGCTCGGCGTGAAGCTGCTGCTGCGCACGACGCGCAAGCTGACGCTGACGCACGAGGGCATCGCCTTCCTCGAGGACTGCCAGCGCCTGCTCGCCGAATTCGCCAGCGCCGAAGCCAGCGTCAGCGCCGGCGGCGTGAAGGCCAGCGGTCATCTGAGGATCACCGCGCCGGCCGGCTTCGGCCGACGCCATGTCGCGCCGCTGGTGCCGGACTTCCTGTCGCGGCATCCGGAGGTCAGCGTGTCGCTGAACCTCAGCGATCGCGTCGTCGACATCGTCAACGAGGGCTTCGACTGCGCGGTGCGTGTCGGCGACCTCAGCGACTCCAGCCTGATCAGCATGCGGCTGGCCGACAACCGGCGGCTGTGCGTGGCCGCGCCCTCCTACCTCAAGCGCGCCGGCACGCCGAAGCATCCGTCGGAGCTGATGCGGCACGAGTGCCTGACCTTGAGTTCCGACGCGAGCCAGACGCGCGGCTGGGCCTTCCGCATCGACGGCCAGGTGCAGCATCTTCGGCCCAGCGGGCGGCTCGATTGCAGCGATGGGCAGGTGCTCCATGACTGGTGCCGGCAGGGCCTCGGCCTGGCGTGGCGCAGCACCTGGGAAGTGGCCGCGGCGCTGCAGGCGGGCGAGCTGGTCAGCGTGCTCGACGACTTCGCCGCGCCGCCCAACGGCATCTTCGCCGTGCTGCCCCAGCGCAAGCACCTGCCGCTGCGGGTCCGGCTCTGGATAGACTTCCTGAAAGAACACCACGGCAGCCCCGACTACTGGGCCCGTGCCTCCACCTGGGAGACCCCATGACCCTCGAAGCCCTGCTCGCCGGCCTGCACATCGTGGCCATCCTCAGCCTGGTCGTCTTCCTGTCGAGCCAGGCGGCGCTGTGCCGCAGCGAATGGATGAACCCGGCCGTCGTGCGCCGTCTCTCGCGGCTGGACATGATCTACGGCATGACCGCGGTGGCGGTGCTGCTCACCGGCCTGGCCCGCACCTGGTGGGGCATGAAGGGCCTGGGCTGGTACTGGCACCAGCCGCTGCTGCACTTCAAGTTCGGGATGTTCGTCGTGATCGGTCTGATCTCGATCAAGCCGACCCTGACCTTCCGCCGGTGGACGAAGACACTCGACGGCGGTGGTGGCCTGCCCAGCGAGACCGAGATCCGTTCGACGCGCCGCCTGATCATGATGCAGGCGCACCTGCTGATCCTGATCCCGATCGCGGCGGTGATGCTCGCGCGAGGCGTGATGACGAAGTGAACAAGGCCCTCGCGGGAGGGCCTTGTTCATGGTGACTGACGCTCGCTCAGCGGCGTCATGCGTGCCTGCGCCGAATTACTTGGCGGAGAGACACTCTTTCATGAAGGCCTTGCGGGCGTCGCCGGTCTTGCCCTTCGCATCGGCATTGCAGGTCGTCATCTTGGTCTGCTGAGCGGTCTTGGCCGGCGCGGACGCCGTCTCGCCCTTGAGGCAGCTGCTCATGAAGGCCTTGCGCTCGTCGCCGGACTTGTCCTTGGCGTCGGCGTTGCAGCTCTTCATCAGCTGCTGCTGCTTCAGCTGCTTCTCGGACGGCGCCTTCTTGGCATCGTCGGCGGCGTGCGCGCCCAGCGCGGCGACGGCCAGCAGGACACCGGCGAACAGCGAGACGGGGGTCAGGTGTTTCATCACTCTCTCCTACGGGGATACAGGGGGTTGGGGAAGGACCTGTCGGGCAGTTGAGCACAGCAACGGACGGCTCTCAAGAGCGGTTGACGGCCGTCAAGAGAATGGGTGACCCGCTTCAGTCGACAACGATTCGACGCCCATCTGCAGGCGCGAGTCGGTCGTTCACTCACATGATCCGACGAGGAGACGCCAGCGCCTCATGGGCGAGATGGAGCCGCCTGACCAGGACCTGTATGAAAGCCCGGTCGAAACGGTGCTGGCACTCCGGGCTGAGCTGCCCCAGCGAGTCCGGCGTAAAGGACACGGTTGTGCAAAGTTGGGTCACCCTGATGTCGGTGCTGTGGCGGCGCAGATCGGGATTCGGCGCCAGATACGCCATCTCGCCGACCGAGGTGCCGGTGCCCAACGTCGCGACCAGCGCGCCGTCGCGCCAGACCTCGACCTCGCCCTGCGTGACGATGTGGAAGGTGTTGCCCTCCTGGCCCTTCTTGAACAGCAGGTAGTCGAGCGGATACCGGCGCCAGCGCGCGCGCCGCACGACTTCCCAGAGCTCGACGTCGCCGAAGCCCGCGAAGAACTCCAGCCCGCGCAGCAGGTTGAAACGCTCCGAGTCCTTCACCTCGTTGAGCCGCGCCAGCGGCACCAGCTGCTTCGCGACGAGTTCCGACAGCGCCTGGCCGAAGGACTCCCAGTCCGGATAGCGCTCGGACGGGTGCTTGTAGAGCGCGCGCTGGATGACCGCGTCCAGTTCCGGCGTCACGCCGCCGCGCTGACCCAGCAGCGGCTGCGGCGCCTGATGGTAGATCTGGTGCATCAGCGCCATCTGGTTGGGCGCGTCGAAGGGCGGACGGCCGCAGACCATGTGGTACAGCACGGCGCCCAGCGCATAGATGTCGGCCTGGGCGCCGACATCGCCGCCCTCGATCTGCTCGGGCGGCATGTAGGCCAGCGAGCCGACGCGATGCACCTGCGTCATGTCGGCGTTGAGGTTGAGCGCGCTGCCGAAGTCGCTGACCTTCACGTCGGTGACCTGGCCCTGGCTGTCCAGCACGGCCAGCAGGTTGGCCGGCTTGATGTCGCGGTGCACGACGCCCTGGCGGAACACGTAGGACAGCGCCATCGCGCACTTGAACCCGAGCTCGACGATCTGGTCCAGCGGCAGCAGCCGGTCGTTGCGGCAGAAGTGCTTCAGCGTGACGCCGTGGACGAACTCCATCACCAGATAGGGGAGGTCGCCGTCCTGCACCGCGTCGAGGATCTGCACCACGTTCGGATGCTGCAGCCGGCCGGCCAGCGCGGCCTCGGCGGCGAAGAAGCGGATGCTGAGCGTGTCTTCCTCGCTGCGGCCGCCGGCGGACCAGGCGCGCATGCGCTTGATGGCGACTTCCTGGCCCTTGAAGTCGTCCATCGCCAGGAAGACGTCGCTGGTCGCGCCCTCTCCCAGTCGTCTCAGCACGCGGTACTTGCCGATCTGCTCGGGCAGGTCGGCCAGTCCGCCGAGCGTCGAATCGGAAAAGGTGGAGGGACGGAGATCGTCGGAGGCGCTCATCGGAGGACCATCCTGCCCCAGGGAGAGGGTGCGGGCAAGAGGGGACCACGGTCTCTTACAGGGCAGGTCCCCTAAAATGCGGCCCCATGATCCAAGCCAAGCAGGAATTGCTCGCCGCCCTCGGCACCGTGCTCCAGGGCCTGAGCCAGGAGGCCCTCGACAGCGGCCTCATCAAGGCCGCGCCCGCGGCCGCTTTCGAGAACCCCAAGCAGGCCGCCCACGGCGACTTCGCCTGCACGGCGGCGATGCAGCTGTCCAAGGCGCTGAAGAAGAATCCGCGCGAACTGGCGCAGACGCTGATCGCCCAGCTGCAGGCGCAGCCCGCCTTCGAGCGCTGGGTCGAGGCGCTGGAGATCGCCGGCCCCGGATTC
Source organism: Mitsuaria sp. CC2 (assembly GCF_048957715.1). Lineage (NCBI taxonomy): Bacteria > Pseudomonadati > Pseudomonadota > Betaproteobacteria > Burkholderiales > Sphaerotilaceae > Roseateles > Mitsuaria sp. CC2. Next base: position 13,360 of record NZ_JARVXN010000032.1, on the reverse strand, counting down.
ATCAACATCCGCCTGAAGCCGGCGGCCCGCCAGGCCGTGGTCGGCGAGGTGTTCGCCGCGACCACGCGCTTCGGCCACCAGCCGGCGCGCGACACGTCCGCGCTGGTCGAGTTCGTCTCCGCCAATCCGACCGGCCCGCTGCACGTCGGCCATGCGCGCCAGGCGGCGCTGGGCGATTCGCTCTGCCACCTGTTCTCGACGCAGGGCTGGAAGGTCAGCCGCGAGTTCTATTACAACGACGCCGGCGTGCAGATCGGGACGCTGGCCCAGTCCACGCAATGCCGGCTGAAAGGCCTGAAGCCGGGCGACGCGGGCTGGCCCGAGTCGGCCTACAACGGCGACTACATCCAGGACATCGCCGAGGCTTTCCTGCGCAAGGAGACGGTGACGGCGGACGACCGCGCGTTCACCGCGTCCGGCGACATCGAGGACCTGGACGGCATCCGCCAGTTCGCCGTGGCCTACCTGCGTCACGAGCAGGATCTGGACCTGCAGGCGTTCGGGCTGCGCTTCGACAACTACTTCCTCGAGTCGTCGCTGTACAGCGGCGGCCAGGTCGAGGACGCGGTGTCGCGCATCGTCGCCAACGGCAAGACCTACGAGGACGGCGGCGCGCTGTGGCTGCGCTCGACCGAGTACGGCGATGACAAGGACCGCGTGATGCGCAAGTCCGACGGCACCTTCACCTACTTCGTCCCGGACGTCGCGTACCACGTCAACAAGTTCAAGCGCGGCTTCTCGAAGTGCATCAATGTGCAGGGCAGCGACCACCACGGCACGATCGCCCGGGTGCGCGGCGGCCTGCAGGCCACCGGCGTCGGCATCCCGGAAGGGTTCCCCGACTACGTGCTGCACAAGATGGTCACGGTCATGAAGGGCGGCGAGGAGGTCAAGATCTCCAAGCGCGCCGGCAGCTACGTCACGCTGCGCGACCTGATCGACTGGACCAGCCGCGACGCGGTGCGCTTCTTCCTGATCAGCCGCAAGGCCGACACGGAGTTCATCTTCGACGTCGACCTCGCGCTCAAGGCCAACGACGAGAATCCCGTGTTCTACGTGCAGTACGCGCATGCGCGCATCTGCTCGGTGCTGCGCAAGGGCGTCGAGCAAGGCCATGACGAGGCCGCGGTGGCCGGCGCCGACCTGTCGCTGCTGACCGCGCCGACCGAGGCCGCGCTGATGCTCAAGCTGGCGGACTATCCGCGCATGCTGAGCTCGGCGGCACAAGACCTGGCCCCGCACGACGTCGCGTTCTACCTGCGCGACCTCGCCGGCGCGCTGCACAGCTACTATGGCGCCGAACGCGTGCTGGGCGACGACCCGGCCTTGACGCGCGCGCGCCTGGCGTTGCTGGCCGCGACACGGCAGGTGATGCGCAACGCGCTGGCGGTGCTGGGGGTGTCGGCCCCGGACGCGATGGAACGTGACTCGCAGGAGCAGCAATGAGTAAACAGAAGCAGCGCGGCGGATTCGCCATGGGCCTGATCGTGGGCCTGCTGCTGGGGCTGGGGATCGCGCTGGGCGTGGCCCTGTACGTGACGAAGGCCCCGGTGCCCTTCGTCAACAAGCTGCCGCAGCGCACCGCGGAGCAGGACGCGCAGGAAGCCGAACGCAACCGGAACTGGGACCCGAACGCGCCGCTGGCCGGCCGCGCCGGGGCGAAGGCCGCGTCGGGCGTCGTGACGCCCGCCGTCGCGCCGCCCGCGACGCAGCCGTCGCCGCAGATCACCATCGGCGGGACGCCGGCACCGGCGGTCGAAGGCCGTCCGGCGGAGCGCGCCCCCGCGGTGCAGCCGCAGGCCCAGAGCCAGATCCCGTCCGTCAAGCCGGAGCAGCGTCCCACCGAGCCGCGCGCCGATGGCGTGCGTCCTGACGGCTCGCGCGGCAGCTTCTTCGTCCAGGCCGGCGCCTATGCGCGCATGGAGGACGCCGAGCAGCAGCGCGCCAAGCTGGCGATCCAGGGCTTCTCGGCCAAGGTGATGGAGCGCGAGCAGTCCGGTCGAACGGTCTTCCGGGTCCGTCTGGGTCCGTTCGACACGCGAGACGAGGCCGAGGCGCAACAGAAGAAGCTCGAGGGCGCCGGTGTCGAGGCCAACCTCGTGGCGATCCAGCGATGAACGTCCGGCCGGCGCCCTATCCCCCTGATACAGCCGTCATGCGACGTTAATGCCGCTCTAAGTTTGACTTTCTAGGATGGCCGGCCGCTGCGGCGCCGGTCGCAGCGGAACCCAACAAGGAATCGAAGATGAAGCGTCGCGAATTCAACGCCCTCACGGCCCTGTCGACCGCCGCGGGCGGTGGTGCGCTCCTGGCCGGCGCGCCGGTGCACGCGCAGGGCGGCCCGGTCGAGGGCCGCCAGTACCAGCGCCTGGCCACGCCGGTGCCGGGCTCGACGCCGGGCAAGATCGAGGTGATCGAGTTCTTCTGGTACGGCTGCCCGCACTGCTACGTCTTCGAGCCGACGATCGAGGCCTGGGCCAAGCAGCTGCCCGCCGACGTCGTCTATCGCAAGATCCATGTGGCCTTCCGCGCCAACGTGAAGATCCACCAGCAGCTGTTCTTCACGCTGGAAGCGATGGGCAAGGAAGCGCAGGTGCGTCCGGCGATCTTCAACGCCATCCACCGCGGCGGCCAGGGCCTCACCAACGTCGACGAGATGGCCAAGTTCCTGGCGCCGCTGGGCGTGGACGCGGCCAAGTTCAAGGAGACCTACAACTCCTTCACCGTGCAGACCAAGAGCCAGCAAGCCGAGAAGCTGCAGAACCAGTACAACATCGACGGCGTCCCGACCGTCGCCATCGGCGGCCGTTACCTGACGTCGCCGGCGATGGCCGGCTTCGGGCTGCGCGTCAGCGAGGAAGAACTCGGCCAGCGTTGCATCGCCGTCGCCAACTTCCTGCTGCCGCTGGCGCGCAAGGGCGCCTGACGCGACCGCAAGCAGTCCTTTGGAAGCGCCCCTTGGGGCGCTTTCTGCTTTCTGGGACCCTCCGTTGGGGGAGAACCGGGGGCAGGGCTTGCGCAACCGGGCCATCGCAGCTTAAAGTGATATCACCTTTTGGAGGAGCCAGGTGATGACCGAGATCGCGATCCCGAAGACCGCCATGCCGAGCGAGCGCAGCGGCGGCCATATGAACGGGTATGCCGCGCTGGCGATGGGCCTGGCGCTGGCCGGCGTCGCGGTCTTCCTGTTCATCGACTCGCGGGGGCAGGTCTTGCTGCGACCCGGCATCTGGGTCGTCATCGTCTGCGCCCTGTTCCTGCTGCTCGGCCTGTACATCCAGCAGCCCAACGAAGCGCGGGTGCTGACGCTCTTCGGCCGCTACGTGGGCACCGACCGCATGTCCGGCATGCGCTGGACGATTCCGCTGTTCATGAGCAAGCGTCGCCTGTCGCTGCGCGCCCGCAACCTGGACGCGCCCACGCTGAAGGTCAACGACAAGCGAGGCAACCCCGTCGAGATCGGCGCGGCGGTGGTCTGGCGCGTGCAGGACACGGCCCGCGCGGTGTTCGAGGTCGACGACTTCGAGCAGTACGTCAGCATCCAGGCGGAGGCCGCGATCCGGCACGTCGCCTCGCAGTTCGCCTACGACGAGGGCGACGACATCGACAGCCGGGAGATCACGCTGCGCGCCGGCGCCGACGAGGTGATGGCCGCGATGATCGCGGAGCTGCAGACGCGCCTACAGCCCGCGGGCGTCAGCGTCGAGACGGCCATGCTGACCCATCTGGCCTATGCACCGGAGATCGCGCAGGTGATGCTGCGTCGCCAGCAGGCCGAAGCCATCATCAGCGCCCGCAAGAAGATCGTGCACGGCGCCGTCAGCATGGTCGAGGAAGCGCTCAAGGGCCTGAGCGAGCGCGAGATCGTGCAACTCGACGACGAGCGCAAGGCGGCGATGGTGTCCAACCTGCTGGTGGTGCTGTGTTCCGACAAGGACACGCAGCCGATCATCAACGCGGGCACGCTCTACAACTGATCTCGGAGGGCGTCATTCATGGATCACAACACCCGTCGCGGAAGGTCGTCCGCATCCGCATCCGCATCCGCATCCGCATCCGCGTCGCCATCGACGTCCGCGTCGATCGATGGCGAGTGGACCGTCTGGAAGCTGCTGTTCCTCGTGGTCTGGGCGGCGCACCTGGTCGCCGTCGCCGCCGCCTTCCGAGGGGACTCGGCGGCAGCGGGCGGATACCCGACGACCTCTGACTGGAACGGCATGGTCGCGACCGCGCTGGTGACGGGGATCTTCATTCCGTGGATGTGCACGTGGGGCGCGTGCCTGGTCGCGCGGTACGCCGGCTTTTTCCTCAACATGCCTCACAAGGACTACTGGCTGGCGCCGGAACGTCGCGAACGCACGCTCGCGCGATTGGCGCGGCTGTCCTGGCCGCTCGGCCTGCTCGTGGTCCTGGCGCAGGCCGATGCGAACCTGTTCGTGATCGCGCCGGCGCTGGCGCTGGAAACGCAGACCTGGTTCGGCGGCGGCGTGGGCGGCGTGCTCTGGTTCATCGCCATCGTCGCCTGGGCGATCGTGTTCCTGCTCAGTTTCCGCCTGCCCGCCGCCGGAGCGCCAGCGGACGCTGCGCCAGGTGGCGGAAGCGGCCGTGACGTGCCCAGATCGCCGCACCGTCGCCCAGGCCGCTGACGACGGAGCGACGCAGCGATGGGCAGTCCTGGCAAGAAGCAGTTTCCACTGCGCCTCGATCCCTCCTTGTGGGAGGAGATCGAGCGGCTGGCCGCGATCGAGCTGCGCTCGTCCAACGCCCAGATCGAGCTGCTGCTGCGCGAGGCGCTCAAGCGCCGCGGCATCAAGCCCGCGCCGGCGCCGACGCCGCGTCGAGGGCGACCGCCGACAGCGGCCGGTGACGCGGGCGATGCCGACGACGTCGGCCAGGCTGGCGACCTCCACGAATAACCCGGCCTTCGACGCTGCCATCGAGGCGTTCAGCGAACTTCGCACGACCGTGCTAAATTGCGGTCCATGGAAGCCAAGACCGCCCGCAGCGAACTGACGCAGAGCGCCATCGTCGATGTCGCGCTGGAGATGGCGCGCCTGGACGGTCTGGACAGCCTGTCCATCGGCGAGGTGGCCAAGCGGCTGAATCTGTCCAAGAGCGGTGTGTTCTCGCGCATCGGCTCGCGCGAGGCCTTGCAGACCGCGGTGCTGGACGCGTTCGAGAAGACTTTCCAGCAGGAGGTGATCCTGCCGGCGCTGCGCGAGCCGCGCGGCCTGCCGCGCATGGACGCGATGGTGCGTGCCTGGCTCGCGCGCGTCGACGGGCCGCATGGCAACTGCCTCTACGTGGCCGGCGCCTTCGAGTACGACGACCGCGACGACGCGATGCGCGACCGGCTGCTGGACGGCGTACGCCGCTGGCGCGGCACGCTGCGGCGCACCCTGGTGCAGGCGCAGGACGCCGGACAACTGCGCGCGGACGCCGATCTCGACCAGTTGATCTTCGAGCTCGACGGCCTCTTCACCGCGCTCGTCCGGGAGGTCCGCTTCCTGCGCACGCCGGACGCGCTCGATCGGGCCTGGACCAGCTATGGCCGTCTGATGGCCCCGGTCCGGCTGGACGCCGCGCCGCCCATCGCGCCCGTTCCTATCCCCTGAGGCCGAGCCCATGCCCCGCACCGGCCGCTTCGTGTCCACCAACTTCGCACGACCGTGCGAAAAGTCTGCCGCATCCTGATTGATGTCAGCGTGCGGCCAGGAGTTCCCTCATGACCCTCCTCTTGATCCTGAGCCTTCTATTCGGCGGCGGCGCGTGGCGCGCCTGGGCCTCATGGCGCCGCCTGCTGCGGCAGCTGCCGCGACGCAACCGCGACATGGTGTTGTTCTGAGCGCCGACCTCGGCCCCACCGGGTCACGGGATAAGCCGTAGTCGCGTGACCCTGGGCGCTCCTTACACTCGTGGGCTTGTCCCATCGAGGAAAGTCCATGGCGTGGTTGATGCGCTGGCGGCCCGTGACCGTCGGCCCCGAAAAGGCGATTGCTCCCGATGAACGCCTGTCCTGGCCGCAGACCGCGGCGCTCGGCCTGCAACATGTGATCGCCATGTTCGGCGCCACGGTGCTGGCGCCGCTGCTGATGGGCTTCGACCCGAACGTCGCCGTGCTGATGAGCGGCGTGGGTACCCTGCTCTTCTTCTTCCTGACCGGCGGCCGGGTGCCGAGCTACCTCGGCTCGAGCTTCGCGTTCATCGGCGTGGTCATCGCCGCCACCGGTTATGCCGGCAGCGGTCCCAACCCCAACCTGCCGCTCGCGCTGGGGGGGATCATCGCCTGCGGCGTGCTGTACACCGCCATCGGCCTGCTGGTGTCGGCCACGGGCAGCGGCTGGGTCGAGAAGCTGATGCCGCCGGTGGTCACCGGCGCGGTGGTCGCGGTGATCGGGTTGAACCTCGCGTCGGTGCCGATCAAGAACATGGCGCCCACACCCTTTGACGCCTGGATGCAGGCGGCGACCTTCGTCAGCGTCGCCGTGGTCGCGGTCTATGCGCGCGGGATGCTGCAGCGCCTGCTGATCCTCGCCGGCCTGATCCAGGCCAGCCTGATCTACGCGCTGCTGACCAACGGCTTCGGCCTGGGCGCGCCGATCGACCTGTCCAAGGTTGCCGCGGCGGCGTGGATCGGCCTGCCGCAGTTCCACGCGCCGGTCTTCGACGGTGCCGCCATGCTGATGATCGCGCCGGTCGCGCTGATCCTGGTCGCCGAGAACCTCGGCCACCTGAAGGCGGTGGGCGCGATGACCGGCCGCGACATGACGCCCTTCCTCGGTCGCGCCTTCATCGGCGACGGCCTCGCCACGATCGCCAGCGGCGCCGTCGGCGGCACCGGCGTCACCACCTACGCCGAGAACATCGGCGTCATGGCCGCCACGCGCATCTACTCGACGGCGGTCTTCGTCTTCGCGGCGCTGATGGCGCTGGCGCTGGGCTTCTCGCCGAAGTTCGGCGCGCTGATCCAAGCCATTCCGCTGGCGGTGATGGGCGGCGTCAGCATCGTCGTGTTCGGCCTGATCGCGATCGCCGGCGCTCGCATCTGGGTCGACCACCAGGTCGACTTCCGCGACCCGCGCAACCTGATGGTGGCCGCGATCACGCTGGTGATCGGCACCGGCGACTTCACGTTGAAGCTGGGCGGGTTTACGCTGGGCGGCATCGGAACCGCTACCTTCGGCGCCATCCTGCTGCATGCGCTCCTCCTGCGCGGCCGCACGGACTGACCCCTTCGGCCTTCATGCCCTTCAAGCCTTCGGAACCCCGCGCCGCGGCCCTGGCGCCCGTCGTGTGCCTCGCGCTGGCGCTGCTGTCGGGCTGTGGTCCAGGTGACGGCGCCGGATCGCGCCCGGCTGGCGCCTCCGGTGCTTCCGGCTCCGCGAGCGTGCCGGCCGTCCAGGACCGGGCGCTGCAGGCCGAGCTCGAGCAGCAGGAACGCGTCGGCCAGGCGCATCCGCGCGACCATGTGCGGGAGTTGCAGGCGATCGAGGCTCGCGCGGCGGTGGGCAGCGCCGAACGGCTGGAGGCGCTGAGCCAGCGCGCCGCGCTGCTCGCGCAGCTGCGCGACCGCAGCGGGCACGAGGCGGCGATCGAAGCGATCAAGGCCTGGCCCGAGGCCGCGACGACGCGCTCGCAGATTCCGCTGGCGCTGATGCTGGCGCGCGCGCAATGGCTGAAGGCCAACGGTGAACTCGGCGCCGGGGTGCGCCTGCTGGGCGGCCTGGCCGACATCGACGCCGCGACTGCCGATCGCCGCCTGATGTGGCGCGCGACCGAACTGCGCGCTTACATCCAGGGCGACTACGGCGAGGTCGACGCGGCCGTCGAAAGCGGTCTGAAGGCGCTGGAACAGTCGCGCGCGATGGAGTCGCGCTGGCGCGCCGCACACACCGAGGCGACGCTGGCCTTCAACTACTACCGCAGCCAGCAGTTCGATCACGCCAAACGCACCGCGCGCGAGGCGCTGCAGGCTGCGCAGCAGGATCCGGATCCCGTGCTGCTGTACTCGGTCCATACCATCCTGGGCATCGTGCATTCGCAGGACGAGGATCCGAAGCTCAGCCAGCAGGCCCGTGAGCAGGCGCTGCAGTACGCCCGCGAGGCACAGGCGCCCGGTCTGCAGGCCCTGGCGCTGGGCAACCTGGCCGACTACGAACTGCGCAGCGGCAACTACGCGCGGGCGCTGGACCTGTCGACGCAAAGCCTGGCGCTCGCGCACGAGAGCGGCGACATCTCGACCGAGATCCTGGCGCGGTACAACTCGGGCATCGCCAAGATCGGCCTGCGCAAGCTGGAGGAGGGCAAGCGCGACGTGCTGCAGGCCATCACGATGGACGCGCAGCGCGAGGCCGGCGGCTACACCGCCGAATCCTGGCTGGAGCTGGGCACCTACCTGGAGAAGTTCGACGACCTGCCGGGCGCGGTCGAGGCCTTCCATCAATCGCGCCGGGAGTTCGACGAAGTGCTGCGCGACGAGACGCGCAAGGCGGTGCTCGAGGCGCAGGCGCGTTTCGAGGACCAGCAGCGCCAGCGCGAGATCCGGCTGCTCAACCAGGACAACAGCCTCAAGGCCGAGCAGATCCGCACGCGCGACCTGCAGCTGAAGCTATGGGCCGAGGTCGGCGGGTGCGTGCTGCTGTCCGGCGCCTTGCTGGCGCTGGCGTACCGGCGCATCCGCCGCACGAATGCGGCCCTGGCGCAGACCAACGAATCGCTGCGCGTGCAGAGCGAGCGCGATCCGCTGACGGGGCTCGCGAACCGTCGCCACTTCCAGCAGGCCATCGCGCAACGCACCCGCGACGGCGGGTTGCGCGGCAGCCTGTTCCTGATCGACATCGACCACTTCAAGCGCATCAACGACCAGTGGGGCCACGCGGCCGGCGACACCGTGCTGGTGGAGGTCGCGCGCCGCCTGCGCGGCGTGCTGCGCGAGCAGGACCTGGTCGTGCGCTGGGGCGGCGAGGAATTCCTGATCCTCGTGACCTCTGAAGCGACCGAGGATGCGCGCCAGCTCGGCCAGCGGCTGCTGGACCAGATGGGCGGACAGCCGGTCGAGCACGGCTCGCTGCGCATCCCGATCAGCGCGTCCATCGGTTTCGCCAGCTTCCCGATGGCGCCGCAAGACCTGACGCTGGAATGGGAACGGGCCATCGATCTCGTCGACACCGTGATGTACATGGCCAAGGCGCATGGGCGCAACAAGGCCTACGGTGTCGCGGCCATGCAGGCGCGCGACCGCGACCAGCTGCTCGCGCTGGCCGGCCGCATCGAGTCCGCTTGGCACCAGGGCCAGGTGCAGCTGGTCAGCCTGCTGGGACCGACGCAGGAGTCCCGCGCATGAAGACAGCGCTGCTCGCTCCTGCGGGCCTCCTCGTCCGGCTCGTCCGGCTCGTCCTGCTCGTCCCGATGGCACTGGGCGCGGTGCCGGCCCGCGCCGAGATCCCCGATCGCGCCCTGGATGCGCAACTCGCGCAGCTGGACCGCTTCGGCTACAACGAGCCGGCGAAGGCAGCGCAGCAGTTGCGTGCGCTGCTGGCGGAACCCGCGAATGCGGCGCATCGGCTGCACATCGAATACACCCTGGGCCGCAATGCGGTCCAGGCGGGGCGTCCCGACGACGTCCGCCGCATGGCTGCCGAGCTGGAGGCGAAGCCGGGCGGCCGGCCGCTCGCGCGCATGCTGTTGGCCGAGCTGCAAGATCGACAGGGCCAGACCGGCCGCTCCGGCGAGATGGCGCAGCTCGCGCTCGACGAGCTCTCGCCGGCCTGCCCCGCCGCATCGACGGCGCCCCTGCCGCCCGAATGCGATGCGCGCGTGATGATCCAGGCGCTGAGGCTGCTTGCCCGGGCCCAGGGTGCGCGCGGCGAATACGCATTCGCGGAGACCTCGTTGCGGCGGGCGTTGTCGCTGGCGCAGGCGGTCCAGGACCATAGCGTGACCGGCACGATGATGGGGTCGCTGGCGGTCAACAGCCAGGTCCGGGATGAGCCCGCCGCGGCCCAGCAATGGATGATGCAGGCCTGGCAGCTCGCACAGGGCGACGTCTCGGCGATGAGCCGCGCCAAGATGGTCGAGTCGATGGTCGCGTCGCGGCGCGGCGACCGGACCACCCAGCTGGCGGCGCTGGAAGACGCGCTGCGGCTGGCCGAGCAGTCGGGCGGGCGGCGCGACGTGGCGGTGCTGCAGAACAACCTGCTCGACGCCTACATCCACACCGGCCAGTCCGCCAAGGCGGTCCAGCTCGCCCGACTGGCGCTGCCGGTCATGCAGTTCTACAACGACCAGACCAACGAACGCACGCTGCGACACAACCTGTCGGTCGCGCTGGTCCAGCAGCGCCAGTTCGAGCCCGCGCGACGCGAGATCGCCCGGGTCCTCGACATGGCCCAGGGCGACTTCGATCCCGTGCGCCGCGCGCTGCAGCTGCGCGAGCTGGGCGAGGCCTATGCGAAGGTCGGCCAGGCGAAGGAAGCGCTGCGGCTCTATCACGAGGAGCGCGCGCTGAGCGCCGACACGGCGCGACGCAACCGAGAGTCCTCGCTGCAGCAACTGCGACTGAAGTACGACAGCGAGGCCAAGCAGCGCGACCTGGAGCTGCTGCGCCGCGAGCAGACGCTGCAGGACCGCGAGCTCGGCAACCGCCGACTGGCGCAGTACGTCGGCGTGGGACTGGCGGCGTTGCTGGGGCTGTCGCTGATCCTGATCGGCGTGATGCTGGCGCGCGTCCGCGACGCCAACCGCAAGCTCAAGGCCAACCAGAGCCTGCTGCGCGCGCAGAGCGAGCGCGACCCGCTGACGGACCTGGCCAACCGCCGCCACTTCCTCGCGGTCATGGACCGCCATGCGAAGGACATGTTCACCGGCGCGCTGCTGATGATCGACATCGATCACTTCAAGCACGTCAACGACCGCCACGGCCATGCGGCCGGAGACACCGTGATCATCGAGGTCTCCCGGCGCATCGCGCAGGCGGTGCGGGCGGAGGACCTCGTCGTTCGCTGGGGCGGCGAGGAATTCCTGGTCTTCGCCCGCAACGTCGCGCCGGACCAGCTGCAGCGGCTCGCCGAGCGCATCCTGTTCATCGTCGGCGGCGAGCCGGTGCCCACATCGGCGGGCCCGCTGCGGGTGACCTGCTCGGTCGGCTTCGCGCATTTCCCGCTGCCGCCCGCACAGCTCGCGCTGCATTGGGAGCAGGCGGTCAACTGGGCCGACATGGCGCTCTACACGGCCAAGTCGCAAGGGCGCAACCGCGCGCGCGGCATCGTCACGGTCGAGGCCGGCGACGCGCAGGCGCTGATCCAGATCGAGGCCGACTTCGACGCCGCCTGCAGCTCCGAGCGGGTGCAGCTCCAGACCATCCTGGGTCCGGAGTCACCCGAGGTGCCCGGCGCGGACTAGTCGCCCATACTGGGGCGGCCAAGATCCACAACATCGGAGACGCCCCCATGAGCCTGAACCGCCGCGCGCTGCTCGCGCTGTCGTCCACTGTCTGGCTGCCGGAACTCGTGCGCGCGCAAGCGGCCTGGCCCTCGCGGCCGCTGCGCATCGTCGTGCCCTTTCCGCCGGCCGGCACCACCGACCTGATGGCGCGCGCGATGGCGCCGGAGCTGCAGAAGGCGCTCGGCCAGCCCGTCGTCGTCGAGAACAAGCCCGGCGCGGGCGGCAACACCGGTTCGGCCGACGTGGCGCATGCGACGGACGGGCATTCGCTGCTGATGGGCACCGTGGGCACGCATGCGATCAACCAGTCGCTGTATCCGAAGATGCCCTTCGACCCGGTCAAGGATTTCGCGCCCATCACGCTGGTCGCGGCCGTGCCCAACGTGTTGGTCATGAATCCCGCCAACGCGCAGAAGTACGGCATCAACAGCGTGGCTGACCTGGCGCGCGTCGCCAAGGCCAATCCGGGCAAGCTGAACATGTGCTCCAGCGGCAACGGCACGTCGATCCACCTGGCGGGCGAGCTGTTCAAGAGCCTGACCGGCACCTACATGATCCATTTCCCTTACCGCGGCTCGGGCCCGGCGCTGCTGGACCTGATGGGCGGCAACATGGATCTGATGTTCGACAACCTGCCCTCGGCGATGCCGCACATCAAGTCCGGCAAGCTCAAGGCCATCGCGGTCACCAGTGCGAAGCGCAGCGAGACCTTGCCCGATCTCCCCACGATTGCCGAGAGCGGCGTACCGGAGCTGAAGGCCTTCGAGGCCTCATCGTGGTTTGGGCTGCTGGCGCCGATCGCGCAGCCGGCGGACCAGGTCGCGCGCGTTCAGCGCGAGGTCGCCAAGGCCTTGGCGACGCCTGTCATCAAGGAGCGCCTGGCGGCGCAGGGCGCTGTTCCTGGAGGTGGCACGAGCGCCGAATTTGCTGCGCTCATTGCTCGCGAGACGGCCAAGTGGGCCAAGGTCGTGAAGGTCTCTGGCGCGAAGGTCGACTGAGTCCTCGCTCCCAAGCCGGCCGTGCCGGCGGGCGCCGTCCTCTGTCAGAACTTGAAGTCGTAGTCGATTGTCAACGGCGCGTGGTCGCTGAAGCGCTGGTCGAGATAGATGGCCTCGCGCGTGGCCAGATGGGCCATGCCGGGTGTCGCGAGGTGGTAGTCCAGTCGCCAGCCCACGTTCTTCGCCCAGGCCTGGCCGCGGTTGCTCCACCACGTGTACTGCTCGGGCTTGTCGTTGAGGACGCGGAAGACGTCCACCAGCCCGATGTCCTTTTCGAGCAGCCGCGTCATCCAGTCCCGCTCTTCGGGCAGGAAGCCGCTGTTCTTGCGGTTGCCTTTCCAGTTTTTCAGATCGATTTCCTTGTGTGCGATGTTGACGTCGGCCACCAGGATGAACTCGCGTTCCGCGCGCAACGCCATCAGGTAGGGGTACATCTCCGCCAGGAAGCGGAACTTCGCCGCCTGGCGCTCCTCGCCGCTGGAGCCGCTGGGGAAGTAGCAGCTGATCAGGCTCAGCTTGCGGCCGGGCTTGTCGAATCGTTTCTCGATCCAGCGCCCCTCGTTGTCGAACTCGCTGCTGCCGAAGCCGATGATCACGTCGCTGGGCGTCTCCTTCGTGTAGAGGCCGACGCCGGAGTAGCCCTTCTTCTGCGCGTAATGGAAGTGGCCGGTCAGCGTGTCGTAGCCGGCGAACTGGGATTCGACGACGTCGGCCTGTGCCTTGAGTTCCTGCACGCCGACCACGTCGGCCTGTTGCGGCGGGAGCCAGTCGAAGACGCCCTTGGTGGCGGCAGAACGGATGCCGTTGAGGTTGAGGGTGATGAAGCGCATGGGCGGTGGACGGGTGACCCTGGAAGAGGGCGGCAGTATCGCAAAGCCTCGTTCTGAAGTTGGCAGCAGCGGGGGGAGCGAGGCCTCCCC